>JAXDBZ010000287.1:0-10639 GCA_034678345.1 Candidatus Eiseniibacteriota bacterium
GGGCGCGCGGTCCGGCGGCGCGTCGGAGCCTCCTCGGAAGCTCGCGCGGTGGGTCGGCGCGCGGGGCGCGCGGTCCGGCGGCGCGTCGGAGCCTCCTCGGAAGCTCGCGCGGTGGGTCGGCGCGCCGGGCGCGCCCGCCCCGGGCGCTCCTCTCCCACGCCGAGGCGGCCCAGCCGTCGCGCCAGCCGGTCTGTCGCCCCACTCAGCGAGCGCGGGCTGACGTAGCCGGTCCGGCTGCGCGGTCGCGGCCGGGCCGAGGCCGCACGCAGCTGGCGGACCTCGTCCTCCGACAGCTCGCGCCAGATGCCGCGCTGCACCGGCCCCAGCCGCAGCGGCCCGTAGGCCGAGCGGTGCAGCGCCCTCACCGAGAGCCCCACCGCCTCGCACATGCGCCGCACCTGGCGGTAGCGCCCCTCGTGGAGCTGGATCTGGAGGAGGGCGTCCCCCTCCTCCTCGGAGAGCACGCGCACGCGCGCGGGGCTGCTGCGCACGCCGGGCTCGAACTCCACGCCCTCCTGCAGGCGGCGCAGGGCCGCGGGGCCGGGCGCGCGCTCGAGGCGCACGCGGTAGGTCTTCACCACGCCGTAGCGCGGGTGCATGAGCCGGTGCGCCAGCTCGCCGTCGTTCGTGAGGATGAGCAGCCCGCTCGTGTCCGCGTCGAGGCGGCCCACCGGGAACAGCCGCGGCCCCGGCGGCAGCAACTCGCGGATGGTGCGGCGGCCCTCCGGGTCGTCGAGCGTGGTGATCACGCCCACCGGCTTGTTCAGCACGTAGTAGCGGGACACCGCCGCGCCGGCCCGCGGCCGACCGTTCACCAGCACGCGGTCGCGCTCCGGCTCGACCTGGGTCCCGGGCTCGAGCACGACCTGGCCGTTCACCCGCACCGATCCCTGCCGGATGAGCAGGTCGCACTTGCGCCGCGCTCCCACGCCGCGCCGCGCCAGGAGCTTGTTGAGCCGGATGCTCACTCCTCGTCCACGAACCGGGCCGGCCGCTGCGCGCCCTCGTCCCGCGCGGATCCCGCGGCATCCGGCTCGGCCGCTTCCCGCGCCTCCGCCGCCGGCGGGGCCGCGTCGCTCAGCGTCGGCTCGTCCGACGGCGCCAGGTCGCTGGCCACGGCGAAGGCCGACGCGGCCACGCCCGCCGGGTCCAGCGGCACGATCTCGTGGCGGGTCACCAGGTCGGGGTGGGCCGCCTCGCTCGCCGCCAGGTCCGAGGCCACCTGCGAGACCACCTCGAGCTCCATCATGTCGAGCTGCTCGGGCTCGCGGGCCGCGACCAGCGCGCGCAGCTCCTCGGGGCGCGGCAGCTCGGACAGGTCCTTCAACCCGAAGTAGTCGAGGAACTCCACGGTCGTGCCGTAGAGCAGCGGTCGTCCCACCACCTTCGAGCGGCCGCGGATGGTCACCAGGTTCCGCTCGAGCAGCGTGCCGAGCACGGCGCTCGAGTCCACGCCGCGGATGGCCTCGACCTCCGACTTCGTGACCGGCTGCTTGTAGGCGATGATCGCCATGGTCTCGAGCGCGGCGCGCGACAGGCGCATGCGGCGCTTGCCGCGCAGCATGCGGCCCACCCACTCGGCCTGCTCCGCCGTCGTCACCAGCATCCAGCCGCCGGCGATCTCGCGCAGCTCGACGCCCGCCGCGCGCGTGGCGTACTCCTGGCCGAGGCGGTGCAGGGCGGCGCTGACCTCCTCCGGACCGGTCTCGAGCGCCTCGCAGAGCAGGGTGAGCGGCAGCGGCTGGTCCGAGGAGAACAGCAGCGCCTCAATCGCGGGCTGGAGCTTCACGGGCGGCATGGGCCTCACTTCCTTCCGGTGGCCGGTAGAGGATCTCGATCTCGCCGAACTCCACGGTCTGCACGATCGCGATCCGGCCGAGCTTGATGAGTTCGAGCATGGCGATGAACGTGACGATCATCTCGAGCCGCACGCGGCAGCGCAGCAGCAGCGACTCGAAGGTCAGGCGGCCCTGCTCGGCGGCCAGGCTGGCGATCAGGGCCATCTTCTCGTCCAGATCGTACACCTCTCCCTGGACCTCGTAGACGTTCTGCTCGGGCAGCCGCGACATCACCCGGTTCAGGGCGTCGAGCAGGTCGAAGAGCGAGGCGGGCGCGAGCGGCAGCGGCCCCATCTCGTCCTCGCCCGGCAGCATGCCGCGCTCGTGCAGCTGGCGGCGGTCCTCCTCGCGCCCCTTCAGGGTGCCGGCCGCCTCCTTGAACTGGCGGTACTCGATGAGCCGCTGCACCAGCTCCTCGCGCGGGTCGCCCTCGTCCTCCTCCTCCCCCAGCCCGGGCAGCGGCAGCAGCATCTTGGCCTTGATGCGCATGAGCGTGGCGGCCATCACCAGGAAGTCGCCCGCCACCTCGAGGTCGAGGATGCGCATGAGCTCGAGGTAGCCGAGGTACTGCTGGGTGATGTGCGCGATCGGGATGTCGTAGATGTCGATCTCGTCGCGCTTGATGAGGTGGAGCAACAGGTCGAGCGGGCCCTCGAAGCGGGCCAGCTTGATGGTGACGGTCTGCCGCCCGGGCGCGGCGGCCGGCGTCGCCGGCGGGGTCGGACCCACGGCGGGCGCGGTGGCCTCCGCCGGCGCGGGCGGCGCCTCGGTCAGCTCGACCGGGACCGTCGCGGGCGGCGACACGGCCGCCCCGCTCCTGCGCTCCCGCGGGCTCAACCGCCCTCCAGCCACGTCGGCCGCAGGCGCATGGCCTCGCGCACCTCGGCCATCGTCGCCGCCGCCACCGCGCGGGCGCGGCGGTTGCCGTCGGCCACGATGTCGCGCACCCGCGCCGGGTCGGCGGCGTAGCGCGCGCGGCGCTCGCGGATGGGCGCCAGCGTCTCGCCCAGCAGCCGCGCCAGCTCCTTCTTGTCGGGCACGCAGGGCAGCTCCCCGGCCATGCACTTGCGCTTCACCTCGTCCACGCCCGCCGGGTTGAACTTGCGGTGGTACTCGTACACCACGCAGCCGGCGTGCCGCGGGCGGCCCTCCTCGTCCAGCTCGGTCAGGTCGGCCTCGGGCCGCCCCGGGTCGGTGGCGCGGATCTTCTTCGGGTCGGTGTAGGCCGTCCGCACCTTGCGCGCGATCTCCTCCGGCGTGTCGGTGAGCAGGATGGTGTTGCCCACGGACTTGCTCATGCGGCTGTTGTCGAGGCCGCGCAGCCGCGCGAAGGCGGTGAGCGCCGCCTCGGGCTCGACGAACACCGGCTCGCGGTCCTGGCAGTAGACGAAGTTGAAGCGCCGCGCCAGCTCGCGCGTCAGCTCGACGTGCGGCACCTGGTCCTCGCCCACCGGCACGTGCGTGGGCTTGTAGAGCAGGATGTCCGCCGCCTGCAGCACGGAGTAGCCGAGGTGGCCGTAGGAGATGGTCTGCTCGTCGAGGTGCAGGTCCTTGATCTGCTCCTTGAGCGTCGGGATGCGCTCGAGCCGGGCCTTGCTCGCCAGCATCGAGAGCAGCAGGTGCAGCTCGGCGTGCTCCTTCACCTCGGACTGGATGAAGATGACGCTCTTCTCCGGGTCGAGGCCCGCCCCCAGCCAGTCGAGGATCATGTCCTGGATGTCGGCCTGCAGCCGCGAGGTGTCCTCGTAGCCGGTGGTGAGCATGTGCCAGTCGGCGACCATGTGGTAGTTGCGCCAGCCGGCGTCCTGCAGGCGCACCCAGTTCTCCAGCGCGCCGACGTAGTTGCCCAGGTGCATGCGCCCGGTGGGGCGCATGCCCGAGAGGATGCGGCCGGTCTTCGCCGCCGGCGGCGCTCCGGCGGCGCTCACGGCCGCCTCCCGGCGCCGCGAACGGCGGCGGCAGATGACGGTGGCACGGGGGGCGGGGGGCTCGGACGGCCGGATTCGTGGCGCACGGGAAGGGCTCCAGGACGGGGGATGCCGATGGGATGACGCAGCTTACCGAGGATGGAGCGGGGAATCAAGACCCGTGCGCTTCATGTAGTGCGTGAAGCCGCGCCCCGGTGCCGCGGCGGCCTACTCGGTGCGGGCCCTCAGCACCACCAGCGTCAGGTCGTCGCCGGCGCCGCGCTCCCCCGCCCAGGCCGTGACCTCGTCCACCACGCCCTTGAGGATCTCCGGCGCCGAGGCCGAGCCGGCCGCCAGCCGCGAGACCGCGCGCTCGAGCCGGGCGGTGCCGAACTGCTCCCCCGCCGGCGATTCGGCCTCCGACACGCCGTCCGTGTAGAGCACCAGCACGTCGCCCGGCGCCAGCGCCAGCGGCCGCTCCTCGTAGCGCGCGTCGGGTAGCACTCCCAGCGCCACGCCGCCCTCGAGCAGGTACTGCGCCCGCCCGTCGGCGCGCAGCAGCAGCGGCGGGTTGTGACCCGCGTTCGAGAAGCTCAGGACGCGGTTCTTCCAGTCGAGCACGCCGTAGAAGAAGGTCACGAACTTGTCGCGCTCGGTGCTCTCGTGGAGCAGCGAGTTCACCTTGCGCATCACCGCCCGCATCGTGAACTCGTTGCGGATCTCGGCCAGCAGGCTCATGCGGAAGCCGGCCATGATGAGCGCCGCCGGGATGCCCTTGCCCGAGACGTCGGCGATGGCGATGCCCAGCCGCGAATCCGACACGCGGATGAAGTCGAAGTAGTCGCCGCCGACCTCGTCGTGCGGCTGGGTGGCGCCGGCCAGCTCGAAGCCCGGGATCTCGGGGGCCCGCTTGGGCAGGAACGACGCCTGGATCTCGCGGGCGATGGCCAGCTCCTTCTCGAGGCGGCGCCGCTCGAGCAGCTCGCGCGCCTGCCGCGCCCGCTGGATGGCCACCGCCGCCTGGGCGGCGAAGGCCGAGAGCAGCGCGAGGTGGCTGTCGTGGTAGGCGTCCTCGCGGTCGGACTCGAGGTTGAACACGCCCATGGCGTGCCCCTCGAGCACCAGCGGCGCGGCCAGCTCGGAGCGCGTCGCGCCGCGGGCGCTGACGTAGCGGCGGTCGTGGCGCACGTCCGGCACGATCACCGGTTCGCCCGTCTTGGCGACCCAGCCGACGATGCCCTCGCCCACCGAGAGCCGGAACGCCTCCTCGGAACCGTCGGGGTAGCCCGTCTCGCGCACCAGCTCGAGCCGCTGCGTGGTGCGGTTCACCAGATAGACGGCGGCCGCGTCGTACTGCACCACCTGGCGCAGGGCGCGGAAGATGGCCTCGAGCAGCTCGTCCAGGTCGAGCGGGGCCGAGAGCGTCTTCGCCGCCTCGAGCAGGACCTCCTTCTCCAGCGCCCGGCGCTCGGTCTCCTCGTAGAGCAGGGCGTTGTCGAGCGCGAAGGCCACATGCTCGGCGGCCACGTCGAGGTGGTCGAAATCGGCGTCGGTGAAGGCGCCGCCCTCGCGATCGAGGCACTCGATGGCGCCGAAGACCTCGCCGCGGCGGAACAGCGGGATCACCAGCGCCGAGCCGTAGGGTTCGGTCTCGCCCTTCAGGTCCGGCGGCGGCGGTTCGCCGGGACCGAGGCGGAGCGAACGCTCGCGGGCGATGGACCAGCCGGCCAGCCCCTCGCCGCTCGTGCGCCGCAGCACCGTCGCCAGCCCGCCGCGCGCCTCGTCGAAGACGCGCGCCACCAGGCGCCGGCCGTTGTGGCGCACGACCCAGATGCGCACCAGCCGGCAGTCCACCAGGCGGCGCACGTGACGGCTGGCCGAGCGCAGCAGGTCGTTCAGGTTGGCGTCGGACTGGAACGACTCGCTGGGCAGCGTTCCTAGCGCCGACAGCGAGCGCAACACCGCCTCGCGCTGCACGTCGTCGCCGTTGGGGATCTGGGGCCGTGGGGTCTCGGACATGAGCCCGTGACCGTAGCATGGCCCTCCGACCCCCACAAACCCGCGGGCGCGCGGCCTTGGACCGCCCGTCGGCGCGGGGCGTAGAGTCGCCACGAGGGTCCGATGCCGGGCCCGCCGTCCACTGCCGCCGGAGGTACCGTGCCCGCGATCTACCTGGTCGTCTGCGCCGCGCTCGTCATGCTGATCGGCTACCGCTTCTACGGCGCCTTCCTCGCCGCGAAGGTGGCCGTGGCGGACGACCGGCGCGCCACCCCCGCCCACACCCAGCGCGACGGCCACGACTACGTGCCCATGCACCCGCTGGTCCTGTTCGGCCACCACTTCGCCGCCATCGCCGGCGCCGGGCCGCTCATCGGCCCGGTGCTGGCCGCGCAGTTCGGCTACCTGCCGGGCCTGCTCTGGCTGCTGCTGGGCTCCGTGCTGGCCGGCGGCGTGCACGACTTCATCATCCTCGTCGCCTCGGTGCGCAGCGGCGGCCGCTCGCTCGCCAACATCGCGCGCGAGCAGGTCGGCCGGGTCACCGCCACCGCCACCGCCATCGCCATCATCTTCGTAATGACGGTGGCGCTGGCCGCCATGGCGCTGGTCATCGTGAACTCCCTCAAGGAGAGCGCCTGGGGCGTGTTCTCGATCCTGTGCACCATCCCCATCGCCATGGGCATGGGCATCTGGTCGTTCCGCATCCGCCCGGGCGCGATCCGCGGCGCGACGCTCGCCGGCGTGCTCCTGCTGCTGCTGGCGCTGGCGGGCGGCGCCTGGGTGCACGGCTCCTCGCTGGCGCGCTTCTTCATCTACAGCGACAAGTCCATCGGGGTGGGGCTCATGCTCTACGGCTTCTTCGCCTCGGTGCTGCCGGTGTGGCTGTTGCTCGCCCCGCGCGACTACCTCTCGACCTTCATGAAGATCGGCGCCATCGCCCTGCTCGCCGTCGGCGTCATCCTCGTGAACCCGCGCCTGCACATGCCGGCGCTGACGAGCTTCGTCCACACCGGAGGCCCCGTGTTCCCCGGCCCGCTCGTCCCCTACGTCTTCATCACCATCGCCTGCGGGGCCATCTCGGGCTTCCACTCGCTCATCTCCTCGGGCACGACCCCGAAGATGCTCGACCGCGAACGCCACATGCTGCCCATCGGCTACGGCGCCATGCTGGTCGAGGGCTTCGTCGGCGTCATCGCCCTGATCGCCGCCTGCTCGCTGCAGCCCGCCGACTACTTCGCCATCAACTCGAAGCCCGACGTGTTCGCGCAGCTCGGCATGGCGGTGCAGAACCTCGCCCAGCTCGAGGCCTCGGTCGGCGAGAAGCTCGCCGGCCGGCCCGGCGGTGCGGTCTCGCTCGCCGTGGGCATGGCGCAGATCTTCTCGACCATCCCGTTCCTGCGCGGCCTGATGGCGTTCTGGTACCACTTCGCCATCATGTTCGAGGCGCTGTTCGTGCTCACCATCATCGACGCCGGCACCCGGGTGATGCGCTACATGCTGCAGGACGTCGGCGGCATGGTGGCGCCGCGGCTGCGGAGCTGGAAGGGCCCCGGCGCGGCGATCGTCTTCAGCCTCGTCGCCGTCGCCTGTTGGGGCTACTTCGTTTGGACCGGCACGGTGAGCACCATCTGGCCGATGCTGGGGGTGACGAACCAGGTTCTCGCCGCCTTCGCGCTGGCCATCGGCACCTCGATGCTCATCAACCTCGGCCGCGCCCGCTACCTGTGGGTCACGCTGGTGCCGCTGGTCTTCATGTGCGTCACCAGCCTGTGGGCGGGCTGGCTCAACCTCGGCGTGAACTACCTGCGACCGCAGCTCCTGGCCGGGGCGCCCAACTGGATCGCCGCCTTCGCCGCCGCGCCGGCCACCGCCCGCGTGCAGTGCATCGTCACGCTGGCGGTGATGGCGCTGCTGGTCATCGTGCTCGCGGACTCGGGCATCCGCTGGACGCGGGCGCTCTCGCGCGGGGAGCGCGTGGACGCCCGCGTCCCGGTGGGCGCCGCCGAGGTCTGAGCGGGGTCCCCTGGACGGGAGCCCGCCGGCATCCCGGCCGCCAAACGCATCGCCCCCAGCCGATTGGGGCCGGGGGCGATGAGGATGGTGGAGCTGAACGGGATCGAACCGTCGACCTCTTGACTGCCAGTCAAGCGCTCTCCCAACTGAGCTACAGCCCCACCGAAGGATTCGCGCGCGGGAACGTTTACACGGCCCGAGCCCCGGCGTCAAACCTCGCGCCTTGACCCGGGCGGGAGGCGGCAGGGCATACCCGACCGGCGGCGATCGCTCCGGCGGCATCCGTAAGCGATGCTCCGAGAATCACTTAAGAGCCAAGTCCTCCACGCGCGCCCGCCCAAGCGCGGCTCATGGCGTCGGGGCGATCGCCGAACGAGTACCGCAGCGCGGAGGTGGGTGGTCCTCCGCAAGATTGTCCTTTACTCTTGCGGCGAAGCGAGTGCTAGGATGCAGCAGCTACCTATGGAAGGGGGGTGATGCGCGAGCCGTTGGTTAAAGGGAGTCATGGACGACCTGAGCCGGGGCCCCGGTCCCGACTCGCGACTCTGGCTATGGAGGTGACGATGAAGAAGACGCTTCTGCTTGCCGGGCTTCTCCTCGCCATCACGGCTACGGCGGCGATGGCGGCTGGTGTCAGCATGAGCTGGATGAACTACTGCTGGGGCGAGGATGGCTCCACCAGCAACCTGACCTGGGCCTGCAATTCGAACACGAACTCCAACATCCGCATGACCTGCTCCTTCAAGCTGGACACCGACATGCCCACGTTCGCGGCCGTCGGCGTCTTCCTGGAAGGCATGATGGAGGCCGCTGCGGTGCCCGATTGGTGGGAGCTGGGTGACGCCACCACGACCGACTGCCGCAACGGCACGATCATCTCGATGTCGACGGACGGTTCAGTGCTCGCCAACGGCGGCGCCGACGTCTGCTTCGATCCGTGGCAGGGCGGCGGTCTCGGCAGCCTGGGTATCTACACCTGGGACGGCAACCTGATGCACCTGAACGGCGTGTGGGCCTCCGGCACGGAGATCCCGCTCACGGCCAACACGGAGTACTTCGCCGTCCAGTTCCGCATCTCGGGGGCGCGGACGGTGGGCACCTGCGACGGCTGCCTGCTCCCGGCGATCTGGGGTCTGAAGGAGATCAGCGTCGAAGGCTTCGGCGGTGACATCCGCCCGCTGAAGGACCCGTATGCCGGCGGCAACCAGTGCCTGACCTGGCAGAGCTCGACGCTGCCGTGCGGCGGCGTCCCGACGCGCAACACCACCTGGGGCCAGATCAAGAGCCTGTACCGGTAGTCTCGTACGTTCGATCCGCGGGCGGCCGTCGCCAGACGGCCGCCCGGTCGCGCAATGTCCGCGGCGGCGCCCCGGCGCGCCCCTGCTCCTAGCGCGGCAGCCCCGGCCCGCCGCGCAGCGCCTCCTGCACCTTGGCGCCGCCCGGGCTGCGCGCCGCGAGCCAGTCGCGCAGCCGGCGCGCCTCCATCATCGTCTGCGGGTCGCTGCCGCCCAGCGCGAAGAAGCGATCCACCGAACGCAGCGCCTCCTCGTAGCGCTGGACCTTGAGCTGCACCACGGTCATCAGCCACCAGTGGCGCGCCGCCTGCGGCGCCAGCAGCGTCGCCGCGTAGGCCTCGACCGCCGCGCTCGCCTCCGAGCCCGGCTGCCGCTCGAGCAGGGCCCCGAGGACCGAGTGCGCGTCGGCGTCGAGCGCGTGCCGGGGCACGGCGGTGACCATGACTGCCAGCGCCCGCGCCGTATCCCCCGCCGTCACCGCCTCCATCACCCTCGCCAGTTCGGGCGTGGGACCGGCGTCCAGCGTCATGCCCAGGGAGCGCAGGTCGTGCTTCGCCCCCGCCGTGTCGCCCAGCGCCCAGCGCGGCCAGGCCCGCCAGTAGGGCGCGGCGCTGGAGTCCGCCCCCCAGATGGCCGGCAGGGCGAGCAGGTCCAGCGCCACCTGCGGCCGCTCCGAGATCATCGCCGTGGCCGCGAACGACTGGAGCAGCGGCGAGTCCAGCGGGATCTCGGCCAGCGAGTCCTGCCGCACGACGAAGGCCAGCGCCGGACCGCGCCGGTAGCGCTCGGCGCTGAACTGCATGAGGAAGTACGAGCGCAGGCTGCTGTCCCGGTAGGCCCAGCGCAGCAGCGGCCCGTCGGCCGTCTGGAAGGCGATGAAGCCGGGCAGACCGCCGAAGAACAGCGTGCTGCGCGGCGGCAGCGTGGGCCGCAGCGCGCGCAACTGGTCCAGGTAGCGCCGGGCCAGCGAGGCGCCGCGCTCGACGTAGTACCGGTTCACATGGGACTGCGTGGTCCAGGCGCCCGGCGCGGTGATGAACTCGTCCAGCCGCCGGCCGTTCTCCGAGCCCCAGGCGAGCAGCGCCAGCACGACCAGCGCGACCGCGCGCCGGCGGGGCGCCAGCGCCGCGCCCAGCGCCAGGGCCAGGCCGCAGAGCGCGAACAGGTAGTAGTAGGAGCTCCACGCCGAGGCCACGGCGGTGATCGGCACCACGCCGAGCAGCGCCCAGGCGAGCCCCAGCGCCACCGGCGACACGGCGGGCCGCGTGGCGGGGTCGGCCCGGCGCACGCGCCCGGCCAGCAGGACCGCCGCCAGCGCCAGTGCCAGCGGCAGGAGCGGCGGCAGCAGGCCGAGGAAGCGCGTCTCGGCGCCGCGGCGCCACGCGAGGCCGAGCGCCACCTGCGCGAGGTGTACGAACGCCGCCGCCACGCCGCCGGCGTCCCACGCGACCGCCTGGCGCGCCGAAGCGTGCCCCGCCACCGCACCGAGCCACCGCGCCGCCCAGGCGAGCGCCGCCAGGCCGAGCGGCCAGACGCGCGCGAGGCTCCGGCGCCACGGCTCGTCCGCGCGCCGCGCCGCCAGCGCGGC
>JAXDBZ010000288.1:0-4177 GCA_034678345.1 Candidatus Eiseniibacteriota bacterium
GCAGGCGCGCCAGCAGCGAGCGGCCGGCGGCCGCGAGGGCGATCGCCCCGCCCGCCCAGGGGATGTACAGGTAGTAGAGGTAGGTGTGGTGGAGCAGGGGCAGCACCGGCAGCAGGAACGCCAGCCACCAGACCGCCCCGGCCTCGGCCGCGTGGCGCTCGGCGCGCGGGCGTCCCCACAGGGCCAGCGCCATCGCCGCCACGAGCGGCACGGCCACCCGCCAGGCGCGCGGGTCGGCCGCCGCGACGGCGTCCCGGATCGGCTCGTGCAGCGCGACGCACCAGCGCAGGTAGGTGGCGAGGTTGCGGCCGAGGAACGCCGGCGAGGCGCCGAGGGCGTAGGCACCGGCGGTGTCGAACTGGCGGGCCAGGCCCGTGGCGGCGTAGACCGCGGCGAAGAGCGCGGTCACCGCCGCGGCCGGCGCGAGGGCCCGCCAGGACCGCCGGCCCCGCGGCCCGCGCGCCTCGAGCAGCGCCACGACGATCCCCCACGCCGTGGCGGTCTCCTTGCAGAACATGGCGGCCAGCGCCAGCAGCGCCGCGAGCCAACGCCGGCCGTCGGCGCGCGCCCCGGGCGCCGGCCAGATCCGGGTGGCGCCGAGCAGCAGGGTGGCGGCCAGCAACTCGCCCACACCCGTCGCCCAGTGCAGTGGGGTGAAGGCGATGGCCGAGACCCCGAAGAGCACCGCCGCCGCGCCGGCCACGCCCGTCGAGCCCGCCAGCCGGAGCGCGAGCGCGTAGACCAGCGCCACGTTCGCGAGGTGCAGGGCCAGGTGGACGGCGTGATAGCCGAGCGGGTCGAGCCCGAAGAGCGCGTACTCGGCGCGGAAGACCGCCTGCGAGAGCGGCCGGAGCCAGGTGGCCGCGGGCGCGAGGCCCGCCGCCCACGAGAGCATCGTGATGTCGTCCGCCGCGAAGAAGGTCCCGAGCGCCCCGGCGTGGACCCAGGCCGCGAGCGCGAGCGCGGCCGCGAGCCAGCCGGCGTGGGCCCCGAGGGGGCCGCCCTCAGCTCCCCGTCGCACCGCCGGCCCGCGGGCGTACCGCCTCGGCGAAGGCCGCGATGGCCCGCTCGATCCCGGCGGCGTCCACGTCGAGGTGCGTGATGGCGCGCAGCCGCCGGGCGCCGAAGGGCAGCAGGCGCACGCCGCGGTCCTCCAGCCGCCGCAGCAGCGCCACCGGATCGAGCGCCGGGTCCTCGAGCTCGACCAGGACGATGTTCGTGTCCGGCTCGGTCACCCGCACGCCACCCGCCCGCGCGAACCCCGCCGCCAGGGCCCGCGCGTGCGCGTGATCCTCGGCCAGGCGCCCGAGGTGGTGGTCGAGCGCGTGCAGGCACGCCGCGGCGAGGATCCCCACCTGCCGCATGCCGCCGCCCCAGCGCTTGCGCACCCGCCGCGCCCGCCGGATGAAGTCGCCCGGGCCGACGAGCACCGAGCCCACCGGCGCGCCCAGCCCCTTCGAGAAGCACATCATCACGCTGTCCGCCGTCGCCGCCCAGTCGCGCACCGGGACGCCGGTCGCCACGCTGGCGTTCCACAGCCGCGCCCCGTCGAGGTGCACGGCCACGTCGTGCGCGCGCGCCACCGCGGCCAGCGCCCGCAGCCGCTCGAGCGGCACGATCGCCCCGCCGGCGCGGTTGTGCGTGTTCTCGAGGCAGACGAGCCGCACCCGGGCCACGTGCTCGTCGTGCGTCCAGGCGCGCACGGCGCCCGCCACCTGCTCCGGCGCGAGGACGCCGCGCTCGCCGGCGAGGATGTGCGCCAGGCAGCCGGAGTTGGCGCCGAGCCCGCCCTGCTCGTAGACGAAGATGTGCGAGTCGCGCTCGAGCAGCACCTCGTCGCCCGGCTCGGTGTGGCAGCGGATCGCCAGCTGGTTGCCCATGGTGCCGCTGGGCACGAAGAGCGCGGCCTCCTTGTCCGCCAGCGCGGCGAGGCGACGCTCGAGTTCCTGCACGGTGGGGTCGTCGCCGAGCACGTCGTCGCCGACGACCGCGTCGGCCATGGCCCGCCGCATGGCCGGGGTGGGACGGGTGACGGTGTCGCTGCGCAGGTCCACGACGGTCGGGGGTGCGCTCATGGTCGGTCCTCGCTGGGCGTCGGCGGAGCGGAACGCTCCGGACGGCACGGCAGTGTAGGAGAAGCGCGGCCGCGCCGGAAGCCGCCCGCGCGCGTTCGTCGCCCGCACGGGACGGTCGGTCGCGCGGGCGTCGCGCTCGTCGCGGCGCCGGCGCGGCGGACGCGGGGAGCCGCTAGCCTGCTTCACGGCGGGCCGGACGTTTCCCCGTCGTCTCCCCCGGCGGCCCGAGCCGCTCCCTCCGCCAGCATCGTGCCGGGCGTTTCACGCCGCTCACGCGCGCGTGGGTGTCACGGAGTGCGTGCGCACCCACCGCCCCGCGGCTGGAGCCGCATCCGGCATGCCCCGATCCGCCGACACCGCCTCGCCACGTCCGCTCGTCGCCCTGTGGTGCCTGCTGCTCGGCCTCGCGCTCGCGCGCGCCCTGGCCCCCCTGTCGCCGACGATGTGGGCCTGGAGCCTCGAGGCGCCACGCTTCCTCCCCCCGGTCGCGGCCTGGCTGCCCGTCGTGCTGGGAGCGGTCTTCCTGGTGCCCGCCCTGGCCCAACCGGCCGCGCGCGCGCTCCTGCGCGCGGGACGTCCCCTGGCCGGCCGCACCGCGCCAGCGGCGACCCGGGCCGGTCTCGGCGCCGCGGCGCTGGTCTGGTCCCTGCCCGACCGGTTGTGCTTCATCGGCGACTGCCTCCTGCGGCGCGGCGTCCTCAACGTCGCGGGGGACGCCCGGCACCTCTTCCCCCAGGCCACCCCGCTCGAGTTGTTCCTGCACGTCACTCTGCCCCGCCTGACGATGCAGTCGTGGGGACTGGACGCGGCCCTCGCCGCCCGGCTCGGCGGCGCCGTGGACGCGGCCCTGCTCGCGGTCCTCGCCGTCCTCTTCGTACGCGCCGCGCGGTTGAGCGGAGCCGCCGCGCTGGCCGCCGGCACCATCGTCTTCGGCGGCGGCTACCTCGCCGGGATGACCGGCTGCGGCAAGGTCTTCCCGGACCTCGCGGTCCTCGCGGTGGCCGCCGGCGTCTGCGCCGTGCGGGAGGACGAGGACGGCCGGGACCTGGCCGGCCTGGCCGCCTGCACGGTGCTGGGTCTGGCCCTGCACCGCTCGGCGCTGGTGCTCCTGCCGTCGCTCGGCTGGGCCTGGTTCGAGCGGCTGCGCCGCGACGGCCCCGCCGCCTGGCGGCGTCCGTGGGTGCGGGTCGCCCTCGCCCTGACCGCGCTCGCCCTGGGGCTCGTGCCGGGACTCGTCGCGCTCCTGGCCAGCCGTCGCGACGCGCTCCACCTGGCGCTGCCCGAGGTCTCCCGCGCCGGGCTGCTGCGCGCCACCTTCGGCGGCGCGCGGGCGGCGGACCTGGCCAACCTTCTCGCCCTTGTCTCGCCGCTCGCCCTGGCGATCCCCGTGCTGCTCGTCGCCGGCGGCCGGCGGCTGGCCGCCCCGCGCCCGACCCGCATGCTGTGCGCCCTGGCCCTGCCGATGTCGGCGACCGCGCTCCTCGTGCACCCGGCGCAGGGGATCTTCCGCGACTGGGACGTGTACTTCATGGCCGGCGCGGGGCTGTCGGTGCTCGCCGCCTGGCTCGTGGGCCGGACGCTGCAGGACCGGCCGCGCGCCGCCTGGCTGGCGCTGGCCACCGGGCTGGCCGTAGCCGGGCCGACGCTGCAGTGGCTCCTCCTGAACGCGGACCTCGAGCGCGGCCTCGCCCATACCCGCGCGCTGGTGCTGGAGCCGCCCGCGCGTCCCGCCGCCGAGCGGGCCGCGACGTGGAGCTTCCTCGGGCAGCGGGACTTCGAGCGGGGGGACTTCGTGCGGGCTGCGCGGGACTACGAGCAGGCCGCCGCGGCGGCGCCCAGTCCCCGGCTGCTGACCGAGTGGGGGCTGGCACGCCAGCGTCTCGGGGACTTCGCGGGCGCGCGTGAGCTCTACTCCCGGGCGCTGCGGGCGGACCCCCGCTTCGTCGGCGGCTGGATGGGACTCGGCGCCTGCGCCATCCGGCTGGGGGACGCCGCGGGCGCGGCGCGGGCCCTGCACGAGCTGGAACGGCTCGACCCGGGGAACCCGGAGACGGCCGAGCTCGTCCCGTTCCTGCGCAGGCGCCCCGCGCCCTCCGCGAACC
>JAXDBZ010000289.1:0-4430 GCA_034678345.1 Candidatus Eiseniibacteriota bacterium
TCGGGCCCCGCCTGCGCCCGCGCGCCGCCCGCGCCGGCCAGCAGCCCGCCGGCCAGCAGCGCCCCGATCACCAGCGCGCGGCGGACGTCAGCCTCCCTGCCCGGCCGGCGCCGCGGCACCGGAGGAAGGATCGCCGGCCGCCGGGCCGGTCCCCGGGGACGCGCCGTCGCCGGCGGTGGAGAACTCCAACTCGTCGCCGCGGCGCCGCACCTGGACGCTTCCGCCGCCCTTGACCCGGCCGCGCAGGATGTGCTCGGCCAGGGGGTCCTCCAGCAGCCGCTGGATGGCTCGCTTGAGCGGCCGCGCGCCGAGCGACGGGTCGAAGCCGCGCTCGACCAGCAGCTCGACCGCGGCGGGGTCGATGTCGAGGATGACCTCCTGGGCACGCAGGCGGTCGCGGACCTGCTGGAGCAGGATGAGGACGATGGCCTGCATGTCCTCGCGCGTGAGCGCATGGAATACGATGACGTCATCGATGCGATTGAGGAACTCCGGGTTGAAGGTGCGCTTCAGCTCGTCGTGGACCGTGCTCTTGATCGCCGCGAACGTCTGGTCGCCGCCCTCGGCCTGCTTGAAGCCGAGGTGCTTGCCACCCGCCACGATCTGGCGGCCGCCCAGGTTGGACGTCATGATGATGACCGTGTTCTTGAAGTCCACCCGCCGCCGCAGGCTGTCGGTGAGGACGCCGTCGTCCAGCACCTGCAGCAGCACGTTGAAGACGTCCGGGTGGGCCTTCTCGATCTCGTCGAGCAGCACCACCGAGTACGGCTTGCGCCGCACCTTCTCGGTGAGCTGTCCCCCCTCCTCGTACCCCACGTAGCCGGGCGGTGCTCCCACCAGGCGCGAGACCGAGAACTTCTCCATGTACTCGGACATGTCCACCCGCACCAGGGCGTCCTCGTCGTCGAAGAGGAACGCCGCCAGCGCCCGGGCCAGCTCGGTCTTGCCCACGCCGGTCGGGCCGAGGAAGATGAACGAGCCGATGGGCCGCTTCGGATCGCGCAGGCCGACCCGGTTGCGCCGCACCGCGCGGGCCACCGCCGCCACCGCCTCGTCCTGCCCCACCAGCCGCTTGCGGATCTCGTCCTCCATCCGCAGCAGCTTCTGCGTCTCCTCCTCCGCCAGCTTGACCACCGGGATGCCGGTCATCACCGACAGCACCGAGGCGATCAGGTCGGCGTCCACCCGCACGTCCTGCGTGCGCTTCGACTCCGACCAGGACTTCTTGAGCTCGTTGCGGCGCCCGCGCAGCTCCTTCTCGCGGTCGCGCAGCCGCGCTGCCTTCTCGTATTCCTGGCCGTGGATGGCCGACTCCTTCTCCTTGACCACCTCGTCGAGCTTCTGCTCCAGCTCGTGGATCTCGGCCGGCACCGTGGTCACGGACAGCCGCGCGCGCGCGCAGGCCTCGTCCACCACGTCGATCGCCTTGTCGGGGAAGAAGCGGTCGTTCATGTAGCGGTCGGCCAGCTTCACCGCCTGGACCACCGCCTCGTCCGTGATCTTCACGCCGTGGTGGGCCTCGTACTTGTCGCGCAGCCCCATCAGGATGGCGATCGTGTCGGGCACGCTCGGCTGCTCCACCATGATCGCCTGGAAGCGCCGGTCGAGCGCCCCGTCCTTCTCGATGTACTTGCGGTACTCGTCCAGCGTGGTGGCGCCGATGCACTGCAGCTCGCCGCGCGCCAGCGCCGGCTTGAGCATGTTCGAGGCGTCGATGGCGCCCTCCGCCCCGCCGGCCCCGACGATGGTGTGCAGCTCGTCGATGAAGATCAGGGTGTCCTTCGACTCGCGGATCTCGTTCATCACCGTCTTGAGCCGCTCCTCGAACTGCCCGCGGTACTTCGTCCCCGCCACCACCGCCGCCAGGTCGAGGGTGACGATGCGCTTGTTCTTCAGGCTCTCCGGCACCTGGGACGAGACGATGCGCTGGGCCAGGCCCTCGGCGATGGCCGTCTTGCCCACCCCGGGCTCGCCGATGAGCACGGCGTTGTTCTTCTTGCGGCGCGACAGCACCTGCACGACGCGCTCGATCTCCTTCTCGCGCCCGATCACCGGGTCGAGCTTGCCCTCGCGCGCCAGCTGCGTCAGGTCGCGGCCGAACTGGTTGAGCGCCGGAGTCTCCGGACGCTCCTCGCGCTCCGCCGCGCCCGGGCCGGCCGGCGCGCCCCCCAGCAGCTTGATCGTCTCCTCGCGCACCCGCTTGCGGTCCACGCCCAGCTCGAGCAGCACCTTCGCCGCCACCCCGTCGCCCTCGCGGATGAGCCCGAGCAGCAGGTGCTCCGTGCCGACGTAGTTGTGGCCGAGCGCCCGGGCCTCGTCCACCGCCAGCTCGAGCACCCGCTTGGCGCGGGGGGTGAAGGGGATCTCCCCGATGGTCATGGTGCCGCCCGAGGGCGCGACCATGTTCTCGACCTCCTGCCGGATGCGGTCGAGGTCGAGGCCGAGGTTGTTCAGCACCGCCGCGGCGATGCCCTCGCCCTCGCGGATGACGCCGAGCAGCAGGTGCTCCGTGCCGATGTAGTCGTGCTGCAGCCGGGCCGCCTCTTCGCGCGCCAGGTAGATCACCTTCCGGACCCGTTCCGTGAACTTGTCGTGCATGGGCGGGGAGCTTCCCTCCTAGGCCCCCGGCCCGGGCGGGCGCTCGGCGGCGGCCAGCCGCTCGCGCACCAGCCGGGCGCGGTGGGCGTTGCGTTCCCCGGGGGTCAGTTCGCCCCCGTAGGCCCGCTGCAGGTGCGCGGGCTGCGTCAGCACCAGCAGTTCGTTGAGGACGTGGAGCGGCGGCAGCCCCTCGAGCTGCAGGGCGACGCCCAGCCGCACGGCCGAGCACAGGTTGATGACCTCGCGCGAGTGGATGGTCCGGCAGTGGCGCAGGGTGCCGTAGGCGCGCCACACCTTGTCCTCGATCTGCAGCCGCGCGTCGCGCATCATGCGCTCGCGCGCCCGCTCCTCGGTCTCGATGATCTGCCGGGTGACGCGCTCCAGGCTCTCGATGGAGTCCCGCTCGCTGCGCCCCAGCGTCGTCTGGTTCGAGACCTGGAAGAGGTTCCCCATGATGTCGCTGTGCTCGCCGTACAGCCCGCGCACGTTGAGCCCGACCTGGGTGATGCTCTTGAGCACCCGCGAGATCTCGTCCAGCAGCACCAGCGCGGGCAGGTGCACCAGCACCGAGGCCCGCAGGCCCGTCCCGGCGTTCGTCGGGCAGGCGGTCAGGTAGCCGATCTCCTCGGAGAAGGCGAAGTCGAGCGACTGGTCCAGCTCGTCGTCGGCGGCGTCCGCGGCCGCCCACGCCTCGGCCAGCTGGAACCCCGGCGCCATGGCCTGCAGCCGCAGGTGGTCCTCCTCGTTGATCATCAGCGACAGGCGCTCCTCCGGGGCCACGACGATCCCGCGCGGCCGCGCGCCGTCGCCGAGCTCGTGGCTCACCAGGTGCCGTTCCACCAGCACCTGCCGCTCGATGGGCGACAGCTCCGCCATGCGCAGCAGCAGGCTCCCGGCGAAGCTCGGGCCGCGCTGCACCGCCGTCGAGACGCTCAGCAGCACGCCCTGCAGCTGCTCCTCCCGCGCCCGGTGCGTGAACGGCACGCTGCGCAAGTTCCGCGCCAGCCGCACCCGGCTCGACAGCACGAGGTCGGCGTGCGGGCCCTCGGCCGAGAGCCACCGCGCCGGCCGCGCCACCAGCTCGTCGAAGCCCGCCGGCTGCCGCGCGCCGCCGCTCACGACTCCCCCTCCGGGGCGCTCCGCGCGTCCTGCTCGAGCCGCCGGATCTCGTCGCGCAGGGTCGCGGCGCGCTCGAAGTCCTCGCGCTCGACGGCGCGCTGCAGCTCGTCGTGCAGGCGCTGGATGCGCCGGAAGCGCGAAGCGCCCTCGCCGTCGCCCGCCGGCCGCTTGCCCCGGTGGCGCGTGTCGCCGTGGATGCGCCGCAGCAGCGGCCGCAGCTGGAACTGGAAGGCGGTGTAGCACTCGGCGCAGCCCAGACGGCCCGTCTCGCGGAAGCCGGAATACGGCAGGCCGCAATGGGGGCACTGCACGTGGCCGACCCGCTCCTCCTCGGTGCCGCTCGACTGGTCCACCATCTTCACCAGGAAGTCGGCGATGTCGAACTGCTGCTTCTTGGCGGTGGCGTGCAGGCCCCGCTCCTCGGCGCAGCGCTCGCACACGTGGATCTCCGACATCTTCTGGTCGTGGATCTCGGTGAAGTGCACCGTGGCGGGGTTCTTGCCGCAGATCTGGCAGAGCATCCGTGTCCCTCTAGTCCGTCCCGTGCAACCGGCCGCCTTCCAGCGTCAGCACCCGGTCGGCCATCGCGGCCAGCCTATCATTGTGCGTCACCACCACAAACGCGCGGTGCCGGTCCCGGGCCAGCCCCGCCATCAGCTCGTGCAACTGCCCCGCCGAGCGGGCGTCCAGGTTGCCCGACGGCTCGTCGGCCA
>JAXDBZ010000290.1:0-2521 GCA_034678345.1 Candidatus Eiseniibacteriota bacterium
GGCTGCGGGCACCACAGCGTGGCCCCCCGTCCCGCCTCGCGCCGCCAGGTCCCGGCCATGGCGCGCTCGGCGCGCGCGAAGCGCAGTCCGGCCAGCACGGCGAGCTCGCGCGGCTCCTCGAGCGCGACGAACGGCACCTTCAGCAGCAGCTCGCACCGGCCCCCCGGCGGCAGGCGGCGGCGGAAGACCACCTCGCGGCCGCGGGCCTCCGGGGCCATCCCGCCCTCCCAGCGCGCGCGCATCACCGTGCGGCCATGCCAGCGCGAGAGCAGGAGCGCGCCCGCGACCGACAGGCTGTCGCGCTCGCCGCGCGGCACGAGGCGGTCGTCCTGCCACTCGCCGGCGTAGGCGTTCTCCGAGCGGCCGGAGCGGTGCGAGTAGGCGACCGGCAGCTCGGCCACGGCGGGCGCCGTCCCGCGGTTCTCGAAGCGGAAGCGCACCAGCGCCACGATCACGCCCGTGCCGGCCGGCGCCGCGGGATCGAGCGGGGCCGCGAAGCTCCTCTGCTCCACCACGACGTCGCCGTCGCAGGCCGTGATGC
Organism: Candidatus Eiseniibacteriota bacterium; assembly: GCA_034678345.1. Taxonomy (GTDB): domain Bacteria; phylum Eisenbacteria; class RBG-16-71-46; order RBG-16-71-46; family RBG-16-71-46; genus JANXPZ01. The sequence continues at coordinate 542 of JAXDBZ010000290.1, forward strand.
CATAGGCGAGCACCGGCGCCGGATCGGGCACCCGCGCGAGGATGGCCCGGCGCTCCAGCCCGAAGAAGAGGCGCGCGTCGCCGTCGGCGAGGAAGCGTGCGGTGTCCGGCGCCGGGAGGCTGGTGACGTTCCAGCGGTGCAGGACCAGGTCGCCGTTCGCTTCGAGGCGGAAGCGGTGCCGGTGGTGCGGCCAGCCGAGGTTCGTGCTCACCGGGTGCGGCCGGGGCTGCCCGTTGCGGGCGCCGGCGCAGGTCTGCTCGCGCCGCTCGCGCACGCGCTGGTCCAGGGTCTTCGCCCCGGCGGTGCGGCCCCGGTAGCCGGCGAAGCTCGTCGTGTCGTCGGCGAGGGCCACGTAGACCCCCTGTTCCGCGTACCAGACCGGGCCCTGCTCGGCCAGCGCGGGGAGGGACACGGTGAAGGTGTCCTCGTCGAGCGCGAAGGTCACCAGACCTTCGTCGCCGCCGTAGGGGTGCGCCGGCCGCATGTGCGACACGGCCAGCTCGAGCGTCCGCCCGGGCCCTTCCGTCCGATCCGTGACGCGGGCGTTGTGCCCGCGCACGGCCCCGACGCGGCCGGGCGTGCGGCAGCCGGCGTCCAGCTCGACGCGCAGGCGGCTCGTGGCCGGCGGCGAGGCCGTGAAGATGCGCACCCCGGCGATCGCTCCCGGGTCGGGCACGTCGAGCCGGAGGCCCAGCGTGCGGCGGTAGGGGACGTCGTACCCGGACTGCTCCGGCGACTCCGCGGTCAGCCCGCGGAAGGCGACGAGCACGCGGTTCGAGTCCGCTCGGCGCGCGTCCACGGCGGCCGGCTGCCACCTGCCGTTGAACCAGTCGTCGATCGGCATCCAGCCGAAGCCGCAGGGATCCTCGATGGGGCGGGCGGTCTCGAGGCGCGCCTGCGGCCAGGTGTTGCGCCGGTAGCGCACGGCCAACGAGTCGGGAGGCGGCCCGCGGAAGAGCACCTCCAACCCGGTGATGTCGCGCGGCTCCTCGAACCAGTACTCGCCGGGGGCGGCGCCGGGCAGCGCGAAGGGCGCGATGTCGAAGCCCCCGGACGCGGTGGCGGTGTCGGGGTCCGCGGAGGCGCTGCGGACCAGCAGGGCGACACCGGCGAGAAGTGCGGTGAGGAGACGGCGCGTGCTCATGATTCCCCTCCCTGCGCCCGTGCCGCGCCGACGGCGGCACCGCGCGAAGGAATAGCACATCGCCCCGGCCCCCGGAACGCCTGTGCTAGAGTCGGCCGATGATGCAGACGCGACGCGGCGCGCCGACGCCGGGGCGGTCTCCTGGAGGGTGGATGCGCCCGCTCGCCCTCCTGCTGCTGGCCGCAGCCGTCTTCGCGGCCTTCGCCGGCGTGCTCGGCAACGGCTGGGTGCGCCTCGACGATCCCGGCTACGTCTTCGAGAACCCGCGGATCAACGGCGGCCTGAGTCTCGCCGGGCTCCGCTGGGCGCTCGCGCAGCCGCACGGCGGCAACTGGCACCCGCTCACCTCGCTGTCGCACCTGCTGGACGTGAGCCTGTTCGGGCTGGCGCCGGCCGGCCACCACGCCGTGAGCCTCGTGCTCCACCTGCTCAACGCCGTGCTGCTGGCGCTGGCGCTCTTCCGCCTGAGCGGGGCCTGGTGGCGCAGCGTGCTGGTGGCGGCGCTGTTCGCCCTGCACCCGCTGCGGGTGGAGTCGGTGGCGTGGATCTCGGAGCGCAAGGACGTGCTGAGCGGGCTGTTCTTCGTGCTGACGCTGGCGGCGTACGGGCACTGGGCGGCGCGGCCGGGCCGGGGGCGCTACGCGCTGGTGGCGGGGAGCCTGGGGCTGGGGCTGCTGAGCAAGCCGATGCTGGTGACGGTGCCGCTGGTGCTGGTGCTGATGGACGTGTGGCCGCTGGGGCGGCTGCGGGGGGCGCCAACGGCGGCGGCGGGGCGGGCGGGCGCGCGGGCGCGCCCGCAGGGCGGCCGGCGGCGGGAGAAAAGGAAGCAACACCAA
>JAXDBZ010000291.1:0-6110 GCA_034678345.1 Candidatus Eiseniibacteriota bacterium
GAAGTCCTCGTTCAGCAGCTCGATGAGCGTGCCCCAGTCGCGCGGCTCCTTCATCGGCAGCTCGTCGGAATCGAAGAACACGCCGTCCTCGCCGCGCCGGCGCAGCTCCTGGCTGATGCGCCGCATCAGGTGGACGTACGGGTAGTCGTCGAGCTGCACCGTCGGCCCGAGGTGCATCTCGTCGCGGCACTGTTCGGGGGTGAGGCCGGCGAGGTAGCGGCGCACCTCGGACTTGCCGGAGGCGGGCAGCGCGGTGAGCAGCAGGACGTCGATCAGTCGGGACATGGAGGACTCGCGTGAGTGTGGGTCGGGGATCCGGAGGGTGAACGGTGGGTGAGCGGGCACGCCGCCGATACTATAGACGAGCCCGTCGGCCCCGGACAATCGGCCGGGGCGTCGTCGTCGCAGGCAGAGCCGGCCCGCGCCGTGCGGCCGGCGCGGGCCGGTGTGAAGGGACGAGCACTCGTCCCCCTGTCTATCTCAGCCGGACCACCTGGCGCACGAGGTGGCGATCGTCCACGCCGAGCCGGACCCAGAAGATGCCGGTCCCGACGTCACCGCCGCGGGTGTCCGTGCCGTCCCAGGTCAGGCGCTGCGGTCCGGCGCTCAGCACGCCGTGATCGCGCCGGACGACGCGGCGGCCGCCCGGGTCGAAGACCTCGAGCGTCACGCTCGCCGGCCGCTCGAGCGTGAAGCGCACCTCGAGCGAGCCCCGGAACGGGTTGCGGCCCAGCGCCAGCGCGAGCGCGCCGGCGGGGCCGTCCTCGACGCCGAGCGGGCTGATGGTGGCGGAGTCCGCCGCCATCCACACCGGTGCGGCACGGCCGTGCGCCAGCCAGGCGTCGTGGAGCGTCTGGCCGGCGTTGTTCGTGGTGTTCTCGGCGACGAGGAAGTCCAGGTACTCCTTCGACATCGTCTGGTAGAACATCTCCGCGACCACCGAACGCGCGGTGGCCGGCAGCGGCACCGAGGTCACGTCCCAGTTCTGGCCGTCCACGTAGCGCAGCCCGGCGTGGTCGTGATCCACCGGCTGGCCGCCGAAGGTGGCGAAGGCGTCGTTGGTGAAGCCCTGCGGCGGGATGCGGTTGTCCTTGTAGATGGTGTCGTTGAGCACGAAGTGGAACGTGGGGCCGGCGGTCACGCCGATGGCCGCGCCCAGCGCCGGCGACACGCCCGGATGGGTCTCGTAGACCACGGGCGCCGGGGCCAGCACGCCGGTGGCGGGATCCCAGGCCCCGGACTCGTAGACCACGGCGCCGCCCGCGTCGCGCGCCACGACGTGCAGCCAGGCACGCCGTCCCTCCGGATAGCCGGTCGGCAGCTTGTGGCCGGTGCGGTTCGTCACCGTGATGTCGGCCCGCGCGCTGTCGCCCTCGAGCACCACGGCGACGTCCACCAGCGCGGCCTTCTGCAGCATCGAGACGGCGCGGGCGGCTCCGTTGGCGAGCGCGGTGGCGTTGGTCTCGCTCGGGTAGAGCGCCGCCACCACCGACGGCATCCAGGCGTTGCCGCCCATCATGTCGTGCAGGGGCAGGTCGGGCCGCAACGGTGCGAGCGGGTCGCTGCAGCCGTAGCCCGAGACGTCGCGCAGGTGGCAGTCCTGGCAGCTCGCGACCACGCCGTCGGACTTGTTGCCGGCGAAGTCCGGCGCGTAGACGCCGGCGGGGAAGGCGCTGTGCTTCCACTCGCTGTAGGTGCGCTCGAGGGGCATGATCAGGTGCGACATCACCGAGTCGGCCGGCTGGTCGAGCGGCCCGGCCGCGTAGTCGAGATCACCGATCCGGTCGAAGGCGGGGTTGGAGACGTCGTGGCAGGTCCCGCACAGCTCGCTGCTGCGGTGGAAGGGTGAGGCGAGGAAGCTGTGCGGCGCCACCGGGTCGGTGAAGGGCCCGCGCCGGTACTGTGTCGGGTCCACGACGTACATCCCGTTCGAGTACCCGCTCGGGGTGTGGGCGGGCAGCAGGCCGGCGATCACCGGCAGGTCCTCGACCGGGCTCACGCCGGCCTGGTAGATCGGGTCCACGGCGCGGTGGCAGAAGTCGCAGCCCAGCCCGTCGCGATCGAGGGCGGTGAGCTGCAGGCCGCTCGTGGGCTGGCTGCGCCCCGACATCCAGCCGAAGGGCGTGTGGCAGCGCAGGCACAGGTCGCCGGACGACGGCGCATCCTGCTCGGCCACGGCCAGGCAGGCGTAGAGCAACGGGTCCCGCGCCGCCTGCGCCATCATCATGCCCTGGAAGTTGCGGCCCGGTTCCACCGCCTCGTCGTAGCCGCCGTGGCAGCCCATGCAGGAGGTGTGTTCCTGGAAGAGCCCGCCGCCGAACGGCTGCGTGCCCGGCTGGTCGAAGTCGCGCAGCGTGGTCGGCACCTTGCCGCCCGGGGTGGCGGCGATGGTGAAGTTCACGTTGCTCGTGTCGCTGCCCGCGTTGCCCACGCCGTCGCGGGCGACCACCCGCACCTTCGCTCCGGTCGTGGGCAGGTTGTGCACGAACCACGAGAGCGCGCCGGTGTTCGCCATCCCCAGCCCCAGCGGGGTCCAGGCCGCGGCGGCGCCGTCGCGGAAGTAGACGTCCACCGAGGCCACGCCGACGTTGTCGGTGGCCAGCCAGGTGATGGTGTGCAGGGTCCCGCCCACCCAGGTCTCGCCGCCGTTGGGCGAGGTCACCGTGACCACGGGCGGCGTCACGTCGCCACCCGCCGACGGCGTCAGGTAGGCGGTGATCTCGCCGAGCACCGGCACGTTCAGCGTGTTGCCCACGTTGCCCGCCGTGAGCCCCGGGAACGTCGGCGTGTTGCCGTAGTTCACGAGATCGGTGATCTCGGTGTTGTTCGAGTAGCCATCGCCGTCCGAGTCGAGGCCGCCGAGGCCCAGGATGGCGGCGGCGTCCATCGCCGTGCCGCCCACCGCCACGCCGTAGGGGTTGCGCGTGCCGCCGCCGTTGAAGTCGTAGTGGCAGACGCCGCAGTGCGTGGTGTGACTCGGCAGGTTGTCGAGCCGCGAGCCGACGGCGGTGGGGTAGGCGCTGAAGAAGTTCTTGCGGATGGGGGCGCGCGCCTCCGCGACGGAGACGAGCGCGATCGCGAGCGACAGAACGAGCGTCGCGCAGCGCGCGACGACGACGGGCCCAGCGGGTGCATGGCGCATCGGGCACCTCGTGGTCGGGGACGAACGCGGCCGGCACTCCCGCACAAGCGGTCCACAACAGCTTGACGTCTTGCCGGGCCGGAAGGAAGTGTCCATTGGTATCAGTCCTCCGGACGCACAGGGTTGCCGGCGCCGCGACGGGCGCCGGCACCTGAGACCGCCGGCGCCGCCGGGGTGATACACTGCCCGGCCTCGCCGGACCGCGGGAGGGGATCATGACCGACATGCTGCTGGTCTTCAGCACGTTCGCCAGCGAGGAGGACGCCGCGCGGGTGGTGCGCGCGCTCGTCGAGGAACGGCTGGCGGCCTGTGGCACGCTGCTGCCCGGCGCCCGCTCCCTGTACCGCTGGCAGGGCGCGGTCGCGGACGAGCGCGAGGTCGTCGTGCTGCTCAAGACGCGGCGGGAGGGCTGGCCCGCCCTGGCGGCACGCCTGCGCGGCCTGCATCCCTACGAGACGCCGGAGTGCGTCGCGGTGGACGTGGCCGAGGGTTCCGCCGACTACCTCGCCTGGCTGGCGGGCGCCGTGGGGCCGGAGGGGACGGCGGGCGCATGAGCGCGGGCCGGCTGGTGCTCGGCATCGAGACGTCGTGCGACGACACCTCGGTCGCCGTCCTCGAGGACGGCCGGCGGCTCCGCTCGCACCTCATCGCCGCGCAGGACGTGCACCGGCTCTATGGCGGCGTGGTGCCGGAGCTGGCCTCGCGCGCCCACCTCGAGCTGCTCCCGCCGCTGGTCGAGCGCGGCCTGGCCGAGGCCGGCGTCGCCGCCGCCGAGCTGACCGGGATCGCGGTGACGCGCGCGCCGGGGCTCGTGGGCTCGCTCGTGGTCGGCGTGGCCTTCGCCCGCGCCTACGGCGCCGCGCTGCGCATCCCGGTGGCGGGCGTGAACCACATCGAGGCGCACCTGCACGCGGCGAGCCTCGAGCACGGCGAGAGCCCGCTGCCCGCCGTGGCGCTCGTCGTCTCGGGCGGACACACCGAGCTGGTGGAGGTGCGCGGCTTCGGGCGCTACCGCTGGCTGGGGAGCACGCGCGACGACGCCGCGGGGGAGGCCTACGACAAGGTGGCCAAGCTGCTGGGCCTCGGCTTCCCCGGCGGGCCGGTCATCGACGCGCTGGCCGCCACGGGCGACCGCGCCGCATTCGCCTTCCCGCGGCCGCTGCCGGACCGGTCCGAGCTCGACTTCTCCTTCTCGGGGCTCAAGACCGCGGTGGCCCTCGCCGTCGGGCGCCTCGGGCCGTCCCCCTGGCCGGGCCACGTCGCCGCCGACGTGGCCGCCTCCTTCCAGGCCGCGGTGATGGACACGCTGGTGACCAAGACGCTGCGAGCCGCGGACCTGGTCGGGGCCCGGGCGGTCACCGTGGGCGGCGGGGTCTCGGCCAACCGGGAACTCCGCGCGCGCCTCGCCGAGGGCTGCCGGGAGCGCGGTATCCCCTTGCGCGTGCCCTCGCTACGCCTGTGCGCCGACAACGCCGCCATGGTCGCCCTGGTGGGCTCCTGGATGCTCGAACGGGGCCTCGACGCCCCCGAAGACCTCGACGTCGTCGCCTCGCTCGAGGAGTCCGGCCTGCCCATGGCCGGGGACTGACCGCTCGTCTCGGCGGGATCCATCCAAGACGCTGCAGTCGGCCCGGGTGCCTGCCGATACCTCATGGGACGCGGCTCCGTCGGAGGGTCGCGCCGCAGCGGACGGACGAGCCAGGGAGGGACCGGGCCCGCGCCACGGGCGGGCGCCTCTGTCCCGCTCCCCGGGCGTTCCGATCCGCCGACACGACGTGACGACCATGGCCACACCCGATCCTGTCGACCCCTCGGTGGGAGCAACTGCGGTGACCAAGTCCCGGATCCTCATCGCGGAAGACGATCCGCACATCCGCGAAGTCCTCCACATGCAGCTCGAGCTGAACGGCTTCGAGGTCCTCGAGGCGTGCGACGGGGTCGAGGCGCTCGAGGTGGCGGAGCACGCGCATCCGGACGTGATGCTGCTCGACGTGATGATGCCCCGCATGGACGGCTACGAGGCCCTGCGGCGCCTGCGCGCCTCGTACACCACGCGGTCCATCCCGGTCATCATGCTCACCGCCAAGAACGCCAAGGAGGACATGCTCTCCGGCTTCCGCGGCGGCGCCAACGACTACATCGTGAAGCCCTTCGAGCGGGACGAGCTGCTGCTGCGCATCAACAACCAGCTCCAGTGGAGCCGCCAGCAGCGCGAGGCCAACCCGCTCACCGGCCTGCCCGGCAACCTGTCCATCAACGAGGAGGCCTCGCGGCGCCTCGCCGCGGGCGCGCCCTTCGCCCTGCTGCAGGTGGACATCGACTTCTTCAAGGCCTACAACGACTACTATGGCTATGCGCGCGGGGACGGCGCCATCCACACCCTGTCGCGCATCCTGGTGGAGGCTGCCGGTCACCACGGCGAGGGCAACTTCGTCGGGCACATCGGCGGCGACGACTTCGTGCTGCTCACCGCCCCCGAGCACGCCGAGGCCATCGGACGGGAGATCATCGAGGCGTTCAACGCCGCGGTGCCCGGGCTCTACGACCCCGAGGACCGCGAGCGCGGCCATGTCGAGGTCATCGGGCGCCAGCACGACATCGAGCGCTTCCCGCTCATGAGCGTCACCATCGCCCTGGTCCGGACCGACCACGCGCAGGTCTCGCACCTCGCCCAGCTCGCCGACATCGCGCAGGAGCTCAAGGAGCACGGCAAGGGCATCGCGGGGAGCGTCCTCGTCGGCGAGCGCCGCCGCGGCGATGACGCGGCTTCCACCGAGCGGCACGCGGCCTAGGACGGGACCATGGCCAGGCACAACACGAACCAGGGTCCCTCCCAGACCGAGATCCACCTGCGGGGCGAGCTGGACCGGGCCCGGCGGGAGATCCAGAAGCTGAAGAAGGCCGCGGCCGCCGCGCCTGCCGCCGCCGCCGCCGCGGCCCCCGCCGCCGCGCCTGCCGCGGCCGCTGT
>JAXDBZ010000292.1:0-14038 GCA_034678345.1 Candidatus Eiseniibacteriota bacterium
GAGCGCGGGCGGTTCGCCACCCTGCTCTACGACCACTACCACGCGCGGCGCGCCGGCACGCGCTCCACCGGCAGTGCCGCGCGCGGCTACTCCTCGATCCCGGCCATCGGCCCGACCAACCTGTTCCTCGAGGCCGGCACGGAGGACCCCGCCGCCATCCTGGCCCGCGTCGAGCGCGGCTTCTACATGGACGACCAGGGTTCGTACGGCTTCAACCCGACGACCGGCGACTACTCCTACCAGGCGCAGGGCTTCTGGGTGGAGAAGGGCGTGAAGGTCCTCCCGGTCGAGGGCGTGACGGTGGCCGCGAACTCGGCGGAGATGCTGCGCGGCGTCGTGGCGGTGGGGAACGACCTCCGCTTCCTCGGCAGCGTCGCCAGCCCGACGCTCCTCATCGCCGAGATGACGGTCAGCGGGGAGTAGCGCGGCGCGGCTACGCGCCGCGGAAGCTCGCCACCATCGCCACGGCGCGGCGCGGCGTGTGGGCCACGCGCTGGTCCCGCCCGAAGCGCACCAGCATGAGCGGCTCGCCGGCGCCGACGCCGAAGCGCTGCAGCAGCCGGGCGCGGAAGCGCTCGACCGCGATGGGCGCGTTCAGCGGCTGGTGCGCCAGCCCGAGCTGCGTGGCCTTGAGCACGAGCCGCTCGTAGGCCTGCCCGCCCGCGAGCCAGGCGGCCTCGTCGTGCCCCGGCACGACGAGCAGCGCCGCCGCCCCCGAGGTGCGGAACGCCTCGCGCGCACGCTTGGCGAGGCTGCCGGCGCCGAAGCGCAGGAACCACGAGGCCGGGTCGTAGTAGCTGCCCGAGAACCAGTTCGCCGGGCCCGACAGGCCGAGCGCCTCGATCGGCACCCCATCGCCGCGGCGGGCGGCGTCGCGCCGGTCGCGGCGCAGCCAGACCTGGCGCTCGGCCTGGCCGAGCCGGTCGGTGATCTGTGCGTGGACGGCGTCGTGGACGAGCTGGCCGAGGTCGCGCAGCCCGTCGCGGTCGTCGAGCCAGAAGAGGCCGGGGCCGTCGGCCACCTGCGCCGTCAGCTGCGCCCGCACGTGGGGCAGCGGCCGCCGCCCGTCGTAGTTGCGGCGGTTCGTGCGGCGCTCGGCGATGGCGCTGAAGAGGTCGCGGTCGCGGCGCGCGCCGGCGTCACCCCACACCACGTCGGCCACGGCGCCCCGCCCGGGATCGGGCAGATAACGCACGGCCGGCTGCAGTCCCCACGCCCGTGCGGCCACCAGCAGGTTCTCGAGCGCGGCGCCCAGCGCCACGAACATGCCGCGCCGGTCGGGGTCGCTGCGCGGCAGCGCCCGCTGCGGATCGGCGAGCAAGCGGATGCCCTCCGGCCCCACCTCGAAGCGCCAGGGCTGCGTGTTCCAGTCGCTCGGGGCGAGCACCGCCGCGCCGACGAGCGCACGCGCGAGGTCGAGGCCGGCGGGCGGCGGATCCATCGGCAGCGCCCAGGGCTGGAGCGTCGCCACGCCGTTCCGCGCCCGCGCCACGCGGCGCGCGCGCGCCCACGCGGCCGCGGGTTCGAGCACGACTCCGGCGGCCGCGGCGCCTGCCAGGACGAGGAACTCCCGGCGTCCCCGGAGGCGGGCCAGGCGCGACACGGACCCGCGGGGGGAGCGCAGCGGCTTCGGGGAGCGTTCCATGCTCCGGAGAGTGCGCACCCGCGGCCCGCCGCGTCAACCGCCGACGAGGAACCGCGTGCCGCGCGGCCGGTTAGCGCGGTTGCGGAGGCGGGCGCCCGGCGACTACGGTGGCCGCGTGTCCGGCACGCGCTTCATCACCGACTCCTCGCTCGACTCGCTCGCCCGCCGGCTGCGCTTCCTCGGCCACGACGTCGTGACGCTGCCGGGCGCGCGGTTCGAGGACGTGCTCGCCGCGGCCCGCCGCGGCGGCCGCACCGTGCTCACGCTCAGCTCGCGCCGGCCGCGCCGCTGGGCGGACGTGCCCGCGCTCACGGTCGCCCGCGACGACGAGGCGGCCACGGTGCGCGCGCTCACCGAGCGCCACCCACCTGCGGATCCGCCGTTCAGCCGCTGCGGCATCTGCAACGAGCGGCTCGAGTCCCGCCTGGCGATCGAGGCGCGCGGCGAGGTGCCGGGCCGCGTGCTGCGCGCGACCCGCGAGCTGCGCTACTGCCCGGGCTGCGGCCGGTGGTACTGGGACGGCACGCACGTGCGCGCCATCCGCGCCTGGCTCGAGCGCGCGCTGGGCCGGCCCCTGGAGCCGCCCGGCGCGTAGCGAGCGGGGCGCGCCCACCGGACCGGGGCGACCGAGCTGGCGCGGTGAGACCGCGCGGCGGAGCTGGCGCGGCGCAGGGCCCGAGCAGCGGCACCAGGCGCTCGGTCCCTGGGCCGCGTCTGCGCTCCGCCGCATACCGTGACTCCGCCAGGAAGGACCGCGGGGCGAAGACACGAGCCGATGGCCGAGCGCATGGTGCCTCTGCTCGGCCACCGGCTCGTGCGAGCCTCGCGGTCCGACGGCAGGAGACTGCGGGGCGAAGAGCCGAACCCGCCCCGCCGCGCCCCTGTGCTAGACTCGGTTCGCATCCGGCCACCGGGCCCGCCGCGCGGGTCCGCGCTCCCGTCGAGGCTCGCGCGCCCGCATGGACCTCAGCGTCATCCTCGTCAGCTACCGTTCGCCCGGGCTCCTGCTCGCCGGCCTGCGCGCCCTGCGCGCGGACGCCACCGCGGCCGGCCTCGCCCTCGACGTGGTCGTGGTGGACAACGACTCGCGCGATGGCACGCTCGAAGCGCTGGCGCGCGAGGCGCCGGAGGTCCGCGTCGTCGCCAACCGCGAGAACGTCGGTTACGCCCGGGCGGTCAACCAGGGGCTCGCCGCCACGCACGGCGATTTCGCCCTCGTGCTGAATCCCGACTGCGAGGTCCATCCCGGCGCGCTGCGCGCCCTGCTCGACCACCTGGCGGCCCACCCGCGCACGGGCCTGGTCGGGCCCCGCATCGTGAATCCCGACGGCTCGCTCGAGTACTCGGCGCGCTCGTTCCCGGACTCCTTCACCTTCCTCTTCAACCGCTACTCGTTGCTGACTCGCCTCTTCCCCCGCAACCCGTTCTCCCGGCGCTACCTGCTCACCGACTGGGACCACGCCACGCCGCGCCGGGTGGACTGGATCTCGGGCGCGTGCATGATGGTGCGGCGCGCGGCGGTGGCCGAGGTCGGCGGCATGGACGAGGCCTTCTTCATGTTCAACGAGGACGTGGACTGGTGCCGGCGCATGGGGCAGGCCGGCTGGGAGGTGGACTACGAGCCCGCCGCCGTCGTCACGCACCACGTCGGTGCCAGCCGCTCGCGCGTCGCGGCGCGGGTGATCTGGGGCCGCCACCTCGGCATGATCCACTACTTCCGCAAGCACCATCCGACGAACCCGCTGCTGGCGCTGCCGGCCCAGGCCCTCATCCTCGCGCGCGCGGTGCTCATGATCGCCGCCAACGCGCTGCGGCCGCGCGGATGAGCAAGCCCGGCGAGCACGGGGGCCGCTGATGCCCTATTCGCTGGCGCTCGCCCTCGCCGCCGGCCTGCTGACGCTGGCGCTCACACCCGCGGTGATGGCGCTGGCGCGCCGGGTGGGCGCGCTCGACCATCCCGGGCCGCGCCGCATCCACCGCGAGCCGGTGCCGACCATGGGGGGCCTGGTGTTCGTGGTCGCCGTGCTCGGTGTCGCCTGGCTGGCGCGCCTGCTGCCCGGCCCGGCCCGGGCGCTGCCGGGGCAGCCCCTGCTCGGGCTCACGCTGGCCGCGCTGCCCATGCTCTGGCTCGGCGTCGTGGACGACCGGCGCGGCACCCGGCCCTGGACCAAGCTGGCGGTGCAGGCCTGCTCGGCGATGGTGCTGGTCCTGTTCGGCTACGGCGTGCCGCTGCTCACCAACCCCTTCGGCGCGCCTATCGAGCTGGGTGCCCTGAGCGCCCCCATCGCCGTGCTGTGGGTGCTGGTGGTGGTGAACGCCATCAACCTGATCGACGGGCTCGACGGCCTGGCCTCGGGGGTGGTGCTCATCGCCGCGGCCACGCTGTGGTGGGTGGGCCGCTCCCACGCCGACTTCTACGTCATGTTCCTCTCCTCGCTGCTCATCGGCGCCACGCTCGGCTTCCTGCGCTGGAACTTCCCGCCGGCCCGTGTCTTCATGGGTGACACCGGCAGCCAGTTCCTCGGCCTCGTGCTGGCCGCCACCGCGCTGCTCGAGAACCGCAAGGAGACCGCCGCCGTCACCCTGCTCTTCCCGCTGGTGGCGCTGGGTGTGCCCATCGTGGACAGCGGACTGGCCTTCGCGCGGCGGCTGGTGAGCGGCCGGCACGTCTTCGAGGCCGACCGCGAGCACATCCATCACCGCCTGCTCGGCCTCGGCCTGTCGCCCCGCGCGGCCGTGTTCGTGCTGTGGGGCGTGTGCGCCGTCTTCGGGCTCACCGCCGTGGCGCTGGCCGGGCAACCGCGCAGCCTGGTCATGCTCGTCGTGCTGGGGTTGGCGCTGGCGCTCTTCTTCGCGCTGGAGATCGTCCGGGCGGTAGCGCGCCGGGCCGCCCCGCCGCGCCACTGACCGGCCCCGGGGGACCGCGTCACCGGGAGGGCGCGGGATCCCGGAGCCGCACCGCCGCCCCACCACCCGACGATCCCGGCCTCCCGGGCTGCGGCATTCGCACGTCCCGTGCCGCGGGGACGTCCGGCGGGGGCCACCCCGGGGTCCCGCTCGCCGGCGCCGATCGCGCCGCCCCCGCCCCGCGCGACCGTCCGCGTCCGGACGCCGGCGGCGCCTGCCGGACGCCCGTGCGTACGTGCGAAAGGGCGCGGGGGATGTCCCCCGCGCCCTCGTGGTCCCCGTCCGGGCCGCGTCAGTAGGTGAACGTGTAGTCGAGCTTGACGCCCCAGAGCAGCTGGGTCTTCGACTCCGTGTTCGAGTACATCAGCGGCATCTCGTCCGCCTCCGTGCCCTTCAGGTCCTCGAGGAAGTCGTCCAGCTTGCGCCGGTCGGGATCCGGGCCGGGGAAGACCAGGTTGTCGTCGTGCTTCGCCACCGAGGTCATGCGCAGGGACAGGCCCAGCAGGCCGCCCTTGTGGATCGGCGTCATCACGCCGACGGTGGCATGCCGCCCGGGGGTGAACTCGCTCATGTCCGCGCCGGTCCGGTAGTACTTGCGGTAGTAGGCGCCGACGCCGAAGCCGAAGTACGGGTAGACCGCCGCGCCCCACTTCGTGTGGCGCGCGATCTCGATCATGATGGGCACGTCGATGTCCGCCGACCCGCCGAACTTGCCCAGCAGGTCGAGGCCGACGAACCCGCCCGCCGACCAGCGGTCGAGCACGAACCGCCGGTAGCCGATGGCGCCGCCGATCATGCCGTTGGGCGAGACGTCGCCCGAGCCCCGGGCATAGCCCGCCTGCAGGCTCATCCACTGCGTCCCGCGCTGCAGGGAGACCCCGGCCTCGTCCGCGGAGCCCTGCGCGAACGCCGGCAGGGCCGCGGCGAGGGCCAGCACGGCCGTCGCCAGCGCCGCCGCACACGTCACCCGATGGTGGTTCACTGGTCGCTCCTTAGTTGCCGGTGGGCCCGAAGCCGACGATGAGGCCGGTGGTCCACAGGCTCACCTCGGTGTCGCGGGCGAAGATGTTGTGGTAGAGGGACTCGACGCCGATCCACGCGCCGGCGAACACGCGCATGCGGATGCCGGCGCCGCCGTTCACGCCGAACTTGTTGGCCTGTTCGTTGCCTTCGATGGTCGTGGCGGCCGAGGCCGCCGCGACGTCCTGGCTGTAGCGCAGGCTGTAGGCGCCGGCGCCCGCGCGCAGGTAGGGCGAGAAGCGGCCGCGCTCGAGCATGAACACCTTGCCGTAGAGCCCCAGCTCGGTGACCGACCAGTTCTCGTCGATGGTGATGGTCACCATCTTCTCGGTCGAGGGCTCGAAGGTGTCGAACTCCTTGCCATCGTGGATCCCTGGGGCCCGGAAGAAGGTGAAATCGGCGCCCACCGCCAGCCACGGGGCGACCCGGTAGCCGCCGCTCACCGACGCCATCATGCCGGACTGGGCGACGTCGCCGAAGGCCCCGCTCGGGGATTGCTGGCCCAGCGTCACGGTCACCACGCTCTCGGCGGCCGCCATGACCGCCGACGGGGCCGCGCACAGCAGGAGCAGCGCACCGGCCACCATCCACCATCGCTTCGACATCGAACGGCCTCCTCTCAAGGCTCTCCGCGCGCGTACACAGACGTTGCAGGCCCGGTCGGTGCCAGAGCCGGGCGACGTCGGGTCGAGGCTTCACCTCACGCCCGCCGGAGGGCCCGCCTATGCTGGCGTCAAGACGCCGAAAAATACGGTCCCCGGGGACGTCGAGTCAATGCGACCTCAGGCGCCCCCGGGACCCGGCCGGGCCGGGTCCGCCGGACGCCGCGAAAGGGGCTTCCCCTGCGGCCCCGCGTTCGCTAGGTTGCCGGGCATGCGCGCGTTCCGCTTCCCGGGCCTGCTCGCGGGCCTGCTGCTCGTGGTCCTGCTCGCCGGCTGCGGGCGCAAGGCCGGAGAGACCGCCTCGCTGAGCTTCGAGGAGCTCGCCGACACGACCGGGCTCTCCCGCGGCGCCCCGCTGCTGACCGAGTTCGAGCCCTACCGCCTGACGGGCGGGGCGATGCGGGTGCGCGGGCGGGTCGACCTGCCCGACGGCACCCGGTTGCAGATCTCGGTCGTGCGCGCCGCGACGAACGAGACCGTCAAGGTCGTGCAGGTGATGATCGCGGACGGCGCCTTCGAGACCGACCCGTTCATGGGTCCGCGCGGCCCGTTCCCCGAGGACGTCTACCGCTTCGACCTGCTCGCCCACTTCAACGCGGCGTGGCAGACGGAGGCCGTGCTGCGGGCCACCGACGGCGGCCGGCGGCTGCGCGGTCCCGGCGTCACGCGCGGCAGCGCCGGGCAGCCGGCCTTCGTCCTGCGCGAGGAGGTCCGGCTGTGAGCGCCCACCCGCGCCGCGCGCCGGCCCTGCGCTACCGGGCCGCCCGGCCCGCCGACGTCCCGGCGCTGGCCGAGCTCGGGCAGCTGGCCTACCGCGTCTCGAGCCTCGAGCAGCGCCTCGACTTCTACACCGACCACCCGCGCTTCGGCCTGCAGGACGTGCGGGTGGGCGAGCGGGACGGGCGCATCGTCGCCTCGCTCGTGCTCTACCCGCTCACCGCCCGCGTGCGCGGCCGGCGCGTCCCGATCGCCGGCGTGGGCTCGGTGGCGGTCTCGCCCGAGCACCGCCGCCAGGGCGTGGGCGAGGCGCTCATGCGCGCCGCGCTGCGCGAGATGCGCCGCGGCGGCCGGGCTTTGTCCGCCCTCTACGCGTTCCGCGGCTCCTACTACCGCAAGCTCGGCTACGGGGTCGCCGAGGTCGTGCACCAGCTCGCCATCGGCCCGGCGAACCTGCCCGCCCACTCCGAGCGCCGGCACGTGCGGCGCCTGCGCGCCGGCGACCGGCCCGCGGTCGTGGCGTTGTACGCCCGGGCCGCGGCCGGGGGGCACTTCGCGCTCGAGCGCGGCGCCGACTGGTGGGCACGGCGGCTGTGGGACTACCCGGGCGACTGGGTGGTCTACGCCGGCGACGGGGGGCGGCTCGAGGGCTACCTGCACTACGAGATGGACACGACCCACGGGGCGTTCCGCCTGGGCATGACGCTGAGCGAGTTCGTGGCGGTGAGCCCGGCGGCGCGGCGCGGGCTGGTGGGCCACCTGGCCTCGCTCGCCGACCAGGTGAACGAGATCCACCACGCGGCGCCCGCCGATGGCGTCTGGCTGGCCACCCTGCGCACCGCGCAGAACCTGCGCCCCGGCGCCGAGATGGGCGTGCTGCTCGACACCGGCGGCGTGGCCCACGGCGCCATGCTGCGCGTGACCGACGTGAAGGCCGCGCTCGAGGCGCTGCCGGTGTCGCCGCGTGCGCGGGGCGAGGTCGTGCTGGCGGTGGAGGACGCGGTGCTGCCGCAGAACGCGCTCGCCTGGCGCGTGACGGCGCGCGCCGGCCGGCTGCGCGTCGCGCCGGCGGCGCGGCGGACGGGTGCGCCGCGGCTCGCCGTGCCGGCCGATCTGCTCGGGCCGCTCGTCGCCGGCACGCTCCCGCCGACCGCGGCGGCCGCGGCCGGGCTGATCGCCTCGGACGGGGGCGCCGAGGTCGTGGAGCCGTGGTTCCACGCCCCGCCGGTCTTCCTCTACCCGATGAACGTGTTCTGAGGCCGGCGGGCCCGTAGGGCTCGCGGAGCGCAGATGCGTTCCGCCCGCCGAGCGCATGGTGCCTTGCTCGGCGGGCGGGACGCGCAAGCTCAGCGGGCCCGCGCGGAACCCCCGTGCGGAGCCCGGCCCGGGCCGGCTAGTCCCGCACGACCACGGCCGGTGGCTTCCGGACGGGCACGGTGAAGCAGTGCCGGCCGGCCGGGTGCCGCCAGAAGAGCGGCGCCCCCTCCCGTCCGGGACGCGACGACGAGTCCGCGGTCGTGAACGTCGCGCACAACTCGACCGTGGCCGAGTCCACCACGCGATAGTCGTACTGCACGAACGTCTCGGGGTCCACGAACACGCCCGCCTCCGGCGCGCCCGGTCGCGCCGCCAGCTCGTCCAGCGTCGCGGGGAGCGCCGCGCCCCGGGAGCGCTCCTTCTCGAGCAGCTCCCAGATGCGCGTCAGGTTCTGCACCCGCTGCTCGTCGAGCGCCCGCAGCCGCGCCTGGCGCGGCGAGCCCGTCGTGGCCAGCCCGGCGACGATGGTGGCGACGACCGCGGCGATCACCACCCACGCCAGTCCCGCGGTGCGGCGCCTTCGCGCGGCACCGTCGCGTTCCTCGCCGCGCAGGTCGGCGAGGTAGTGCCCGAAGACGGTGCCGGCGATGGCGAGCACGACCAGGGTCTTCCACAGCACGCGGGCCGGCAGCTCGCCGGAGAGCAGCCGCTGCACGAGGAAGGTGAGGTCGCCGATGATGACCAGCGCCGCCACGAACAGCGTGACGTAGGTGAGCCACTTGCGCACCTTGGACCCGCGCGTCTCCGGCTCGCGCGCCACGGCGCGGCCGATGAGGGTGGAGACGAAGAGGAAGATGGGGAAGGCGATGACCAGCCCGGCGATGCCGCCGCGGATGCCCTCGACCGCGGCGCGGCGCGCGTAGTCCCGCGCCATCGCGTCCGGCAGCCAGCGGTCGAGGCAGGAGAAGAGCACTAGGCCCAGGTTGAAGGCCGTGATGTAGAGCGTGGCGAAGAGGACGAGGTAGAGGAACGCCTCGCGCGCCGACAGGTAGGGCCGCCGCCGCGGCACGGGCACGGGGAAGTCCACGTCGGCGAAGGCGGCCAGCGCGGATTCGACCTCCTCGGGCCGCCAGCCCGCCGCGAGCAGCTGCTCGCGGATGGCCGGGCGGGCGAGGCCGCGCGCCAGCGCCTCGCGCACGAAGAGCTGCAGGTCGGCGTTCACGGCTAGAGCAGCTCCTTCAGCTTCAGCTTCACCCGCTTCGCCTTCCCGTCTCGCCGGAGGTCGAGCGTGTGCGTGGAGCCCTCGGCGCCCTCGTCGAGTACCGCCGAGACGTCGTTGGGCCCCATCCCGGCGATCGGCTGCCCGTCGAGCGCCGTGATCACGTCGCCCGCGCGCAGGCCGGCCTTCGCCGCGGCCGAGCCCGGCAGCACGCTCATCACCCGCACGGTGTCGGCGGTACGCGCGAGCTGCGCCCCGCCGCGCGCCAGCACGTCGCGCCGGGCGTAGCGGGCGCCGGGCTCGAGCCACATCTGCCGCCGCTCGTAGTCGAGCGTCACCTTGAAGCGCTCGAGGATGCGGTTGCCGAGGTTGCCGGCGTAGTCCTCGCTCGTGAAGGCGCCGGCGGTGGCCTGCGAGAGCGAGACCAGCGGATCGGCCCACGCGAAGGGGCCGAGCTCGAGCTTCTTCATGCGCACCATGCGGGTGGTGAAGGTGCCGCCGAAGCCGCCCCCCGTGACCTCGATGAAGGGAGCGTGCCCCGCCAGGCCGTGCTGCTTCACGAACGGCGTGTGCAGGTCCACCGTGGAGCCGCTGCCGACGTCCACGCGGAAGTCGCCCGACAGGGAGTCGTCCAGCTTCATCCGCACCACCGGCGTGTGGCCGGCCAGCGTCATCGGCACGGCCTGGCCGGGACCCGCGTAGCGGAAGGTCGCCGGGTCGTACAGGGTCAGCAGCTCGCGGTCGAAGTCGATCTCGTCCACGAAGCGGCTGATGAAGTCGAAGCCGACGATGCCGGCGCAGTCGCGCCAGAAGTAGGGCGCGAGGACCGAGTTCACGCTCAGCACGGCGACGCGGAGGTCCTGCAGCTCGACGCCGTCGCCGTCGGCGGCCTCGACCCGCAGCTTCGGCACCACCGCGAACGAGGCGCTGCCCACGGCGCCCGCGCCCTGTCCCTGCTGCAGTCCCTCGGTCGCCAGCCCGATGCGCGCCGCGTAGGCGCTGTCGAGCACGGTGATGCTGGCGCCGGTGTCGAAGATGAAGTCCTCGGGCGGCCCGTCGTTCACCGAGGCCTTGAGCCAGACGTGGCGCGAGCGGTACTCGAACGGCAGTCGGGCGACGCCCGCGGTCTTCAGGTAGCGCACGGCCGCCACGTCGTCGGGTGGACGGAACGTCGCGGCCGGGACGTCCTCGTCGAGCCACACCGAGTCCACGGTCGTCTGCAGCGTGTTCATCGGCGCGCCGACGATCTCGGTGGTGGAGCGATACGCCATGCGGATGCCGCCCACGGAGCGGTAGTCGTCGAGGCGGCTGACCAGCGTCCGCTGGTCGTTCTTCGACACCTCCTTCACCAGCAGGCCGCTGCCCAGGTCGAAGTAGGCGCGGCGCGCCCGGCCGGCGGGCGGCGTCAGCTCGAGCACCGCGTAGCGGCCGGTGGAATCGGACTCCTCACCCACCCAGGCCACCTTCCCGCCGCCCTGGTCGGGCCGCAGCCAGGCGCCGCCCTCGATCCACAGGCCGCCCTTCACCTCCTCGAGGTCCTTGCCGTCCAGGCGCAGGACCTTGCCCCCCGCGTCCGTGCGCCAGCCGGTCGTGCCGTCGTAGCCCGTGCCCATCTTCATCGGGCCGATCTCGAACCGCGAGGCGGAGCGGTCGGGGCGCACGACCCACGACTCGAGCCGCCCGCTCATGCCGAAGGCCTGCAGCGTCGAGCGCGTGTGCACGGCGCGCAGATCGAGGTAGGCCTGGCCGCCCATCGCGCCGACGTAGCGCTCCACCACGGCCCGGGCGGCGGGATCGATGTCGGCGCGCGCGGCCGGGACCGCGAGCAGGAGCGGCAGCGCCAGCGCGACGAGCGCGCACGCGGCGCCGGAGGGACGGCGGGAAGCCGGACGAATCATGGAAGCCTCCGTGGGTGACGGGGGGACTGCGACCGCCGGCAGCATAGTCCGCGGCGACGCCGCGCGCGAAGCGACCCGCACGGGCGGCGCGGGGCGCGGCCCGAGCGCGGCATCGCGGCAGGCGACACGCGCGATATGCCGGGCACCCGCGCATCGTGGCGGCGCCTTGTCACGGACTTGACGAGGTTTGCGGCGGCGCGGCGCGCGTGTCTATGCTCGGCCCGTTCGCATGGATGGCTCCCCGCACCGAGGAGGAACGTCATGACCAGGAAGTCGCTGTGGGCCGCCGCCCTCGCGCTGCTGCTGCCGGCGCTCGCGCTGGCCGCCCCCGCCGTCGCCGTGGACCCGGGCGTGCGCGCCGGCCTGAGCCTCTCGCCGGACCAGTTCGTCTTCGGCGGGCAACTCTCCTTCCAGAACCTCGCCCCCGACTGGACCTTCGACCCGAGCCTCGAGATCGGCCTCGGTGACGACGTGACGGTCGTCGCCTTCAACCTCGACGCGCTCTACCACATGCGCCTCTCGGGCTCGGACTGGAGCCCCTACGTCGGCGGCGGGCTGGGGCTGGTGTCCGTGAACCGGGACGACGCGCACGACCTCCACGACGACAGCGACAACGAGATCGGCCTGAACGTCGTGCTCGGCTTCCGCGTGCCCACCCGGACCGGCCAGCACTGGTTCACCGAGATGCGCCTCGGCATCGGCGACCTGCCGGACCTGAAGGTGGTCGGGGGATTCAGCTTCGGGCGCTGAGGCCGCGCCTGCGCGCGAAGGGCGCCGGTCCAACGACCGGCGCCCTTCCTGCCGCACGGCCCCCGGCTATCGCGCCGCGGCGGCGATCTCCATGCGCTCGAGGAACGGCTCCGCGCCCAGGTAGCCGACGACGCGGGCGGCGCGCACCTCGCCGGCGCGCGTGAAGAAGAGCACGGCGGGCGGACCGGCCACGTCGAAGCGCTCGAGCAGCGCCTTCACCTCGGGCGAGTCCGAGCGCGTCAGGTCCGCCTGGAAGACGGCGAAGTCGCGGGAGCGCTCGATCACCCGGCGGTCGGTGAAGGTCGTGCGCTCCATCTCGTGGCAGGGCAGACACCACGCCGCCGAGAAGTCGAGCATCACCGGGCGACCCGCCGCCAGCGCGGCCTGCACCGCCGCCTCATCGTAGGGGGCGAAACGGATGCCCTCGGCGCGCAGCGCGAACACGACCGGCACCGCCGCCAGGATCGCCAGCGCGCCGGCCGCGCGCTTCATCCAGCGGAACGCCGGCTTGGCCGAGCCGTGCCGGTCCACGAACCCGAGGTAGAGCCCGCCCACCAGCAGCGCCGCCGGCAGCACCCACGGCGCCCAGCGCGGCGCCAGGCCGATGAGCACGTAGTAGAGCCCGATGGCCACCAGCAGGATGCCGAAGAGCTTCTTCACCCACAGCATCCAGTCGCCCGAGCGCGGCAGGTTCTGGATGAGGTTGGAGAACACCGCCAGGAACAGATAGGGCAGCCCCAGCCCCAGCGACATCGCGAACATGCTCTGGAAGCCGAAGAGCGCGTCGCCGCGCTGCCCGAGCAGCGCCAGCACCGCGACGACGAACGGCCCGACGCAGGGCGCGGCGATGATCCCGACCGCCAGGCCGGAGAGGAAGATGCCCAGCAGCGAGGTGGCGTCGGCGCCGCCCAGGCGCTGCAGCACCCACGCCGGCGGCTGCATCTCGTAGAGCCCGAACATGGACAGCGACAGCGCCACGAACAGCAGCCCGAGCCCGACGTTCACCCAGGGGCTCTGCAGGGCGGCGCCGAACAGGCTGCCGGTGGCCGCCGCCACCGCGCCGAGCAGCGAGTAGGTGATGACGATGCCCAGCACGTAGGCGACGGCGTGGGCCAGCGTCCGGCCGGTGCGCTCGCGCTTGCGCGCGCCGAAGACCGAGACGGTGATGCCGATCATCGGGAACACGCAGGGCGTCAGGTTGAGCGCCAGCCCGCCGAGGAAGAGGGCGACGAACCACCACAGCCCGCCGCGCGCCAGGGCGCCGGCGAGGCGCCCCTCCTCCGCCGAGGCCGGCGCGCCGTCCTCGCCACCCGGGCCGGCGGCGACGGCCGGGGCCGCCGCGGAATCGAGCGCGGCTGGTGCGGTGTCGGCCGCGGTCGCGGAACCCGCGGGGGCACCCGCGCGCAGCCGCGGGTCCGCCGCGGCGCCGCCGGTCACCGTGACCTCGACCGCGAACGGCAGGGTCGTGGGCGCGAGGCAGACCTCGTCGTTGCAGGGCTGGTAGCGCACCGTGCCGCGCAGCGTGTGCGTGCCGTCGCGCGCGTCGCGGGTTGCCGCCAGCGTCACCGTCACCGTGACGGTCCCGTCGTAGAGCGAGAGCGGGTTGTCGTCGAAGCCCAGCTTCACCTGCCGGCCGGCCGGGTAGTCCGTGCCGCGCGGCGCGAGGCCCGCCGCTCCCTTCACGTCCACGACCACGGGGATCAGGTAGTCGGGCACGGGCGGGTTGGCGTTGACGTGCCAACCGGGCGAGACCTCGAGGACGACCGGGACCGGCACGCTCGCGCCCGCGGCGACGCTCACCGGCGCGCAGCGGCCGCGCACGCCGTCGGGGGCCGACTGCGCGCGCGCCGGCGGCGCCAGCGACACCGCCGCGGCCAGGGCCAGCGCCGCCCATCCCATCCGACGTCCCAACGATCTCGTCATCATTCCTCCCGATTCACGACCGCGAGTCTTCGTCGAGGAT
>JAXDBZ010000293.1:0-19713 GCA_034678345.1 Candidatus Eiseniibacteriota bacterium
GAACGGCGACATCGTCTTGGCGGGGGAGAACGCCGCGCTCCCGTCCGCCCGGCGCGCCATGAAGGTCATCTTGAGCGCGTGGCCGAGCCGCGGCCCGAGCCCCGCGCGTGGGCAGCGGTAGTAGCGCACGTCCTCCCGGAACGCCGCCGACAGCAGGGAGAACGACGTCTCGGTGATCGCCGTCGTGGCCGCGGCGGCGCCGAGGCGCTTCACGAAGCCCTCGTCGTCCTTCGCCCACTCCACCGGCTCGTCGGTCACCCAATGCCCCCAGGCGGCGCTCGTCAGGTCACCGGCCACGGCGGAGGGCCCGAGCACGTTCCGCGCCCACCACTCGAAGCGCTCCTGGCGGGTGGGGAAGCGGTAACCGTCGTCCGCGGCGAGCGCCGCGGGCGGAATCAGCGCGCAGCCGAGGAGTGAGAGCGACAGGGCTGCCGTCCAGCGGCGGAGCATCGGGATTCCCTCCAGGGGGCCACGGGCCGGGCGCAGTGTAGGCCCGGGCGCGGGCCGGCGCGAGCCGATTCGCGCGACGCGAATCTCCGCTAGGGCCTCCCGGGGGCGGGTGCTAGGCTGCCCGGCGGGCTCCTCGAGCCGTGAACCGCCAGCAGCGAAGGAGGCCCCTCCGCCGTGACCCTGCCGAGGCCGTGCCGGTCCGTCGCGCGGCTGTCCTGCGCCGCGCTCCTCGTCCTGCCCTGGGCGTCCCCCGCCGCCGGGGCCGGGTCGCCGCCGGCCACCCCGCGCCCGAGGATCGGCCTCGCCCTCAGCGGCGGCGGCGCCCGCGGCGCGGCACACATCGGCGTGCTCCGGGTCCTCGAGGAGCACCGCGTCCCGGTGGACTTCATCGCCGGCACGAGCATGGGCGCCCTGGTCGGTGGCCTCTACGCGTCCGGGTTGCCGGCGGCGGAACTCGAACGCATCATCACCGAGATGGACTGGGCCGAGGCCTTCGCCGACAAGATCCCCCGGGCGGACCGCTCCTTCCGCCGCAAGCGCGACGACGACCTCTATCTCGTCAAGAACAAGCCCGGGCTGCGCGGCCTGAGCCTGCGCTTCCCGCCGGGCCTGATCGACGGCCAGCGGATCGACCTGCTGCTCAAGCGGCACACCTTGCCGGTCGTGACCGTGCGGGACTTCGACCGGCTGAGCATCCCGTACCGTGCCGTCGCCGCCGACGTCGTGACGGGCGAGGCGGTCGTGCTCGACCACGGCGACCTGGCGCTGGCGATGCGCGCCAGCATGGCCATCCCCGCCGTGTTCGCGCCGCGGGAGGTGGACGGCCGGCTGCTGGTGGACGGCGGCATCACCGAGAACCTGCCCATCGCCGTCGCGCGGCAGATGGGCGCCGACGTGATCATCGCCGTGGACATCGGCACGCCGGCCACGGGCCGGGAGGGGCTCCGCTCGCTGCCGGCGATCGCGCTGCAGCTCATGACGGTCGTGTCGGAACAGAATCGGAGACGGCAGATCGCTTCGCTCGGGCCGCGGGACGTCTTCATCCGCCCCGACCTCGGCACCATCACCACGGCCTCCTTCGACCGCGCCGCCGAGACCGTGCCCATCGGCGAGCGCGCGGCACGGGCCGCTGCCGCCGAGCTGGACCGGCTGTCGCTGTCCGAGGCGGATTACCGCGCCTACCGTGCCGCCCGCGCCCGCGCGGCCGGGGCGATCACCGTGGACGAGCTGCGCGTCGTCAACCACTCCCGCCTCGCCGACGACGCCATCGCCGCCCGGCTCGGTCTCCTCGCCGGCGCGTCGCTCGACGTGGACCGGCTCGAGACCGCGCTGGACCAGGTCTTCGGTCTCGAGCTGTTCGAGTCGGTCTACTACGACGTGAGCCGGGAGGGAGAACGGGACGTGCTCACCGTCACCGCCCGTGAGCGCGGCTGGGGGCCCAACTATCTGCAGGCGGGCATCGCCGCCTTCGAGGACTACGAGGGCCCCGACTTCAACGTCGCGCTCGCCTACAGCCGCACCGCCATCAACCGCCGCAACGGGGAGTGGCGCACCGGGATCCAGATCGGGCGCGACCCCGGCGTGTTCACCGAGCTGCACCAGCCGGTGGACCGGGCCCTGCGGGCGTTCGTGCACGTCCGCGCCACCGCGGGCGCGCAGGCGGTGAACACGTTCGACGCCACGGGGCACAAGACCTCCGAGCTGGAGGTGAAGCGGGTCGGCATCGAGGCGTCCGCCGGGCGCGAGCTGGGGACCTGGGGGGAGTTGCGCGCCGGCGTCGTGCGCGAGAGCGGCACGATCGCCACGCGGGTTGGGGAGCCGGTGGTGCCCGACCGCGGTTTCGACACGGGCGACGCGTTCGTGCAGTTCCACGTGGACCGGCTCGACGACGTCAACTTCCCGCGCTCCGGCGGCAGCCTGCGCGCGCGGCTGACCGGTGGCCTGCGCGGTCTGGGCTCGGACACGGGCTACGAGCAGGCGCTGCTCGAGGCCTCCTTCGCCCGCTCGCGCGGGCGCTGGACCGGTTTCGTCGGCGGCACGCTGGGCCTGACGCTGGACGACGACGCGCCGACGCAGAGCCTGTACTCGCTGGGCGGCTTCGCGCGGCTCTCGGGCATCGAGCAGGACGAGCTGGCCGGCCAGCAGATGGCGCTGCTGCGGGTGACGGCCTACCGGCGCCTGTCGGCCCTGCCGGTGCTGCCCCTCTACGCCGGGCTGACCGCCGAGTACGGCAACGTCTTCGCCACCCGGAGCGCGGTGCGCCTCGACCGGGGCCTCGCCTCGGGGGGCGCCTTCGTCGGCCTCGGCACGCCGGTCGGGCCCATCTTCCTCGCCTACGCCCGCGCCGAGGGCGGCCGCGGCAACTACTACCTGACCCTGGGCGAGACGTTCCACCACCGCCGCCTGGGGTTCTGGCGGAGGTGAGGTGACCCGCGGGCACGCGCTCGCCACGTCCGCCGCCTGGGCCGCGGTCGCCTTCATCATCGCGGCGGTGCCGCCGCCGGCGCGGGGCTATGCCGACCGCGCCGGCACCGACATCGTCATGGACGCGCCGTGGCGAACGGTGCGGGACCACGTGCCCGTGCTGTTCTTCCTCCCCCAGTTCGGCGGCGGCCGGCGCGTGGAGTGCATCCGCCTGTTCGAGTGCGTCGCGGGCGCCGTGGCGGGGCCGCCGGTCTTCGCCGACCACCGGGCCGGCCCCGATACGCTGAACGGCGTCACCTTCATGGGGCCGCTGGGCGAGGCGCGCGGCGGGCTCGGGACCGACGAGCCGGTCGGGGACTTCTGGCACTACGTCGCGCGCATCCCGCACGCGGCGCTGCGGCACCACGATGCGCCGGACGTCCACTACCTGAAGGCCGAGGTCGAGTGGACGCGGCCGGTGCTCTTCTGGCGGCAGCGGATGACGAGCCACCGCGTGCTGCGCGTGCGCTTCGACCGGGCGCAGTTCCCCGGCTTCGACGCGGCCGACCGCTACTACGACACCCACGTGCACACGATCGCCGAGCAGACCACGTCCGGGGTGCTCGACGCGAACGGCGCGCACAAGGCCTACGCCGGCCCCATCGTGATGCTGCTCGAGTGCGCCCACGCGCTGGGGCTGGTGCAGACGCCGCCGCGCGACGGCAACTGGAGCGCGTTCCGGGACAGCGTCGTGGTCACGGACCACAACATCTTCTACTCCGCGCGTCCCCACGACACCGGCTCGGCGCCGCGCGCCGGACCGACCGCGGCGCTCGCCGACGGCCACGCCGCCGAGGCGGCCTGGTACCGCGAGAACCTCGGCCGCCTGGCGGGGGAGGAGATCACCCTGCGGCGCGGCTCGAACCAGGACGGTTCGGTCGCCCCGAACCTCGGGCACCACCTGCTCGCCTACGGCACGCGGCACTTCGAGGGGCCCTGGCACGGCGGGCTGTTCCTGACCTCGCGCCTCGAGAACCCGAACACGCTCGAGACGGTCATGGCGGGGATGAAGGTGGCCGGGCCGGGCGGGTTCCTCTACGCCGCGCACCCGGGCCTCGCGGGCTTCGTCTGGCCGCCCGAGTACTTCGCGCAGGGCATCGGCCTCCCGCCCTACAACTCGAGCGCCGGCCCGCTCGTGGACGCCGCGCGCCGCGAGTTCCTCTTCAAGGGCTCGGAGGTCTGGAACATCAAGATGGACGAGGTCGCCCGCGATGACGGCCGGCTGCCGGCCTCGAGTGCCTTCGACCGGATGGACCCTTTCGCGGGCGGGCCGGACGCGCAGCGGTTCCACCGCCACGCCTGGGACGCGGAGCTGGCCGGCTCGCTGGACACCCTGTTCGGGCAGATCGGGCGCGCGCTCGCGTTCGAGTTCCGCGACGCGCCGGGGGAGAGGTTCATCCGCAAGCTCTACCTGAGCGCCGGCTCCGACGCCCACGGCGACTTCAACTACGCCGACGAGGTCGCGGCCACGGCGGTGCCGTACTCGGGCTACCTCCACGCCAACGCCTTCGCCCGGGTGCGCACCTATGTGCTGGCGCACGATCGCCCGGCGGGGGAGCGCGACCCCGTCGCCGCCTTCGCCGAGGGCAACACGGTCGTCACGGACGGTCCCATCCTGACGTGGGCCCTCGACGCCGACGGGCGCCACGACCCGGCCGCCGGAGCGACCCGCTGGCACGACGCCGAGTGCCGGTGGGAGAACGCGGACGGCCGCATCGGTGGCACGGGCGTCTTCGACGGCGGCCGCACGGCGCTGGTGCCCCTGCCCGGCGATGAGGCGTGGGTGCGCGGCGTCTGGCAGCGCTCGGTCACGCCGGGAGCCGGGGACATCGGTGCGTTCCGCTTCGACCGACTGATGACGGCGGCGCGCGACACGTTCGCGGTGCCGGCCGGGCCGGCGGGCCTGCCCGACGCGCACCCGCTGCCGGTGCCGATGGACCGCCTCGCCGCGCTCGTCGCCACGGCGCGCGACGCCACGGTGGACGAGCGCTGCATCGCCAACCCGGTGTGGGTCGTTCCGGTCGGCATCGAGATCGAGGCGCGGCCCGGCCCGCCGGGCACCGACCCGGGGGCGCTGCTGCCGCCGGGCAGCCTGCGCGTCGCGTTCCGCTTCCCCGTCTCGATGTCGGTCTCGGCGGGGACGCGCGCGCTGCTGCGGCCCCTCGACTCGCTGGGGGTCAGCACGGACCCCGAGGTGGAGCTGGTGCCCGATCCCGGCTGGGAAGCCGAAGGCGGCATCGTGGCGGCGCGCTACACGGTCACGAACGCGACCGGCATCCACGCCCCGCCCGGGGGCTGGGATGCCGGATCGCACGCCCCGGCGGCGGGCGTCGCGTCATTCGTCGTCTATCTCGAGCGCCCGGCCGACGTCCACGGCAACGTGCTCAACGACGTGGCGCGGGCGTTCGCGGTGCCCCGCTCGGCCCCGCCGCGCTGAGCGGCCCGGGCCGGCCGCGCTCACCAGCGGCCGGAGAGCCCCGCCTTGAGGATGTTGTGCCAGCCGACGCCGATCTCGGCGAACACCCCCAGGTCGCGCCCGACGCGCACGCCGACCGGGATGATGTGGAAGGCCGCCATGCCGTCGTCCGCCGTGTGGTCCGAGGCGTCCCACTCGTCGGTCCATTGCGCGTAGCCTAGGGCCAGGCCGGAGTAGAGATCCACGCTGGGCCGGCGCAGCCAGTGCGCGCGGGCGTCTCCCATGACCGTGATCAGCCGCCGCTCGACATCGCCGCGGTCCTCGTCGAGGACGTACATGGTCCGGGTCGCGCTCGCCCAGGATCCGGTGACGCCCGCGCTGAACCAGTCGTTGAACCGGCGCTGGTAGCCGCCGACCACCTGCAGGCCGCCCTCGGCGTCGCTGTAGTGCACGGCGCCGAGCGAGGCGATGGTCACGACGAGGTCCTCGAACGTGAACATGAGGCTGGCGTCACCGATACCGACGAACAGCTCGTTCTTCTTCATCGCCGGCTGCGCGAGCGCGGTGGACGCGACCAGCATCCCCAGCGCCAGAGTCAGAAGCGTCCGCATCGTATGGCCTCCCTTCCCGGTGTGCCGAGGGGCGTGGTGCAGGCGTCCCGACCTTCCCTGCCGGCGGGCGCTGTCCGCGAACGTACGACGCGGGCGGGCGGGACACAACGGGGGATCGCGCCGGGGGGCCGCGCGGACCGGGCGCACGATCCGCCGTTGACGGCACGGCCCGGTGAGGCGACGATGCGCCGGGCGACACGGGCACTTCCTCACGAGGAGGGGCGCATGAAGGCACTGCGGTGCGGCGCGATGCTGTTCCTGCTGGCGATCATCGGTCTCGCTCTCGGCCCGGGCATCGCCCGGTGCGATCCCGCCGCCGGCTGGTACCTGAGTGGCGCGCTGGGGCTCTGCCACCTCGACCAGGAGGAGAGCATCGAGGAGGAGGCGGACCTCGGCTTCCACCTGGGCGCGGCCTGCGGCTACCGGTTCAACCGCTGGTGGGCCGTCGAGCTGCAGTCCGGCGTCATCCACAACGGCATGTCGGCCGAGGCAGGCGAGGACGAGGAGTTCGGCGGCCTGACGCAGGTCCCGTTCGTGGTGAACGGCATCCTGCACTTCGCCAACGATTCGAACCTGGAGCCCTTCGTCGGCGCGGGCGGCGGCCTGGCGCTGGCGTCCACCGAGGAGGACAGCGGCGGCGACGCGGTCCTCGCGCTCAAGGCCGGGGCCCGCTATCTCGTCAACGAGCGCCTCGCCGTCGGCCTCGACTACACGTTCTTCATGCTGGGCGCCACGTCGGCCCTGGCCGAGGAGCCGGTGGGCAGCGACACGTTCAACCTGTCGGTGCGCTGGATGTTCTGACGCGGCGCGGCGGCGCGACGGGCGGTCCGGCCGCGCCGGGCCGCCCGCGTCGTCAGGGCTGGAGGCCGGGCGCGGCCGCGTCGGCGGGAGACTCGGCGTCCGGCGAGGCGGGTGCCCCCTCGCCGCCGTCCCGCGGGCCGCGCCCTCGCCGCGCGAGGCGGAAGCCGACGGTGAAGACGAGGATCGTCGTCACCACGGCCGGGAACACGACGGCGGGGAGCACCTCCGTGCCGGCCACGCCCGCCGCCGCCGGCAGGGTCGCGAGCACCCCCGCCGCCAGCCCGCGGGGCACGGACACGCTCACGACATCACGCTCCCCGCGCGGCAGGCGCAGCCACACGGCGGTCAGCCACGCCCCCGGCAGGCGCACCGGGAGCAGCGCCAGTCCGAGGATCAGTCCCAGCACGGCGAAGCCCCAGGGCGGTCCCAGCATCGCGCCGATGAACGTGAAGAAGAACGATTTCACGATGAAGTCGAGCTGGCCGTAGATGTCCCCGTCCTCGACGTCGGCGACCGGCTCGACCGCAAGCTTCGCCTTGCGCAGGATCCACGAGGCGTTGCCCACCAGGACGGCGAACGTGAGCACCGCCAGTGCCGCGCTGCCGCCCACGCGGTCCACCACGACGTAGAGGATGAGCAGCCCCGAGAGCGTGAGGGGGAAGGCGCTCCGCTGGCCCCGCAGCAGGGCGAGGACGAGCATCCAGATGACCCCGGCCGCCGCCCCGAGCCCGAGCCCGATGCCGAACATCCGCGCCAGGACCATCCCGGGCGCGGCCACGTCGGCCCCGTGCAGGAGGAGCTGCGTGATCGTCCCGGCGCCCACCACGCAGAGCACGTCGGTGATGGCCGACTCCAGGCTGACGACGGCGGCGGTGGCGGGAGGCACGCACGCCACCGTCACGGACGGCATGATGACCACGGAGCTCGAGCCGCCGAGGATGGTGCCGAGCAGCAGGGAGTGCCGCAGGGTCCACGGTTGCGGGAGCCAGCCGACGGCCGCGGCGGCCTGGGCCAGCAGGGTCACCGCCGCGGCCGAGCAGCCGAAGGTGAGCAGGGCCAGGACGACGGCGGGGAGCGCCGACCGCCCGAGCTCGCCGCCGCGCAGGTGCCGCCCGCCGTCGAACAGGATGACGATCAGCGTGAGGGCGGCGAAGAAGGGGGCGATGGCCTCCAGCCAGTCGTGCCGCAGCAGACCCGTCACGGGGCCGAGGAGGACGCCGACCGCCACGAGCCAGACGGCGTCGGGGATCTGGGTGCGCTGGAAGATCACCTCGCCGAGGACCCCGACGAGGAAGACCCCGGCCACCGTCAGCAGGAAGATCGATACCTGGTCCATGGTACGCGTTCTCCCGGGTCGGTAGGTCGACCACGGCCATGCGCCGGGACCGGATGGTACCCAAGCCGGCACCGGGAAACCAGCCCTCGCGGCCCGGGTGGGCCCGAACGGGTTCGAGCGGGCCCGCGGGATGGGGTATCTTCGCCACGCACCGGCGAGCCGGCCACGGAACGAAGATCCCGAGCGCGCCGGCACCGGCCGGGGAGCGGGGAACATGATCATCGACTGCCACGTGCACCTCAACAACTACCACGAGCAGGTCGCGGTCTCGCTCGAGGAGAGCCTCGCGAAGCTCCAGCAGGCGATGGCCGAGGCCGGCGTGGACTACGCGCTGGTGCTGACCAGCCACCTCGTCAATGCGAATCGCCCCAGCGTCGCGCAGGTGGTGAAGGCGGTGGAGCGCGCGCCGAACCTGGGGGTGGTGGCCGGCATCAGCTACGTGAACTACAAGGAGCGGGACCTGCGGGAGCTGGCCGATCACCTGCACGCCGGCCTGGTGAAGGGGCTCAAGCTGTACCCCGGGTACGAACCCTTCTATCCGCACGATTCCCGGCTGGAAGTCGTCTACCAGCTGGCGGAGGAGTTCCAGGTGCCCGTCATGATCCACTGCGGCGACACCTACCATCCGCGCGGGAAGCTGAAGTACGCGCACCCGCTCGAGGTGGATGAGGTCGCGGTGGACCATCCCCGGGTCAACTTCGTCATCTGCCACCTGGGGAACCCCTGGTTCACCGACTGCATGGAGGTCGTCTACAAGAACAAGAACGTGTACGCCGACTTCTCGGGGCTGGTGCTGGGCGAGTTCACGGAAGCGTTCGAGGACTACATGGAGGAGCAGATCGCCGACGTCATCCTCTATGCCGGCGAGCCCGACCAGTTCCTGTTCGGCTCCGACTGGCCCATCTGCTCGATGAAGTCCTACGTGGAGTTCGTGCGGCAGCTCAAGCTGCCCGACGCGGACCGCCACGCGATCTTCTACGAGAACGCGCGGAAGCTGTTCCGGATCCCGCTGCCGCCGGCCGGCGACGCCAGGGAGGATCGCGATGCCGACCGGTGAGCCGCGTACGCCGGTGCAGGTCCGCGAGATCCGTTCCCCGCGCGACCAGGCGCTGGGCCGGGCGCACCGCCTGCTGAAGCAGGTCTTCCCCCGCGCCGAGCTGCTCCCCCTGCGGGACTGGCGGGAGTCGCTGCGCGAGCGCGAAGCGGGCCTGTGGACCGACCTGGACTGGCACCTGCTGGTGGCGGAGTGGGAGGGGAAGTTGGCGGGGGCCGCCAGCGGCTCCTACATCGGCAACCTGAACGTCGGACTGGTCGGCTACGTGGCGGTGGTGCCTGAGCTGCGCGGGACCGGGGTCGGGGGCCGGCTGCGCGAAGCCCTGCGCGCGGCGATCGAATACGATGCCCGGCGCATCCGCGGACGTCCGCTGGCGGCGATGATCGGCGAGGTGCACGTGGAGAACCCGTGGCTGGCGCACCTGGCGCGGGAGCAGGGCGTGCTTGCCCTGGACTTCCCCTACCTCCAGCCCTCCCTTCACAACACGGCGCGGCCGGTCGAGCTGGTGCTCTACGTCCAGCCGCTCCGGGGACGGCGGGGCTCGGTCCCCGCCGACGAGGTCCGGCGGCTGGTCTACACGCTGTGGAGGCGGGTCTACCGCATCGACCGCCCCATGACCCGGCCCGCGTTCCGCCGGATGCTGCGCGTCCTCCCCCTGGGTGCCCGCATTCGGTCCCGTCCGCCGGAGTCGCTCGGGCCGCGCCGGAAGAAGCCGGCCGCCCGGCGCGCGCTCGCGCCCCTCCGGCGGCCGCGGACCACGCCCCGATGACGCTCTCGCCCGAGCTCGGCTACGTCGGGGTCCTCTTCCTCCTGTTCGTGCTGCCGCGCGCGCTCCAGCGCTTCGGGGTCCCGGCGGCGATCACCAGCGTGGCGCTGGGCGTGGCGAGCGGGATGGGCTTCGGGCTCTTCCGGCACGACCCGACCATCCACCTGCTGTCGGCGTTCGGCATCGTCGCGCTGTTCCTCTTCGCCGGGCTAGAGGTGGACGGCGACGATCTCCGGGAGAGCGGCGCCGTGCTGGTGCAGCACCTGGTCGTGCGCGCCGCCCTGCTGGCCGCGGCCGCGCTCGCGCTCGCCTGGGCCCTGCGCCTCGAGGGTCGCACGGCCGTGCTGGTCGCCCTGGCCGTGCTCACCCCCTCGACCGGCTTCATCCTCGACGCCCTGGGCATGCTGGGGATGGGGGAGAAGGAGCGGTCGTGGATCAAGGCCAAGGCCATCGCCACCGAGTTGCTGGCGCTGCTCGTGCTCTTCGCGACGCTGCAGTCCACCAGCGCGCTGCGGATGGCGGTGGCGACCGCGGCGCTGGCGGCGATGATCGTCGTCCTGCCCCTGGTCTTCCGGGCCTTCGCGCGGATCGTCGTGCCCCACGCCCCGCGCTCCGAGTTCGCCTTCCTGCTCATGGTCGCGGTGGTCTGCGCCTTCGTGACCCGCGAGCTCGGCGTCTACTACCTGGTGGGGGCGTTCGTCGTGGGCATGGCGGCCCAGCGCTTCCGCGAGCGGCTGCCCGCAATCGCGTCGGAGGAGATGGTCCGGGCGGTCGAGCTGTTCGCCTCGTTCTTCATCCCCTTCTACTTCTTCAACGCCGGGCTCCAGCTGCGCCGCGAGGACTTCGGGCTACCGGCCCTGCTGCTGGGCGCCGGGCTCCTCGTGACGTTCGTCCCGCTCCGGCTGGCGACGGTCGCGCTGCACCGCCGTCTGGCGCTGCGGGAGACCGCCCGCGCGAGTCTCCGCATCGCCGTGCCCATGCTGCCGACGCTGGTCTTCGGGCTGGTCATCGCCGACATCCTGCGCGAGCGCTTCGCCGTCCCCCCGTGGCTGTTCGGGGGGGTCATCCTCTACACGCTCGCGACCACCGTGGTCCCCGCGCTGGTCTTCCAGTCGCGCGTCCCCGACTACTCGGCGCCGCACGCGCCCCCGGTGTGAGCGCCGTCGGAGCCGGGTCTCAGCCGAAGATATCACGCCGCGCGCGCTCGGTGATCGCCAGCACGGCCGGGTGACGGATCCGCCGTTCCACGCTGATGGCGTAGAAGCGCTGCCGGACGTTCTCCACCCGGCCGACGACCTCGACGCGGTAGCGCCGCCGGATCTCGTGCTCGTCCACCGAGGGTCCGGCGAACACGCCCCGGCCGGCCTCGCCGAAGAGCTTGAGCAGGGCGCTGTCGTCGATCTCGCCCACGACCCGGACGCGGATCCCCCGCGCGGCGAGCCACTGGTCGAGCGCCCGGTACAGCGCCGAGTTCCGGCCGGGCAGCAGCAGCGGCTGGCCCTCGAGGGAGCGGGGGAAGCCGCGCCGCAGCCGGCGCGCGACGGCCGCGGTCGCGAAGAAGCTGGTGCCCGACTCGCCGAGCAGGTGATTGAACAGCCGCACCGGGAGGCCCGGTGCGGCGGGAGCGTCCGCGAGGATCATGTCCACGCCGTAGACGGCCAGTTCGGAGAGGAACCCGTCGAGCGAGCGGTCCTCCCGGCACACGACGCGGATCTCCTCCCGACCGGAGAACACCGGGTCGAGGATGCGCTGCACCATCGGCTTCGGCAGGACGTCGAGCAGGCCGACGACCACCCGCACCGGCCGGCCAGCCCGCTGCCCGCGCAGCGTCTCCTGGAACTCCTGGCCGAGCGAGAAGATCTCGTCGGCGTAGCGGTAGGCGACGCGCCCGGCCTCGGTGAGCTCGAGGCGCCGCCCGCGCCGCGCGAACAGCCGCTCGCCCAGCGTCTCCTCGAAGCGGTGGATCTGGCCGCTGAGAGTCGAGGGCGCGAGCAGGAGCTTCGTGGCCGCGCGGGCGATGGTGCCCTCCCGGGCGGTCATCCAGACGTACAGCAGGTGCTGGTAGTTCAGCCGCTCCATGCCCGGGATCATACATCGAGTAAACCGTTGTATTCCATCGAAACTTCGTGCTTATCGACGTCGCGGGCGTGGGGCATCCTGACCGGGCGAGGGGCGGGAGAGCCGCATGGCGAGGAGCGCACTCCTGCGCGCCCGCCCCTTCGCGTGGCGGGAGCCGGGGCGTAGGGTGGCCCCGGCTCCCCGGGGGCGACAACATGCGGTTGTACATCGGCGGCCCGGTCCGGAGCCGCTCGCGGCGGATGCGGGCGTACGTCGAGCGACGGGCGCGGCTCGCGCTCTCGCGTTTCGGTACAGGGGTGGTCCGGGTGCACGTCCGGCTGTCCGACGAGGAGGCGCCCCGGGGGCGGGTGGAACGGGTGTGCCGGGTGGTCGTCGCGGTCCGGGGGGCCGCCCCGTTCGTGGTCGAGCACCGGGACGAGCGGATGGAGCCGGCCGTGGACCGGGCGTTCGACCGCGTCGCCCGCCAGGTGGCGCGGACGATGGCGCGGCTGGAGCGCACGTGGAAGGTCGCGGAGGACGGGTGAACGACCGCCTCCGCGGAGCGGCGGGCCCCGCCGGGGCCCGGGCGGGAGACCCTCCTGCCGGCCGCGGAAAGGACGGGGTGGACATGCTGGCGAACTGGACCGGCGATCGTCGCCACTTCGGCGGCGGGCTCCTGTCGCGCTTCTGGGAACGCGTGCGGGGGAGCCGCCATCGTCTCCTCATGCTCGACTACGACGGTACCCTTGCCCCGTTCCGCCTCGAGCGCAGCCAGGCGCAGATCCCGCCCGCCACGCACGCGGTTCTGCGGCGAATCGTGGCCGGCGGGGCCACGCGGGTCGCGATCGTGTCCGGCCGGCAGATCCCGGAGCTCGAAAGGCTGCTCGGTCCCCTGGCCGCGGACCTGGTCGGCGAGCACGGGTGGGAGCGGCGCTCCGCCGGGGGCCGGCTGACGCGGCGGCGTCTGCCGGCGGAGGTGATGCAGCGGCTCGAGCGGGCGGCCCGGGTGGCCCGGGCCAGCGGCTGGGGAGCCCGCCTCGAGCGCAAGCGCTGCTCGCTCGTGCTCCACACCCGCGGCCTGCCGCCGGAGGCGGCGCGCGAACTGGAATTCGAGTGCGAGCGGCTCTGGCGCACGTACTTCGAGTGCGACACCCTCCGCCTGCATCGTATCCACGGTGGCGTGACCCTGCGGGCCTCCGGCCACCACAAGGGCAGTGCCGTCGCCCAGCTCGTCGCCGACAGCCCACCCGGGACGCTGGCGGTCTACCTCGGTGACGACGCGGCCGACGAGGACGCCTTCGTGCAGATCCTCGACCGTGGCGTGCCGATCCGCGTCGGGGGCCTGGACCGGCCCTCGGTGGCTCCATTCCACCTCGGCTCGCCGGACGACGTGCGCGCGTTCCTCGAGCGCTGGGAGGCGGTCACCGTGGACGCGGCGCGCGCGGCCGCGCCGGCGGACCGGAGGTCGGCATGACGAATGAGACCCTGATCCGCTGGCTCGTCGGCGTCGGCCTCGTGACGGGCACCTGGGCGATCGGGTGGCTGTTCCGGCGCTTCGGACTCGCGCGGCTGGCGCAGCTCGTGCGCCGGACGCCGACCGATCTCGACGAGATGCTGCTCGACGCCGTGCGGCCGCATGTCCCCGTCTGGTTCCTGCTGGCGGGGCTGGCGGTCGGCGCGCGCTACGTCGAGCCGGACGCCGCGCGGCTGGCCATCGTGGACAAGATGAGCGTCGCCGCGCTCGTCCTGTCGCTGACGCTGGCGGTCGCCTCGTTCCTGGCCCGCCTGGTCGCCCGCCGCGCGACGAACTGGCCCGACACGCTGCCCTCGACCACGCTCGTCCAGAACGCCGTCCGCCTCGTCGTCGTCGGGCTCGGTGTCCTCGTCGTCCTCTCCGAGCTGGGCATCGCCATCACGCCGTTGCTGACTGCGCTGGGCGTCGGCTCGCTGGCCGTGGCGCTGGCGCTGCAGCCCACGCTCTCGAACCTATTCGCCGGCTTTTACATCTCGCTGGCCCGGCAGATCCGCGTCGGGGACTACGTCGAGCTGGAGACGGGCCAGCAGGGCTACGTCGTGGACATCGGCTGGCGCTCGACGCAGATCCGCGAGCTGCCCAACAACCTGATCGTCGTCCCCAACGCGCGGGTCGCCGAGATCATCGTCAAGAACTACGCGCTGCCGATGACCGAGCAGTCGGCGCTCGTGCAGGTGGGGGTGAGCTACGCCTCGGACCTGGAGAAGGTCGAGCGCGTCACCATGGAGGTGGCGCGAGAGGTGCAGCGCAGCGTGACGGGGGCGCAGCCGGACTTCGAGCCCTTCATCCGCTTCCACACGTTCGGTGACTCGTCCATCAACTTCAGCGTCATCCTGCGCGTGAAGGAGTTCACGGACCGCTATCTGGTGACCCACGAGTTCGTGAAGCGGCTGCACGCGCGCTACGCCGCCGAAGGGATCGAGATCCCGTTCCCCCAGCGGGTCGTACACCTGGCGCAGGCAGCCGCGCAGGAGGAGACGGCATGATGCGAGTCCGGAGGTGCAGGCGGGCGGCGGCGCGGCTCGTGGCTCTGGTGACCCTGGCGATGGCGCTGGCGCTGGTGCCGCGTCCGGTGCACGGCGACAGCGTGCGCGACGGGGACCGGGCGCTGCGGGCCGGTCGCCTCGAGGACGCCATGAGGTACTACGAGCGGGGCGCGGCGGCTGGGCAGGCTGCCGGCCAGGCGGGCGTCGGGCGGGTCTGGCTGCGCCGCGGCCGTCTCGAGAAGGCCCTCGAGGCGTTCCAGCGGGCGCAGGCGATGGACGCCGACCTGGCGGCGGCCCACTACGGCCAGGGGGAAGTGCTCCGCCGGCAGGGGAAGTGCGAGACGGCCATCCCCTTTTTCGCGCGGGCCACGGAGCTCGACCGCCGCTTCCCCGAGGCGCAACTGGGGCTCGGCAACTGCCTGGTGGCCGTCGGGCAGTACGAACGCGGCATCGCGGCCCTCGACAAGGGCCTCCGCTGGGGGAAGGAGTGGCGGCCGCGCTTCCTCGCCGCGCGCGGCGCGGCGTGGGCGGCGCAGGATTCGCTGCGCGCCGCCGGCATCGACTTCACGCTGGCGCGCGAGGAGGCGCCCAGGGACGCGGCGATCCGCAAGGCGGTCGGGGAGTTCTACATGGGGCGCGGCACATGGGCGCTGGCCGTCCCCGAGCTGCGCGTCGCGGTGGTCCTCGACTCGACGGATGCCGAGGCCCGCTACCTGCTCGCGCGGGCGCTCTTCTACGACGAGCGCTACGACGAGGCGCTGGTGGAGTATCGCCAGCTGCGGGAGCGTGCCCCGGACTACGCCCCGGGCCTGCTGGGGCTGGGCGACCTGCTCCACCGGGCCGGTGCCGCGGATCCAAGCCGCTACGTCGAGGCGCGTGGTCCATTGCAGGACTACGTGCGACTCGAACCGTCCGACCCGAGAGGCTGGAGCCTGTTGGGACGCACCCTGTACCGGCTGGGCGTGCGGGACAGCGCGCTCGACGTGATGCGCCGCGCGGAGGAGCTCGGCGACACCAACGACGATCTCCACTCGACGCTGGCCCGTGCCTACGCGGAGCGCGGGGAGTGGGACCAGTCCCTGGCGTCGTTCGAACGCGGCCGGCCCGGGCCGCCCGACTACCCGCTCCTGGCGCAGATCTACGAGGTGACCGGGCACCCCGCGCAGGCGGACTCGGTGTACGGGCTGATGCTGGGCGCGGACACGACCTCGGCCACCGCCGCCTTCGCTTTCAACCAGCGCGCGAAGCTGCGCTTCCGCGGGAAGGACTTCGTCGCGGCGGACAGCCTGTTCGGGCGCGCCCTCGCGCTCGATCCCGGCATCGGGGAGGCGTGGTTCTACCGGGGGCTCACGCTTCGCGAATCGGGGCGTGAGCGCGAGGCGCTGGCGGCCATGCGGCGGGCGGCCGCCATCGACAGCACGAGCGCCGACCGGTTCTTCTGGCTCGGAGCGTTGGCCGACGGGCAGGGGCAGGCCGCGGAGGCCGAGCGCGCCTTCCGGCGCTCGCTGGCCATCGACTCGACCGGAACCCTTGCCGCAACCTGTTACCGGCAGCTCGGCTACGGCCACCTCTTGAAGAAGCGGTGGAAGGCCGCGATACCGTTCCTCGAGCAGGCCGTGGCGCTCGCACCACAGGACGCCCAGGCCTGGCTCTGGCTCGCGCAGGGCTCGCAGAACGCCGGGGATCGGCAGCGGGCGGCCGAATGCTACCGGCGCGTCATCGCAATCGAACCCGGGAACACCGAGGCGGCGAGAGGACTCAGGACGCTGTCCGGGACCGCTCGACCGGCTCGGTAGAGCGGGGCGGAGGGTCGCGCCCGCCCGTGCGGCGACGACGATGGAAAGGACCTCACGATGGCCATTCTCACGCAGGATCGGCTCCGACCGCTGTTGCGGACGGCCGCGGGGCCCTGCGTCTCGATCTACATGCCGACGCACCGACCGGGTGCGGTCGGCAGGGAGGATCCCGTGCGCTTCGAGAAGGCGCTCCGCGAGGCGGAACGGCTCCTGTCCGACCGGCACTCGCGTCGGGCGATCCGGGCCCTGCTCGACCCGGTGGCGGCGCTGCCGAACGCGGAGTTCTGGCGTCACCAGGCCGACGGGCTTGCCGTCCTCCGCTCCGCGGACGTGCTGGAGGAGTTCCGCGTCCCCCTGCGCGTGCCGGAGCTCGTGGTCGTGGCGGACAGCTTCCACGTGCGACCGCTGATCCGATGCCTGCATTCGAGGGAACGGTACTTCCTGGTGTCGCTCGCCCGTGACGGGGTGGCCGTGTTCGAGGGTTCCATGGTCTCCCTGGCGCCCGTGGCGATTCCCGGTCTGCCCGCGAGCGTGGAGCGATCCCCGGCCGGCCGTCGCCGGGGCCCGACCCCGCTGGCCCGGCGGCCGGGGCATGCTGCCGCCGCCGGTCCCGCACCGGGCGACGGGGATATGGCGTCGTACTTCCGCGTGGTTGACCGGGCCCTGCGGCGCGCCCTGCGGCGTGACGAGGCGCCGGTGATCCTCGCCGGAACGGACGTCGCCCGCTCGGGCTACCGCGAGATCAGCCGCCTCAAGAGCGTCGTGGGGAAGGACCTGGCCGGCGACCACGAGGCCATGACGTCGGAGGAGCTGCGGACGCGAGCCTGGCCGATCGCGCGCGAGACCTTGCGCCTCCAGGAGGACCGGGCACTCGAGCGGTACGCGCGCGCCGCGGAGCGGCGCCGCACACGCGAGGCCCTCGAGGACGTCGTCCGCGAGGCGCGGCGCGGACGCGTCCGCCGCCTCTTCCTTGCGGCGGGGGTCCGCGTGTGGGGGACGTTCGACCCGATCACCGGCCGGATCCTGCGGACCGGCGGGCAGAGGAGCAGCCAGGACGACGACGTGCTCGACGACGTGGCGGAGGCGGTATTCCTTTACGGCGGCGACGTTCTCACGCTGCCGCTCGACCGCATGCCGCACGGGCAGGCCGTGGCCGCGGAGCTGCGCTGATCACGGGCGCGTCGAGGGGAAGGAGGCCGACGGTGCGCGTCATGGCGGGCAGGAGGCTGGCCATCGCCGCGCTGTGCGCGTCGATCGCGCTGGCGTCGCCGTCCTGCGCGCCCTCCCGGCGGGCGACGTCCGGGACGGCCACGCTCGCCGTCATGCTGCCGCCCAGCGAGCGGCCCTTCTGGGTGCCCATCGCCGGCGCCTTCGAGCGCGATCATCCTGGCGTGCGCGTGGAGCTCGTCGAGGGCCCCCAGTCCACGGACCTGCGGGAGAACCTCTACACGGCCTCGCTGCTGGCGCGGGACCCCACCTTCGACCTCGTGTACATGGACGTGACCTGGACGCCGAAATTCGCGGCGGCCGGCTGGCTCGTGCCGCTCGACGCCCGGCTCGGCGACGACGAGCGCCGGGCGTTCCTGCCGGCCGCCCTGCGGGCCGGGGAGTTCGACGGGCGGCTCTATCGCGTGCCGGTGCGCACCGACGTCGGACTGCTCTACTTCCGCCGGGACCTGCTCGAACGAGCGGGGCTCACACCACCGCGGAGCTTCGCCGAGCTCCGCCGCGCCGCCGGCGCGTTGCAGCGTCCGCCCGGCACCTGGGGCTTCGTCTGGCAGGGACGGCAGTACGAAGGCCTGGTCTGCACCTACCTCGAGGTGCTGCGCGGTCACGGCGGCACCTGGGTGGAGCCCGCCACGCTGGATGTCGGGCTCGACCGGCCCGAGGCGGTGGCCGCCCTGACCTTCCTCGTGGACTGCCTGCGCCGCGAGCCCATCAGCCCCTCCGGCACCACGACCTACCAGGAGGAGGAGAGCCGCCGGCTGTTCGAGGACGGGCGCGTGGTCTTCCTCCGCAACTGGCCCTACGTGTGGCGCCTCGCGCAGTCCGCCAGCTCGCCCGTGCGCGGCCGCGTCGGCGTCACCGCCATGGTCCACGGGCCAGGCGGCGCGTCGGCCGGAACGCTGGGCGGCTGGGGGCTCGGGATCTCCGCCTACAGCCGCCACGCCCCGCTCGCGCTGGAGTTCATCCGTGCCGCCACGTCGCTCGAGGGGCAGCGGGCGCTGTGCGCGCCGACGGGCTACGCCCCCGCGCGCCGGGAGGCCTACGCCGACGCGGAGCTGCTGGCGGCGAACCCGTTCCTCGCGGAGCTGGGACGGCTGCACGAGCACGCGGTGGCCCGGCCGGCCATCGCCCGGTACGCGCTGGCGTCCGACATCCTGCAGCGGCACCTGAGCGCCGCGCTCGCCGGCGCCGACGAGCCTGAACGCGCGCTGCGCGCGGCGGCCCGCGAAACACGCGCGCTGCTCGGGACGCGCCGGGACGCGCCGCCAGCGGGGGAGACGCGGTGAGGGCGCGGACCTGGAGCACGGAGCGCGCGCTGCTGCTCGCGCCCGCCCTGCTGCTGCTGGGGCTGGTGGTGGCGCTGCCCATCCTGCGGGTGGTGCAGCTCAGCCTGTGCCGCGTCGAGCTCGAGGGCGGGATCGTCACCCGCTGGGCCGGGCTCGGTCAGTTCGCGCGGCTCTGGCAGGACGGCCGCTGGTGGACGGCGCTCGCCAACACCACGGTGTTCACCGTCTCGTCGGTGGCCCTCGAGATGGCCCTGGGCGTGGCCTTCGCGTTGCTGCTGCACCGGCGCTTCCGCGGGCGGGGCGGCGTGCGCGCGCTGGCGATGCTGCCCTGGGCCCTGCCGACCGCGGTGATGGCGCTGGCCTGGGCCTGGATCTTCAACGACTCCTTCGGCGTCCTCAACGACCTGCTCGGCCGCCTCGGGCTGGTCGCGGGCCCGGTGGCGTGGCTGGGCGGGCCCGCCACCGCGATGCTGGCCCTGGTCGTCGCGGACGTCTGGAAGACCACCCCCTTCGTCATGCTCATCGTGCTGGCGGGGCTGCAGGGCATCCCGGGGCAGGTGCTGGAGGCGGCGCGGGTGGACGGGCTGTCTCCGTGGCAGCGGCTGCGGCGCGTCGTGCTGCCGCTGCTCGCGCCCTCGCTGCTCGTGGCCTTCGCCTTCCGGACGGTCCAGGCGTACGGCGCGTTCGACCTACCCTACGTCATGACCGGCGGCGGGCCGGGCGGCGCCACCGAGACGGTGTCCCTGTACGCGTACCAGAACTACTTCCGCTACCTCGAGTTCGGCTACGGTTCCGCCGTGGCCGTGCAGGGGGCGCTGCTCGTCACGTTGCTGGTGGCCGCCACCATGCGTCTCGCCGGGGCGCGGGCGCGGGGGCGGGCGTGAGCCGGCCGGGCGGTGCGGCGGGGCGGGGGCGCGCCGCGGGCGCCG
>JAXDBZ010000294.1:0-3315 GCA_034678345.1 Candidatus Eiseniibacteriota bacterium
CCCGACCGCGACCGCGCGCGAGCTGGGCGAGCTGGCGGCGAAGTCGCGCAAGCCGGTCCTCGCCGCCTGGCTGGGCGGGGGCAGCATGCGCGAGGGCGACCAGATCCTCGGCCGCGCCGGCGTGCCCTGCTACGGCACGCCCGAGCAGGCGGTGCAGGCGTTCATGACGCTGGTGGCCTACGCGCGCAACCTCGAGGCCCTCTACGAGACGCCGCGCGAGATCCCGGTCGAGTTCCCGCTCGACCGGCGGGAGCTGCGCTCGCGCTTCGCCGCGCTGGTGCCGGACGGCGGCGACACCCTGTCGGAGACCGCGGCGAAGACCGTGCTGGCCGCCTACGGCATCCCGGTCACGCTGCCCGTCCCGGCGGCCGACGCCGACGCGGCGGCGCGCACCGCGGCGCAGCTCGGCTACCCCGTCGTGCTCAAGCTCGACTCGCCCGACATCACCCACAAGAGCGACGTCGGCGGCGTCGCGCTCGACCTGGCGGACGAGGCGGCGGTGCGCTCGGCGTTCGCCCGCATCGTGGCCGACGCGGGGCGGGCGCGGCCGGAGGCGCGGGTGAGCGGCGTGACCGTGCAGCGCATGGTGCGCCGCGGCGACGGCCTCGAGCTGATCGTCGGCGCGCGGCGGGACCCGGTCTTCGGCGCGACCCTGCTGGTCGGCATGGGCGGCGTGACGGCCGAGGTGCTGCGCGACCGCGCGCTGGGCCTGCCGCCCCTCAACGAGCGCCTGGCCCGCCGCATGCTCGAATCGCTGCGGGCCTGGCCGCTGCTCGAGGGCTACCGCGGCCGGGCGGGC
Organism: Candidatus Eiseniibacteriota bacterium; assembly: GCA_034678345.1. Lineage (GTDB taxonomy): Bacteria > Eisenbacteria > RBG-16-71-46 > RBG-16-71-46 > RBG-16-71-46 > JANXPZ01. The sequence continues at coordinate 800 of JAXDBZ010000294.1, forward strand.
GGGGACCTGCACCGGCTGGTCGAGGTGCTCATGCGGGTCTCGTACCTGGTGGCCGACTACCCGGAGATCGCCGAGCTGGACGTGAACCCGCTGCTGGCCACGCCCGGCGACGTGGTCGCGCTCGACGCGCGCATCATCGTGGACCGCGCCCGGCTGCTCGATCCGGGGAAGCCTTACGCGCACCTGGCGCTGCGCCCGTACCCCGAGGAGTTGGAGCGGCACGTCACGCTGCGCGATGGCACGCGCCTGCTGCTGCGCCCCATCCGTCCCGAGGACGAGCCGCAGTGGATCCGCATGCTCGACGCCTGCTCGCGCGAGACCATCTACATGCGCTTCCGCTACATGTTCCAGTGGGCGACGCACGAGGTGGCGACGCGCTACTGCTTCACCGACTACGACCGCGAGATCGCCATGGTGGCCGAGCGCGAGGACGCGGGCGAGCCGCGGCTGGTGGGGGTGGGTCGCCTGGTGCGCGACCCCGGGCACGACACCGCCGAGTACGCGGTGCTCATCAGCGACGCCTGGCAGAACCGCGGCCTGGGCGGCGTGCTCACCGACGTCTGCGAGGAGATCGCCCGCGGCTGGGGCCTGAGCCACATGGTCGCCCAGACCACCGCCGACAACGCCCGCATGCTGGCGCTGTTCGAGAAGCGCGGCTACGTCATCGAGCCCGACGACGAGGGGCTCATGAAGGTCGAGAAGGAATTGGAGCCGGCGTGAGCCGGAGGGATGCCACGGCCCGCCGTGCCGGTGCCGATGGCCTCGGTCCGGCGGCGGCCCGGGGCGCACGCGCCGCGGCGCCGCGGCGCGTGGCGTTCCCCGCGCTGACCGTGCTGGCCTTGCCCGTCGCGGCCGCGGTCTGGGTGCATCGCGGCGCCCTCGGCGCCTACTTCACGCCGGACGACCTGCAGCTCTTCGAGCGCGTTCGCGGCATCGTGCCGTTCCCGGCCACGCTCTGGCGTTGGATCTCGGGACGGCTCTACTACCAAGCGACGTTTCCCCTGTTCGGGACGGAGGCCGCCGGCTACCACGCCCTCGGCCTGCTGCTGCACGCCCTGAACACGTTGCTGGTCGGGGTCTGGGCGCTCCGGCTCGGCGCCTCGCGTCCGGTCGCGTTCCTGGCGGCGGCCCTGTTCGGGACGACTGCCTTGGCCATGACGGTGGTCTGGCAGATGGCGAGCACGGGCGAGATGCTGGCCGCGGCGCTGGCTCTGGGCGCGCTCCTGCTCTGGGAAGGAGCGGCACCGCGCTCCTCCGTGGCCGCGGTGGCCTGCCACGGCGCTGCGCTCCTCTGCAAGGAGACGGTCGCGCTGGCTCCGCTCGCGGCGGTTTTCCCCGCGCGCGATCGGGGGCGGGGGGGCTCGCGGCTGGCCGGCGTCGCGCTGGCGCTGGTCCTGTCCGTGGCGCTGTGGGCATACGTGCTGGCGACCCGGCAGGGGACGGGCTCGCTGGGAGGCGAGGCCTATGCCTTCGGCCTAGGCGGGCACCTGCCCGCGAATCTGCTCACGTACGCGCTGTGGTCGGCGGACCTGTTCCGCTTCGCGCCCGGGGCCGCGGCGACCTCATGGCTGGCCGGGGCGGGGGCGGTCGCCCTCGGGGGGGTCGCGCTGTACGCCTGGCGCGCCCGCTCGCGCGCGGCGCGAGCGGGCCTGCTGCTGTGGCTCTCGGCGCTGCTTCCCGTCCTGCCCCTGCGCCATCACGTCTACGAGCACTACCTGTACCTTCCGTTCGCCGGCTGGGCGATAGCGTTGGCATGCCTCGTCACTCACGCCGCCTCGCTTCTGCGGGGCGCGGCGCCGGGCGCGCGGTCGCCACGTTCCGCCGAACGGGAGGTAGCGGCCCGCCGCCTCGCCTGGGCGGCCGCGATCGCGCTCGCGCTGCTCCACGCCGGGGCGGCGGAGACCCGGATCGCCGCCAGGCGGTCGCTGCGTCTGGCCCAGGTCGGGCTGCCTATGGACTCGATGCTGCGCAAGATGGAGATGGCCCGGAACGCCCGGCAGTCCCTGGCCGAGCGGCTCGGTGCCGAGGCGCAGCGCCTGCTGATTCTGTCGCCCCCCGGTTCGGAGCGGGCCTACAGCGTGAGCACGGGCCAGGAGGCGGACACCACCCGACGCGACGCGGTCCGCTACAACATGCTCGCCTCCGTCCTTGACGACGGCCGCGCGCTGCGGGCGCTCTTGCCCCAACTGGAGGATGTCCGCCTGGCGTTCCACCTCACCCCCGGTGACACGGGCTGGGTGCTGGCCACGAACCGCGTGGACGGCCGCCTCTTCGTCTTCGGCCGGGGCCCCGCCGCCCACGTCGATCTGGCCCGCTTCTGGGCGTCCGTGGGGCTGGCCACCGATGCCCGGGTTCATCTCGACGAGGCCCGCGCGCTGTATCCGCACTCCCCCGAGATCGCCCTGACGTCGGCCCTGCTGAGTCCCGACCGGGAGGGCGGCCACGAGACCGCCCTGCGCGAGGTGATCGCGCGGTTCCCGGGCTCGGCCGAGGCCGAGGTCGCCCGGCGCGCGCTC
>JAXDBZ010000295.1:0-3116 GCA_034678345.1 Candidatus Eiseniibacteriota bacterium
CCAGCGCCCCCTGCTCGGAGGCGCGACCCTCGCGCCGGAGTCCGTCGAAGATGGGCATCGAGAGCGCGAGCGTCGCCGAGCGCGTGCTCACCGCGTCCCGCCAGTGGTCGCTGCTCAGCCCGTAGTCGGCGCTGACGTCCAGCCGCGGCAGGCGTTCGGCCTGGATGGCCCAGGTCTCGCTCTGCGCGCGAGCCTGACGCGAGCGCTCCGCCGCCAGCTCGGGACGCCGCGCCAGCGCCCGCGCCACCGCGGCCGCCGCGTCGTCCGGCGCGTCCGAGACCGGCCGCGTCCCGTCCGCGCCCGGCTCGTCCAGCGCCCGCGCCAGGGCATCCGTCAACTCGAAGCGCGTCGCCGGATCGAGCCCCAGCGTGCGGGCCAGCTCGATCATCGCGCGGTCCGCCTGATTGCGCGCCACCAGCAGCGCGCCGCGCGTCGCCGCCTCCTGCGTGCGCGCCCGGGTGACGTCGATGCTCGCCGCCGTCCCCGCCGCGAGCTGCCGCCCGGCCAGCTCGCTCAGCTGCCGCGCCAGCTCGAGGTCCGCCTCGCGCGCCCGCACCAGCGCCACCGCGCGCGCCGTCCGCACGTATGCGAGCGCCGCGTTCTGCGCCGCGGCCTCGACGGCGCCCGCCTGTTCGGCGCGGCTCACGCCCACGCCGAGGCCGGCGGCGTGCAGCCGCACCCACGAGGCGGGGTCCACCAGCGTCTGCGTCGCGCGCAGACGCGCGTCCACCTGGTTCACCGGCCCGATGCGATCGGGAATGGTGATCCCCGGGATGCGCACGAAGGTGATGCCGCTCGCCTGGAACGAATAGGTGCGGTCCATCACGAAGGCCGAGCTCGAGAGCGAGGGCAGCAGCGCGGCGCGCGCCTGGGTGCGGCGCGCCCGCGCCTCGCGGGTGCGCAGCGTAGCGAGCTGGACCGCCGGCGTGGCATCGGTGGCGACGGCCACGGCGTCGGCCAGCGTCAGCGCCATCGGGGCTGGCGCCACCTCCGCCGCCGGCGCGGCGGGCGCCGCCAGCGCCGCCAGGGCGAGGGCGAGCGGGAGCAGGGTTCTGCGCATGCGTGACCTCCGGGTCGGGCATCGGCGGATGCCGCGTGAGCGTCGGGGCGACGGGGCCGCGCGCGGCCCCGGGCCGATGGTACGCAGGAACGCCGCGGAATCCCAGCCCGCGGGGGCCTCGCGCGTTGCGCCCCGCGCGGCTCACCCCTACACAGCCGCGGCGCGCGGCGCCCAGGCGCCGCGGCGACCACGCCCATGCCCGACGCCACGCCCGACCTGACCGTCCCGCTGCCGCGCGAGCTCGCCGCCGAGCTGCTGGCGATCGCGCGCGCCCAGGGCGCCGAGTTCGCCGAGGTCTATGCCGAGCGCGCCATGGTGTCGGCCTTCGGCCTCGAGGAGGGGCGCGTCCGCGCCTCGGAGTACGGGCTGAGCCAGGGCGTCGGCGTGCGCGCGCTGAGCGGGGCCCAGACCGGCTACGCCTTCGCCGACGGCTTCGCGCCCGCCGACCTGCGCGAGGCCGCGCGGGTCGCGGCCCGCATCGCGCGCGACGGCACCCCGGGCGCGCCGCCGCGGGCCTTCGCGGTGGTGGACGCGCCGGCCCCGTTCACGCTCGCCGCGCCCGTCTCGCTCACCCTCGACGAACCGGCCAAGGTCGCCATGCTGCGGCGCGCCGACGCGACCGCGCGCGGGCACGACGGCCGCGTGCACGAGGTGGCGGCCACCTTCGCCGACTCGGCCCGCGCCTGCGTCATCGCCAACAGCGAGGGCCTGTGGGCCGAGGACCGTCACTTCCTCTCGCGGCTCACGGTCACGGCGTTCGCCGCCGCCGGCGACGTGCGGCAGCACGGCACCGCCACCGGCGGCGGCAGCGTCGAGGCCGCCTACTTCGACACGCGCACCCCCGAGCAGGTCGCGCTCGAGGCGGCGGGCGTGGCGGTGACGCTGCTCGGCGCCGAGGAGCCCGAGGCCGGCACCTATCCGGTCGTCATCGGCCCGGGCTGGGGCGGCGTGCTGGTGCACGAGTGCTTCGGGCACGGCATGGAGGGCGACGGCATCCGCAAGCGCTCCTCGATCCGCGCGACGCAGATGGGCCAGCCGGTGGCGGCGAAGGGCGTGACCATCGTGGACTCGGCCCTGGTGCCGTTCTCGCGCGGCTCGTTCCGCCTCGACGACGAGGGCACGCCGGCGCGGCGCACGGTGCTGGTCGAGGACGGCGTGCTGGTCGGCTACCTGTGGGACCTGCTCAACGCCCGGCTCACCGGCAACCGCCCCACCGGCAACGGGCGGCGCGCCTCCTACCGCGACTACCCGCTGTGCCGCATGACGAACACCTTCATCGAGGCCGGCCCGCACCCGCCCGACGACCTCGTCGCCTCGGTGCGGCGCGGCCTCTACTGCAAGAACCTCGGCGGCGGCTCGGTCAATCCGGCGGACGGCAACTTCTCCTTCCAGGTGACCGAGGCCTGGCGCATCGAGGACGGGCGCCTGACCGCGCCGGTGCGCAACGCCACGCTCACCGGCAACGGCAACGACGCCATGCTGCGCATCGACGGCGTCGGCAACGACCTCGTCATCGAGGGCAGCACCGGCTCGTGCGGCAAGGACGGCCAGTGGAAGCCGGTGGGCGTGGGCCAGCCCACGGTGCGCTTCACCGGCATCACCGTCGGAGGCACGCGCACGTGAACGGCCCGCTCCGTGACGACCCGGCCGGCCCGGCCGCCCTCGAACGCGTCGGCGCGGCGGCGGTCGAGCGCGCGCTGCGCGCCGGCGCCACCCACGCCGAGGCCTGCCTCGGCAGCGCGCGCGCGCTGAGCGTGCGCGTGAACGGCGGCGCCATCGAGAGCGTCAAGCAGAGCGCGACGCGCGGCCTGGGCCTGCGCGTGCTGCTCGGCGGCGCGCCGGGCTTCGTCACCAGCACCGACCTCTCGCTCGACTCCCTCGACGGCCTCGCCCGCCACGCCGTGGCGCTGGCGCGCTTCTCGACGCCCGACGAGGCCAACGCCTTCCCCACGCCGGACGAGGCGGCGGGCGGGCCCGCACCCGACCACGGCCTGGTGGATCCCGCGGTAGCGGGGCACCCCCCCCCGCACCGCCTAAAGAATGGGCGCGCACAACA
>JAXDBZ010000296.1:0-4949 GCA_034678345.1 Candidatus Eiseniibacteriota bacterium
CAGCGCCCGTCGCGCCGCCGCGCCGGCGCGCCCGACGCCGGGCTGCCCGGCGGCGCGCCCGCGGTGCAGACTGGGCTCCTCCACCGGCTCAAGGTGGAGAGCCCGATGGGCCTCGAGTTCCGGCGCGTCTACCTGAAGCTGGCGCGGACGCGCGGGCGCGCCCTGCCCCGGACCCTGCTCGTGACCAGCGCCACGCGCGGCGAGGGCAAGACCACGACGACGGCCTGCCTCGCCATCACGCTGGCGCGCGAGCTGCGCGAGCGGGTGCTGCTCGTGGACTTCGACCTGCGCAGCCCCGCGCTGCACCGCGCCCTCGGCCTGCCCAGCTCGACCTGGGGCCTGGCGCAGATGCTGCGCGACCGCAACTTCGACGAGCGCCACGTGCGCACGACCGCGCAGGCCCAGCTCGATTTCCTGCCGGCCGGCCGCACCGAGACGCCGGCGGGCGAGCTCGTGGACACGTCCGCCTGCGAGTGGTTCTTCCAGGAGGCCTCGGCGCGCTATTCGCTCGTCATCGCCGACGCGCCTCCGAACCTGGCCGTGCCGGATCCGCTCATCCTCGGCCGGGCGGTGGAGGGCGTGCTCTACGTCATCAAGGCGGGCAGTACGGTGCGCAAGGCCGCGGAGTACGGCGTGCGGGTGCAGCGCGAGGCGCGTGACAACGTGCTGGGCATCCTGCTGAACGACGCCGGGGAGATCCTGCCCAGCTACTACGGCTACCGTGCCCACGGATATGGCTATACCTCCGAGGAGGCCGGCGGCGCCTAGCCGCCGCCCCCCCATGGCAGGGAGGCCATCGCACGGGACGGGCGCCGTGCCCGTCGCCGAGGCCCGCCGCCGGGCGCGCCTGCAGGCCCGCCGGCTCTCCGCCGGGCTGGCGGCGGCGCTGGGCATGGGGGCGGCCCTGTTCCTCGTCGCGGTGCTGGTGATCCTCGACTACCGGTTCGGGCAGCAGGCGCACCGGCTGGTCAAGATCCTCCTCGGCTTGGGCGTGGGCGCGTCCATCGTGCTCATCCCGGGCTTCGGCCTCGTGCTGCTGCCGGTGGCGGTCCCGTTCCTGCAGTGGATGCCCCGCATCCCCGTTCCGGGCGTGAGCATGCTGAACCTCCTGCTGTTCACGGTGTTCTCGGCCTGGGCACTGCGGCGCATCTTCGCGCGGCAGCCGGTCTTCCGGCGGACGCGGTTGGGCCTGCCGATCGTCGCCATCCTGGTGGTGGCCGCCCTGTCCATCGGGTGGGGCGCGGCGTTTCCGACCGGCTACGGCTACTCGCCCGCGACCGCGGCGTGGGAGCTGCTGCGCGGCACCATGACCCTGGCCTTCTACTTCCTCACCTGCTGGATGGTGGCCGGGGCGCGGGACCGCCGCCGGCTGACCTGGGCGATCGTGGTGGGATTCGCCGCCGAGGCCATCGTCACCATCCTGCTCGGGCGGAACGGCCGGGGCGGACGCGCCACCGGGACGTTCGGACAGCCCAACGACCTCGGCACCTTCCTCGCCATGTTCACCGCGTTCGCCGCCGCGCAGCTGCCGGTGGCGCGCCACCTGCTCGGCCGGCTGGCGCTCGTCGGCGCGGTGGTCGCCGGCGGCTTCGCGAACCTGCTCGCCACCTCGCGGGGCGGCATCCTGGCCCTCGGCGTGGCGCTGGTCTTCGTGGCCGTCCGCACCTCGCGGCTGCTCACCCTGTTCGTCCTGCTGGTGCTCGTGACGTCACCGCTGTGGGCGCCGTCCTACGTCAAGGAGCGGGTGCTCGGCACCCAGGTGCGGGCGGAGGAGTCCGACGACGTCGGGCTGGAGAACGCGTCGCAGCTCCGCGTGGACACCTGGCGCGCCATCTTCAAGGTCGTGACCGAGCACCCCCTCGAGGGCGTGGGCTTCGCCGGTCTCAGCAGCATCCTGCCCCGGACCGGCGAGGAGCTGGGCGTCGAGGTCATGGGCACGGCGCACAACACCTTCCTGCGCTTCCTCGGCGAGATGGGCGTGTTCGGCCTCGCGCTCTTCGTCCTGCTGCTGTGGCGATGCTGGAAGCTGGCGGGGGAGGGCATGCGGCGGGCGCGTGACGTCGCCGACCGGCAGCTGGCGCTGGGCGCGGCCGCGGCGACGCTGGCCCTGGTCGTCTCGTGTTCCTTCGGCGACCGCTTCTTCAACGGCCTCATCGCCGGCAACTACTGGATCGCCCTGGCCCTGGTGGACGACGCCGTGGGCGAACGGCGCGCGGAGGGGGCGTGAAGGGCAGGACGCTGCGCTGGCTGGCCAGCCTGGCGCCGCGGCCGGGTGCCCGCGCCGGGCGCGGGCCGGGCGGCAGCCTGGTCATCGTCCGCCATCACCGCGTCTTCGGCGCCGGGGAGCTGCCGCTGTCGCGGCTGGGGGTGGGGGAGGACGTGCTGCGGGCGCAGCTCGTGACCCTGGCGCGGATGGGGCTGACGCCGGTGACGATCTCGGAGGGCCTGGCGCGCCTGGCGGAGGGGCAGGCGGGCCGCGCGGTGGCGTTCAGCTTCGACGACGGCTACGCGGACAACGTGCACCGGGCCCTGCCGCTGCTCGAGGCGGCCGGAGCCCGCGCGACGTTCTTCCTCACCGCCGGCCTGATCGAGGAGCGCCGCGCTCCGTGGTGGGACGAGCTCGAACACCTCCTCGCCACGACCGCCGCCGCGCGCCTCGAGCTGGCCGGCCGGACGTTCCCGCTCGAGAGCCGCCGCGACCGCGCGGCCGCCCTGCGGGCGCTGGTGGCCCGGATGCGCACCGACCCGGCCCGGCAGCGGGAGCGGCTCGCGGCGCTGAGGGTGCGGCTCGGCGTGAGCGAGCCGGCGCCCTGTCCGCTGGCGACGTGGGACGAGTGCGCGAGGCTGGCGGCGGCGGGGATGGAGCTGGGGGCGCACACCCTCACCCACCCGTTCCTCTCGTCCCTCGGTGCGGCCGCGCAGCGGGAGGAGATCGCCGGGAGCTTCGACCTCATCGAGCGCCGCCTGGGGACGAGGCCCCGCGGGATCGCCTACCCGGGCGGCGACCACGACGCCGCCAGCGTGGCGGCCGCGGCCGAGGCGGGGCACTGGGCGGTCACGACCCGGGACGGCGAGAACGACGCGGGCACGCCCCGCTTCGAACTGCTGCGCCGCGGGCTGTCCGAGGGCGCCTGCCTCGGCCCGGGCGGGCGGTTCTCCGCGCGCCTGATGCGCGCCGAGCTGGACGGCGTGTTCGCGCCGTGGCGCCGCCACGGCCGGGCCGGGAGCGGCGTCGCCGCGCTGGCGGGCGTTCGCGGTGTGGGCCCCGTCGCCGCGGCCCCGCTGCGCGTGCTCTACGTCGTGGGGAACTTCACCGCCGGCGGAGCGGAGCGCCACCTGATCGAGCTGTGGCGCCGCATGGACCGCCGGGAGTTCGACGTCACCATCGCCTGCTTCCGGGCCGAGGGCGCGTTCCTCGCCGAGGTCCGGGGGTTGGGCTGGCCGGTCGTGGACCTCGGGGTGGGACGCCGCTTCTACGACGCGCGGGGCCTCGCCGCGCTGGCGCGCCTGGCCCACCTGGTGCTGGACCTCCGCCCGGACGTCGTGCACGGCTATCTCTTCGGCCCGCACCTCTTCGCCGCGCTGGCCGGGCGGCTGGCCGGCGTGCCGGTCGTGGCCGTGGCCAAGCGCAACATGGACGACTTCCTCACGCCCCGCCAGGTGGTGGTGGACCGGGTGGCGCACCGGCTGGCGACCCATGTGACGGCGGTGAGCGAGGCGGTGGCGGGCACGGTGGTGGCGCTGGGGGTGCCGCGCGGACGCATCACCGTGATCCCGAACGGCGTGGACGCCGCCCGTTTCGCCGACGGCGGACCCACCCACGGCGCAGGCGCCCCGATGGCCGAGGCGCGGCGCGAGCTGGGCGCCGACGGCTCGCCGCTCGTGGGCAGCGTAGGTTGCCTGGCGGCGCGCAAGGACTACGGCACGCTGCTGGCCGCGCTGGCGCGCCTGACCGAGCGCGGCACGGCCTTCCGCGCCGCGCTGGTCGGCGACGGCGTGGAGCGCGCCGCTCTGGAGGCACGGGCGGAGGAGCTGGGGCTGGCGCCGCGGTTGCGTTTCCTGGGCGAGCGCACCGGCGTCGAGCGGCTGCTGCCGGGCATGGACGTCTTCGTGCTGTCCTCGCGCGAGGAGGGCATCCCCAACGCCCTGCTCGAGGCGATGGCGGCGGGCCGTCCCTGCGTGGCGACGGCGGTGGGGGGCACGCCGGAGGTCCTGCGCGACGGCGAGACCGGCTGGCTGGTGCCGCCCGGCGATCCCGGGGCGCTGGCCGACGCGCTGGCCGAGGCGCTCGCGCATCCGGAGGAGGCACGGCGACGGGCCGCGGCGGCGCGGCGCGCGGTCGTGGAGGACATGAGCATCGAGGCCATGGCCAGACGGCACGCGGAGTTCTACCGGCGCGCCGTCGCGGAGCGCGGGCGCTGGGGCGCCCGGGCCCGGCACAGGGGTCACGCGTGAGCGGCGGGGAGCCGATGCGGGTGCTCTTCGTCACCCAGTACTTCCCGCCCGAGACCGGGGCGGCGCCGGCGCGGGCGCTGCACTTCGCCCGCGCGCTGGAGCGCGCCGGGCACGAGGTGCGGGTGCTGACCGGGCTGCCGAACCATCCCGCCGGTGTCGTGCACGCGGAGTACCGCGGCGTGCGGCGCGCCCGCGAGCGCCTCGGCGGGATCGCGGTCGAGCGCGTGTGGCTGCACGCCTCGCCGCACAAGACCGCGCTCACGCGCCTGTGGAACCACCTGAGCTTCGCCGGCTCGGCGCTGGCCCCGGCGCTGGCCGGGCCGCGCGCCGACATCGTCCTCGCCAGCGTGCCGCCGCTCTTCCTGGGCGCGACGGCCTGGCTGGCGGCGCGGTGGCATCGTGCCCCGCTCGTGCTCGACTGCCGCGACGACTGGCCGGCCGCGGCGGTGGCGCTGGGCGAGATGCGGCCGGGCGCGGCGGCCGCCGCGCTTGAG
>JAXDBZ010000297.1:0-9536 GCA_034678345.1 Candidatus Eiseniibacteriota bacterium
CCGGGAGCCGCCCCGGGCGTTCCCGCCGCGCCGGCGCGGCCGCCGCGCGATCTGGTCGTGGCGGTGGACGCCGGGCACGGCGGTGAGGACACCGGCGCGCGCGGCGTGCGCGGCGTGCTGGAGAAGCACGTCAACCTGGCGACGGCCCGCGCGCTGGCCGAGGAGCTGCGCCGCGTCCCCGGCCTCCGCGTCGTGCTGACGCGCGACGACGACACCTTCATCCCGCTGCGCGAGCGCTACCGCATCGCCGAGCAGGCGAAGGCCGACCTGTTCATCAGCCTGCACGCCAACTCCACGCCGCGGCGCGGCAGCGGCAGCGGCACCGAGGTCTTCTTCCTCTCGCTGCGCGGGGCCAGCGACCAGGCGACCAAGGACCTGGCCGACTTCGAGAACGCGGCCGACCTGGTGGGCGGCGTGCCCGACCAGGCCGAGGACGATCTGGTCAGCATCCTCTACGACGTGAAGCGTGCCTCCGTCCTGCAGCAGAGCCAGCTGCTGGCCGAGACGCTGCTCGACCACCTGACCCGGGACCGCCGGCTCGAGGTGCGCGGCGTGAAGCAGGCGGGCTTCGTCGTGCTCAAGTCGGTGGAGTTTCCGTCGGTGCTGGTCGAGACCGCCTTCATCAACAACCCGACCGAGGCGAGGCTGCTGGCGAGCGCCGAGTTCCAGCGGCAGATCGCCCGGCAACTCGCCGAGGGCGTGCGCAGCTACCTCGAGAAGGCCCACATCGGCTACCGGGGCGCCGCGACGGACGGCGCGGGGGACGGCGGCGCCTCCCCCTGAGATCGCGGCGCGCGACACGGCCCGGGCGGGTCACCCCGCCCGGGCCGTTCCGCGTCCGCCGTCCGCGCGGCCTCAGGGCCGGTCGCCGCCCGTGCCCTCGATCCTCCCGTCCGCCTCCAGGTCGAGCGGGGCGTCCTTCGTCCGGGCCACGAGGTACCGCTCGAGCGCGTCGCGCACCAGGATGCCGGTGTCCACCTGCCCGCCGGCGCGGCCCAGCGTGTCGTAGTTGTCGCCGCCCGAGGCCATGAAGTTGTTCACCGCCACGGTGTAGGTGCGGGCTTCGTCGAGGGGCGAGCCGTCGGCGAGGGTCGCGGCCACGAGGCGCGAGCCCTCCGGCCGGGACAGGTCGAAGCGGTAGCGCAACCCGCTCTGCGGCGAGACGCGCCCGTGCGCCAGTCCGTCCTCCAGCATCCGGTGCACCGCGGCGCCGGTGAGCTTCACCAGCACGATCGTGTTGTCGAACGGCATGACGTCGTACACCGAGCCCCGGGTGATCGGGCCCGCGGGCAGGTCGGCGCGCAGCCCGCCGCTGTTGGTGAAGGCGAGGTCGGCGCCGCTCTCGGCCCGCATCGCGTCCGTCACCAGGTCGCCGAGCACGGACTCGCCGCCGCGGTTGCGCGTCAGCGCGCGGACGTTCTGTCCGATCGGCGTCGCCGCCAGCTGCGCGACGCCCGCGTTCCAGCCCGCCACCCGCGTCAGCATCGCGCTGTCGGGCCGGACCTCGTCGGCGTAGGTCGGCTGGAGCCGCGCGCGGCGCTCCACCACGCGCCCGGCCAGCGGATCCACGGTCAGGTCGCAGACGCCGACCACCTGACCCTGCGAGCCCGGGATCATGACCGTGGCGCCACCGACCTCGCCGAGCAGGTGGTTGTGGCTGTGGCCGCCCATCCATAGGTCCACGCCCGGCACGCGGGCGAGGCGGCCGAGGTCGCCGTCCACGCGGCGCGCCGAGTCGAGCCCGCCGGGCGTGTGGCCGATCTCGACCACCAGGTGCGGGCGCGTGCGCCTGCGCAGCTTCGGCACCAGCGCGGCGGCCGTGGCGGAGTCGTCGGCGAAGCGCAGCCGGGCGACGTTGCTGGCCAGCGTGACGTGCGGCGTGCCCGTGTAGGCGAGGCCGAAGAGCGCCACGCGCAGGCCGCGGCGCGCGAGCAGCGTGTCGCTGCGCGCCCAGCGCGGCATCCGTCCGGTGCGGCGCTCGAGCATGTTGGCGCCGAACGCGGCGAAGCGCATCTCGTCCACGCGCCGCTCGAGCGTGTCGGCCGACCAGTCGAAGTCGTGGTTGCCGACGGCCATGGCGCTGTAGCCGAGCAGGTTCATCTGCTCGACCACCGGCCGGCCGTACTGCAGGTTCGAGATCATCGTGCCCTGGAAGGCGTCGCCGCCGTCCACCAGGACGGTGCCCTCTGGGTTCTCGGCGCGCAGCTTCGCGACCCACGCGGCCAGCACGGCCGAGCCGCCGACGGCGCGGCCGCTCGCACGCTCCTTCGCGCCCGCCAGCAGGGCGCCGTGGAAGTCGGTGGTCTCGAGCACCCGCACGGTGGGGAAACGGAGATTGGCGACCAGGCCCAGCACCTGCGCCACCGTGAGGGTGTCGCGGCGCACCGGCACGCTGCCTCCCAGGCCGGCGAGGCTGGTGCCGGTGAGCAGACCGCGGCGGAACGAGGCGGCGGCGCCGCCGTCGCCCGTCGCGTAGCCGGCGGCGCGGGCGGCGGCCGTGCACCAGTCGAAGGCGTTGTCGAGCGAGGCCACGGCGAAGGGCTGGAACATCTCCTGGGAAGCGTCGCGGCCGAGCACCCGGCGCCTGAGCAGGCCGTCGAGCCACGGCTCGAGGGGGTCGGGGGCGTCGGCGAAGGCGCCCGAGAGCCGCTTCTCGCGCCAGCCGAAGGCGCGTGCCAGCCAGTAGCCGAGGTCGGCGCGCCGCGCCGGCTGGTCGGGGAACAGGTGCATCACCTCGTCGCGGGGCACGGCGCCCTGGCGCACGAGCAGGTCCACCAGCGGCCGTTCGGGGCACGACGCGTAGTCGGGCAGCACCGTCCACGCGTGCGTGGTCGCGCCGTCGAGCGTGCCGAGGCGGCGGATATGGGCGGCCAGTGCATCGCGCACGTCGGGGCCGCGCCCGGGCGAACGGGGCGCCTGCACGATCTCGGCGTAGCCGCCGCCGCCGCCGAGGACGTAGCTGTTGACCGCGACCTTGAGCTTCCGTCCGGGATCGAGCGGCTGGCCCTGCCAGGCCAGGTTCACGATGCGCTCACCCATGGGGCGGGTGAGGTCCACGTCGTAGGTGATCCCCGCGGCACCCTGCAGGTGGTGGGGTGCGGCGCCCGGCTCGAGCAGCGGCCGGTCGGCCGCGAAGGTGTACGCCGCGTAGCCGCGGGCCGAGCGCTCGAGCACCTGACGCAGTTGGTCGCCGGTCAGCTCGACCACCGCCAGCGTGTTGTCGTACGGATAGACGCGCACCAGGTCGCCCGTCGTCACCGGGCCGGCGCGGAGGACCGCCGCCGGGTCGGGCAGGGCCGCGATCGAGACGTCGGCGCCGGTGGCCTCGAGCTGGGCGGCGTGGATGAGGTCCCACAGCGGTCCGGCGGCGAAGCGCCCGCGCGGCGACCCGATCTCGCGCGCGGCGGTGCCGAGGCGCTCGGCCAGCGCGGCGACGGCCGCCTCCTCGTAGGGCGCGGCGACGGCCGCCAGCGCCGTGTCCACCGCGACCGGGTCATCCGCGGGCAGCCACCGGCTCCGCCGTGACTCGAGGCGCCACGGGTCGCGGGGCGTGGCGCGGGCCAGCTCGAGGTCCACGCGGCCGAGGGTCGTGCCGCCGTGCCCGGCCTGCACCACCAGCGGCCCGGCCGGCGGGTTCTCCTCCGCGAGGGTCTCGTGCGTGTGGCCGAGGACGAGCAGGTCCACGCCCTTCAGCTCCCGGGCCAGACGGTAGCCCCAGTTCTCGCCCGGAACGTTGCCCTGTCGCGTGCCGCCGCCGACTCCCAGTCCCTGCTCCAGCCCGGTGTGGGCGAGCACGACGACGACGTCGCAGCGCTCCGCCTCGCGCAGGCGCTTCGCCTCGGCGTTGCCGATCTCGAGCGGGGAGAGGAAGCGCAGGCCGGCCACGTCGGCCGAGTCCTCGAGCGAGGGGATCGCCGGCGTGGTGAGCCCGACGACGCCGACCCGCACGCCACCCATCTCCCTGACGATCGAGGTGCCGAAGGCGGGGCTCCCGTCGGCGCGCACGGCGTTGGCGGCCAGCCAGGGGAAGCCGGCCGCGGCGCAGGCCGCGGCGAGTGCCTCGGGGCCGTACGAGAACTCGTGGTTGCCGACCGCCATCGCCTCGTAGCCGAGCCGCGTCATGGCGGTCATCATCGGCTCGGGGCGCGCGCGGTCGCCGCGCCGGTAGGCACCGACGATGGCGCCGCCCTGGATGGCGTCGCCGCCATCGAGGAGGAGCACGGGTCGGCCCTCGGCGCGCACCTCGCGCACCAGCGTGGCGATCCGCGCCAGGCCGCCGGCGGCACCGCGCCCCGGGAGGTCACCGGCGGCGGCGGACAGCGAGCCGTGCAGGTCGGTGGTGTGCAGCACGGTGAGGTGCGCGGTCTCGCCGCGGGCGTCGGGGACGAGGGCGAGCAGCAGGGACAGGCAGAGGAAGGCGGGCAGGTACCTCGGGATGGGAGTGCGCATGGTGGTGGGATGCTAGCCCGGGCCATTCGTGAACCGCAAACCGGAGGATGCGGGCTCACGAATCGTCCGGGCTGGTCGCGCGGCCCTCGCGGGGCAACGCCGGCGGCGGCCGCGCCGCTTGCCCGGCCCCGGCGGCCTGCCTATAGTCGCCGCTCCGGACCCACTCCGCCCGGCGAGGGATGCCCGGCCGCGCCGTCCGCGAGGAACCATGCCCGACACGATCCGCTGCCCCGGTTGCGGGCAGGAGAACCCGGCCGACCGCCTCCGCTGCGACCGCTGCAACCATCCGCTGCGGCCGGCAGGGAGCGCGCCGCCGGCGGGCGAGCCGGTCATCTTCCTGCGTCGTCCGGTCCGCCGTCAGCGGGCGATGACCTCGGGCTCCCTGGGCCTCTGGGCGCTGGCGGGCGCCGCCGTGGTGGCGACGCTGGCCTACTACGCCTACACCGACCTGCACCGGCGCGCCGTAACGGCCATCGAGGGCGCCAACGCCGCGCAGCAGCGCGCCGCCGACAGCCTGCGGGCCGTGCTCGGGCGCGACTCCACCGACCTCGAGGCGACCATCGCCTACGGCAACCTGCTCTACGACACCGCCAACTGGGCGCAGGCGTCCCGCTATTACGCCCGGGCGCTGGCGCGGGACTCGAGCCGCGTGCAGGTGCTCGTGGACCTCGCCGTCTGCTGGTACAACCAGGGCGACGCGGCGCGCGCCCAGCAGGCGCTCCGGCTGGCGTTGCGCCGCGACCCGGCCAACGCCGTCGCCCTGTACAACCTCGGCATCATCCACGAGCGCGCCGGCGACGACGCGGGCGCGCTGCGCTACTACCACCAGTCGCTGGCCGCCGGCGCCTCGGGCGCGGTCGGGCAGGCGGTCGTGCAGCACCTGCAGACCCTCCAGCAGAGGACCGGCCGCGCGGCGCCGCCGCTCGGGACCGGCCCCGTCCCGGGCGGGCGCCCCGCCGCGGACGCGACCGGCCGCTGAGCCCGCGCGAAAGGACGCACATGTCGGATACCACGCTCTTCGACCTCGTCGTCATCGGCACCGGTCCGGGCGGCTACGTCGCCGCGATCCGCGCCGCCCAGCTCGGCCTGCGCACGGCCGTGGTCGAGAAGGACGAGCTGGGTGGCACCTGCCTGAACTGGGGCTGCATCCCCACCAAGGCCTGGATCGTCTCCGCCCACCTGCTCGAGCAGATCCGCCGCGCGAAGGACTTCGGCATCGAGGTGGGCGAGCCGAAGGTCCGCTGGGACTGGCTGCTCGAGCGCAAGGACCGCGTGGTGCGGCAGCTCACCGGCGGGGTGAAGTCGCTGCTGCAGGGCCGCGGCGTGGACATCGTGCGTGGCACGGCGCGGCTGGTCTCACCGCAGCGCGTGGCGGTCACGGGCGCCGACGGGACCGTGACCGAGCTGGCGACCCGGCACGTGCTCATCGCCACCGGCGCCGACTCGTGGCTGCCGCCCGGGTTCGCGCTCGACGGCGCGCGCGTCATCACCAGCCGCGAGGCGCTGTCGCTGCCGGCGCAGCCCGGGCGCATGGCCGTGCTCGGCGGCGGCGTCATCGGCTGCGAGTTCGCCGGCTTCTTCGCCGCGCTCGGCACGAAGGTCACCATCGTCGAGATGCTGCCGCGCCTGGTCGCGCTCGAGGACGACGAGATCTCGCAGACGCTCGAGCGGGAGCTGAAGAAGCGGAAGATCGACGTGTTCACCGGCACGAGGATCGAGGACCGCCACGACGGTGCGGGCGGCGCCATCGTCCTCACCCTGGCCGGCGGGCGGACGGTCGAGGTGGACACGGTGCTCGTCGCCACCGGGCGCCGGCCCTACACCGCCGGACTCGGAGCCGCCGAGCTGGGCGTCGCC
This sequence comes from Candidatus Eiseniibacteriota bacterium, assembly GCA_034678345.1. GTDB lineage: Bacteria > Eisenbacteria > RBG-16-71-46 > RBG-16-71-46 > RBG-16-71-46 > JANXPZ01. Next base: position 6,307 of record JAXDBZ010000297.1, read on the forward strand.
CTGGGCCCGCGCGGCGGGGTGAAGGTGGACGAACGCCTGCAGACCACCGTGCCCGGGATCTACGCCATCGGCGACGTCACCGACCGCAAGCAGCTCGCCCACTACGCCTCGGCGCAGGGCAAGGCGGCGGTCGAGATCATCGCCGGCCATCCCGCCCAGACCGACTGGAGCGCGGTGCCGGCCGCCACCTTCACCGACCCCGAGATCGGCAGCGTCGGGCTCAGCGAGCGCGAGGCGCGCGAGCAGGGGCGCGCGCTCAAGGTGGGGCGCTTCCCCCTGCGCGCCCACGGCCGCAACATCGCCGACCTGGAGACGGCGGGCTTCGTGAAGCTGATCAGCGACGCCGGCACCGGCCAGCTGCTCGGCGCGCACATCATCGGCGCGCGCGCCAGCGAGATCATCCACGAGTGTTCGCTGGCCCTGGCCGCCGACCTCGACCTCGAAGACCTGGCGCGCGCGATCCACGCCCATCCGACGGTGATCGAGACCATCAGCGAAGCGGCCGAGGACGCCGAGCAGCGGGCCATCCACCTGATCCGCCAGGACCCCAGGCCGGCCGGGCGGTAGCCCGGGGGAGGAGGCCGTGCCGCGCAACCAGGTCCTCGTCGCCCTGTTCGTGCTGGCGGTCGTGCTGGCCACCGCGATCTCGGCCTGGGTGGCGTGGCGCGGCGTCGCGGGCGCGCTGGAGAGCGAGTTCGAGCAGCGCATCGGGCGCCTCGCCGCCACCGCCGCCCACGAGGTCGGCTCGGCCGACTTCGCCGACGCGCGCCTGCGCCGCGAGGGCGGCGGCTACCTCGCGCTCGAAGTCCAGCTTGTGACCCTGCGCACCTCGACCGGCGTGGCCAACGCCGTGCTGCTCGACTCCGCCGCGGTGGCGGTGGTGGACGCCCGCGACCCCGAGCGGGCCGAGGGCCGGGTGAGCGCGCTCGACACGCTCGCCGGCCCGTCGCTGCGCCGTGCCCTGGCCGGCGCGCCGTCCGTGTCGCCGCCCTACGCCGGTTCGGCCGGCACGCTCCGCGCCGGTTTCGCCCCGGTGCGCGACTCCGCCGGCCGCGTCCTCGGCGTGATGGCGGTGGAGGCGGCGCCGGCCTATCTGCCGGTGGTGGCGGGTCTCGGCCGCACGCTGGCCCTCATCGCCCTGGTCACGGCGCTGGCCGTGCTGCTGCTCGCCGCCGTGGTCGTGCGCGGCTTCCGCGCGGCGGCGCAGCTCGAGCGGCGCCTGTCGCGGGCCGAGAACCTGGCGGCGATGGGCCGGCTCACCGCGACCCTGGCGCACGAGATCAAGAACCCGCTCGCCATCATCCGCGGCTCGGCGCAGCGCCTGGGCCGGCTGGAGCCCGAGGCGGAGCGCATGGCGGCCTTCGTGGTCGAGGAGGCCGACCGGCTGTCGCGCACCGTGGCGCGCTACCTCGACTTCGCGCGCGGGGCGGGAGCGGGCGGGGAGGCCGGCGGGCCGGGCGAGGAGACCGGCGACGCCGCGGCGGCGCTCGCTGCCACGCTCGACCTGCTCGAGGGCGAGCTGCGGGCGCGACGGGTCGAGCTGAGCGGGGAGCGCCCGGCGGGTGGCGGGACCGCCCCGGTCCGGCTGGACAACGAGTCCTTGAAACAGTTGTATCTGAACCTCATCCTGAACGCGCTGGACGCCATGCCGCGGGGCGGCACGCTCACCGTGGACCTGGCGGAGCGGTCGGGTCGTTTCGAGGTCACCATCGCCGACGACGGCGAGGGCATCCCGGCGGAGACCCTGCGGCAGCTGGGCAAGCCGTTCTTCACCACGAAGGCCTCCGGCTCTGGGCTCGGGCTCTTCCTCGCCCGCCGGCTGGCGGCGGGGGCGGGCGGGCGACTCGGGATCCGCAGCGAGGTGGGCCGCGGCACGACCTGCGTGGTGCGGCTGCCGCGACGGCGCGGGTGACACGGAGGAGAGCGACGTGCGGGTGCTGGTGGTGGACGACGAGGTGCGCAACGCCGAGCTGACCGCCCTCGAGCTGCGCGACGCGGGCCACGAGGCCGAGTTCGTGAACGGCGGCGCGGCGGCGCTGCGCCGGCTCGAGGCCGGCGGCCTCGACGCGGTGGTGACCGACCTGCGCATGGCGCCGCCCGACGGGCTGGCGCTGCTGGCCGAGGTGCGCGAGCGCTGGCCGGCGCTGGTGGTCGTGCTCATGACCGCCTACGCCAGCTTCGACACCGCCCGCCGGGCGCTGCGGCTCGGCGCCTACGACTACGTGGACAAGGACGGCGAGTTCCGCGCCGAGCTGGTGAGCATCCTCGAGCGCGCGGCGCGCGAGCGCCGGCTGACGGACGAGAACGCACGGCTGGCCGGCACGGTGGACTCGCTGACGCGCGACCTCGCCACCATCGTCGGCGACGCCCCGGCCACGCAGCGGGCGGTCGAGCTGGCGCGCAAGGTGGCGGCCACCGACTCGACCGTGCTGCTGTGCGGCGAGAGCGGCACCGGCAAGGACCTGTTCGCCCGCGCTATCCACCTGGCGAGCCGGCGCGCCGGCGGCCCCTGGGTCAAGGTGAACTGCGGCGCGCTGCCCGAGGCCCTGCTCGAGAGCGAGCTGTTCGGCCACGAGCGCGGCGCCTTCACCGGCGCCCTGCGCCAGAAGCCCGGGCGTTTCGAGGACGCCGCCGGCGGCACGCTCTTCCTCGACGAGATCGGCGAGCTGCCGCTGCCGCTGCAGGTCAAGCTCCTCCAGGTGATCGAGGAGAAGACGTTCCACCGCGTCGGCGGCAACCAGCCGCTCACCGTGGACGTCCGCATCATCGCCGCCACGAACCGCGACCTGGCGGCGATGGTGCGCGCGCGCGAATTCCGCGAGGACCTGTTCTTCCGCCTGAACGTCTTCCCCATCACCCTGCCGCCGCTGCGCGAGCGGCCGGGCGACGTGCGCCGGCTGGCCGCCTTCTTCCTGCGCCGCCACGGCGCCGCCGAGGGCAAGCTCACGCCCGCCGCCCTGCAGGCCCTGGAGCGCCACGCCTTCCCGGGCAACGTGCGCGAGCTGGAGTACGCGCTCGAGCGGGCGATGATCCTCGCCGGCAGCGATCCGATCGGGGTCGAGCACCTCAGCCTGGGCGGCGCCGTGGGCGGGGCGGCCGGGAGCGCCGCGGGCGGCGCCCCGGACTGGGTGCCCGCCATCCCGCCCGGCGGGCTGTCGCTCGAGGTGCTCGAGCGCGAACTCATCCTGCGGGCGCTCGAGCGGGCGCGCGGCAACAAGAGCCAGGCCGCG
>JAXDBZ010000298.1:0-10709 GCA_034678345.1 Candidatus Eiseniibacteriota bacterium
GGCTCACGGCGTCTCCTCTCCGCCGGGCAGGAGGCGCGCGCCGGGCGCCAGCCGCGCACCGCGCGCCCAGTCGGCCGCGCCCATCTCCTTGCGGCCTTCCGGCTTCACCCGCGTCAGCAGCAGCACGCCGGGCTCGCACGCCACCATCACGCCGTCGCAGGTCACGCCCAGCACCGTGCCGGGCGGCTCCGGCACGCCCAGCCGGTGGTGCGGCCAAGCGGCGGTCACGAGCAGGCGCTTCCCCTCGTGCAGGGTGGTCGCGCCCGGCCAGGGCGTCACCGCGCGCATCCGGTTCCACGCCGTCACCGCGTCCGTGGCCCAGTCGATCGCGCCGTCACGCTTGTCGAGCTTGCCGGCGTACGAGGCGCCGGCAGCCGGCTGCGGCCGCCGCGGCGCGCGGTCCATCGCCGCCAGCAGCAGGCTCTCGGCCAGCAGCGGGCCGCCCAGCTCGGCCAGCTTCGCCGCCAGCGTGCCGGCGGTGTCGCCGGGCTCGATGGCCAGCCAGCGCTGCAGGATCATGTCGCCGGTGTCGATGCCCTCGTCCATGAACAGGGTCGTCACGCCGCTGAAGGCGCGCCCGTCCCACAGCGCCCGCTGCACCGGCGAGGCGCCGCGGTACTCGGGCAGCAGCGAGCCGTGCAGGTTCACGGCGCCGAGCCGCGGCACCGCCAGCAACTCGGGGCTCAGGATGGCGCCGAAGGCGACCACCGCGAACAGGTCGGGCGCCAGCGCGGCCAGGGACTCGCGCACCGCGGGCGCGCGCAGGTCGGCCGGCTTCTCGAGGCGCAGCCCCAGCTCCTCCGCCGCGAAGGCGACCTCGGACGAGGCCAGCTCGCGCCCGCGGCCGCGCGCGCGGTCGGGCTGGGTGACCACCGCCACCACCTCGCAGCTGCGCGCCACCGCCCGCAGCGCCGGCACGGCGAAGGCCGGCGTGCCCATGAACACCACGCGCGGGCGGCTCAGAGCCGGCCTCCCGGGTCGTGCCCGGTCTCGGGCGGGTGGTGACCCTCGGGGACCTCGCCGCGCGCCAGCGCGTCGAGGTCGCGCCGCAGGAACTGCCGCTTGAGTGCCGACAGGCGGTCCACGAACAGCACCCCCTCGAGGTGGTCCATCTCGTGCTGGATGGCGCGGGCGAGGTAGCCCTCGATGTCCAGCTCGATCGCGCGGCCCTCCTCGTCGAGGCCGGCCACGACCAGGCGCTCGGCGCGGGTGACGTCCTCCCACAGACCGGGCACCGAGAGGCAGCCCTCCTCGCCGCTCACCGAGCCCGAGCGGCGCTTCACCACCGGGTTGATGAGCGCGTGCCGCGCCCGCGCGTTCTCCTCGACCGGCACGTCCACGACGAGCAGCCGCTGCGCCACGCCCACCTGGTTCGCCGCCAGGCCGACGCCGCCGTAGGCGTGCATGGTCTCGCGCATGTCGGCGATGAGCTGGCGCAGGGCGCCGTCCACCGACGTCACGTCGCGGGCCCGCTCGCGCAGCACCGGGTCGCCGTAGATCCGCACCGGAAGCACGCTCACTTGCCGCCGCCCTCCGGGAGCACGTTGACGATGGCCGTCTTCACGAACTCCAGCTCGGTCTTGTCGGCCACGTGCAGGGTCACCTTCTGGTCCTCGATGCCCGTCACCGTGCCGAGGATGCCGCCCGAGGTCACGACGCGGTCGCCGCGCTTGAGGGCGGCCAGCATCTGCCGGGTCTTCTTCGCCTGCTGCTGCTGCGGCCGGATGAGCAGGAGGTAGAAGATGACGATGATGGGGATGAAGTAGCCGAACTGGATGAGCATCGCCACGGTCGGATTGGGCGCGCCGGCGGCGCCACCGGCGGCCGACTGCGCGAACGCGTCTGGGATCAGGTGCATGTCGTGGTCCTCGGTCGGATGGCCGGCCGCCCGGGCCGGCGGGTCCACTACTCGCGCGCCTCGCCGGAGGGCGCCGCGGCACCTGCCGCCTCGCCCCGCGCCGGCTCCGGCGCCAGGGTCTCACCGCTGTGATACCGCTCCAGGAACTCCGTGCGGAACGCCGCGTAGCGCCCCGCCGCGACCGCCTGTCGCGCCCGCCGCACGAGCGCGACCATGTGGTGCACCGCGTGGATCGAGGCGAGCCGCATGCCGAGCAGCTCGTTCGCCGCGAACAGGTGCCGCAGGTACGCCCGCGAGAAGCGGGTACAGGTGTAGCAGTCGCACGCCGGGTCGAGCGGCCGCTCGTCCCGCGCGTACGCCGCGTTCTTCACCACCAGCCGCCCGGTCGAGATGAACACCGTCCCGCGCCGGGCGTTCCGCGTCGGCAGCACGCAGTCCATCATGTCCACGCCGCGGGCCACCGCCTCCACCACGTCCACCGGGTGGCCCACGCCCATCAGGTAGCGCGGCTTCCCGGCCGGGAAGTCCGCGCAGTCGCGCTCCACCATCTCGAGCCCGAGCCGGCGCCCCTCGCCCACCCACAGCCCGCCCAGCGCGAACCCGTCGAAGGGCAGCGCGCCGAGACGCGCGAAGCAGCGCGCCCGCTCGGCGGCATCCGTGCCGCCCTGGTTGATGCCGAACAGCGCCATCGCGCCGCGGCCCGCGCCGCGCAGCCGCTCGCGCTCGGCCAGCCCGCGCTCCGCCCAGGCCAGCGTGCGGTCCACCGCCGCGCGCACCGCCTCCGCTGCCGCCGGCAGCTCGACCAGCTCGTCGAGCGACATCGCGATGTCGCTGCCGAGCCCGTCCTGGATGCGGATCGCCTCCTCGGGCGAGAGCACCCGCTTCGAGCCGTCCAGGTGCGACCGGAACTCCACCCCGGCGTCGCTCACCCGGCGCAGCGGCGAGAGGCTCATCACCTGGAAGCCGCCGCTGTCGGTGAGGATCGCGCCCGGCCAGTGCATCAGGCGGTGCAGCCCGCCCATCGCCGCCACCGTCTCCACGCCGGGCCGCAGGGACAGGTGATAGGTGTTCGACAGCAGGATGTCGCAGCCGGCCGAGCGCAGCTCGTCCGGCGTGAGCGTCTTGACCGAGCCGGCGGTGCCCACCGGCATGAAGGCCGGGGTGAGGACCTCGCCGTGAGCCGTTCGGATGCGCCCGGCCCGGGCGGCGGTGCCGCGATCGGTCGCGTCGAGTGTGAACGAGAAGGGCATCGAGCCCCAGGGGTTGCCGCTGCGCCGGGTGGCCGGTGGACGCGTACAGGGTTCGGGCGCGTCCGGCCGCTCCGCATCCGGTCGCCTGCCCCGCGGGGCCGGGCGCCGGTAACGTTCACCCGGACTGTACGGGGGGGCCGCGACGGGCGTCAAGGCGGGCGGCGGGCCTTGCCTCGGAGGGCCCGCCCTGCCTAGATTCGCGGCCTCAACCCCTTCGCGGAGGTCGCGTGCCCGTCATCGGGATCGGCGTGGACGTCGTCCAGGTCCGGCGCATCACCGAATCGCTCGAGCGCTTCGGCGAGCGCATGGAGCGCCGGCTCTTCACCGAGGCCGAGCTGGCCTACTGCCGCTCGTTCCAGGATCCCCTGCCCCACCTGGCCGCGCGCTTCGCGGCCAAGGAGGCGGCCTCGAAGGCCCTCGGCACCGGCATGAGCCAGGGCGTGGCCTGGAAGGACTTCGAGGTCATCCAGCCGGGCGGCCGGCAGCCGCGGCTCGAGTTCCACGGCCGTGGCCGCGAGGTGTACGAGGCGCTCGGCGGCATCGCGGCGCACCTCTCGCTCACGCACGACGGCGGGCTGGCCGTCGCCACGGTGGTGCTGGAAGCCTAGCCCGGGCCGGCCCGCTCCCCCGCTACGGCAGGTCGCGCCGGGCGAAGCGCGCCCAGGCCACCGCCAGGCCGGCGAGGCCCACGCCCAGGAGCGTGCCGAGCGGGCGGGCGATCGCCTTCCCCTGCGCGAGGATGTCGCGCGGCACGTACCAGGCGTGCAGCGTCCAGGGCACGAGCGGCTTCCACGGCTCCCACATCGAGCCGATGACGTGCACCAGGTACGAGACCAGCGCCACCAGGAAGCCGGCCGTCGCCACGCGCCCGCCCTCGCGGCCGAATGCCGAGAACGCCAGCGTCAGGCCGTAGAGCGCGCACAGCAGGGCGAAGTAGTCGAGGCCCAGCCGTGCCAGCTCCCGGGCACGGAACGGCTCGAGCCCGTAGGCGTGCCCGCCGGCGACGGTGCCCGTTAGCCCGGCGAGCGTGACGAACACCAGCGCCAGAAGCGCGAAGAGAACGTGGGCGGCGAGGTAGCGCCGCCGCGCCAGCGGCTGCGCCAGCGTCAGCTCGATGGTGCCGTCCTCGACGCGCCCCGCCACCGCCTGCGCCGCCAGCACGATGGCCACGGCCGCCCCCAGCGCCTGCGCGATGGGGTGGGCCCAGCCGAAGGCGAGCAGGCTCGACTTCGAGAAGTCGCCGAGGAACTGCTCCGCGACCATCGTCTGCAGCAGCGACGGCATGGACTGCACGAGCGTGCCGAGCGCCCCGGTCACGTCCACCGAGGCGACCACGGCACAGATCAGCCACTCGAACCCGCCCAGCAGCGCGCCGCACACCGCCACGAAGAGGCCGTGGCGCGCCAGCAGGAGCCGCAGCAGGTTCCTCATCGGGCCGGCCCTCCCCCGGCGCGGTAGAGGTCGAGGAAGACGTCCTCGAGCTGCAGCTCGGGGAAGACGAGGTGCTCGACCTCCGCGGCGGCCAGCCGCCTGAGCAGCGGGTTCACGTCGCCCTGGAGCCACAGGGTCGCCTCGCTGCCCGCCGCCTCGGCCCGCGTCACGCCCGGCAGGCTCCCCAGGTCCGCCGGCGCCGGGCCGCGGAAGCGCACCTCGAGCCGCCGCGTCAGCCGCGCGCGCAGGGCGCCGATGTCCTCCACCGCCAGCAGCTCGCCGGCCTGCAGCACCGCGACGCGCCCGCACACCGCCTCGACCTCGGAGAGCACGTGCGAGGAGAACAGCACGGCGCGGCCGCGCGCCGCCAGCTCGCGCACCACGTCGCGGAACGCGCGCTGCACCAGCGGGTCGAGCCCGTTCGTCGGCTCGTCGAGCAGCACCAGGTCGGGGTCGTGCTGCAGCGCGGCGACGAGCCCGACCTTCTGCCGCGTGCCGTGCGAGAGCCACTTCACGCGCCGGGCGAGGTCGGACTCCCTGAGGTCGAGCGCGTCGAGCAGCCGCTCGCGCAGGACCGGCGGCCGGCCCGGGCGGAACCGCGCGACGTGGTCGAGCAGCGCCCGGCCGGTCATGCCGCCGGGCAGCCGCAGCTCGCCCGGCACGAAGCCGACGCGCTCGCGGCCGGCGGGCCGGCCGGCCGGCTCGCCGAGCAGGCGCGCCCGGCCGCGGTCGGCGCGCACCAGGCCGAGCAGGATGCGCAGGGTCGTGGTCTTGCCGGCGCCGTTGGGGCCGAGGTAGCCGAACACCTCGCCCGGCTCGAGCGCGAAGCTCACGCCGCGCAGGGCGCGCACGCGGCCGTAGCGCTTGTGGAGGTCCGTGACCTCGAGGGCGTGCATGAGCGGCAGGGTAGCACGAGGGCCGGGTCGCACGACCCGGCCCTCCCGCGACGCGGCGCCCGCCGCTACTTCAGCACCCGCCCGTCCCCGTAGGCCTTGAACAGCCCGCCCCAGGGGGTCTGCATGATGTCGCGCACGCGGGCCTTGCCGTGCGCCCGGTACCAGTAGCCGTCGTGGTAGGCGCGCGAGGCGAGGTAGCTCCACGGCACGATGGGCGTGCGCAGCAGGACGTTCTCGAACGGCTTGAGCGGACCCCAGTAGATGAGCTTCTGGCCCCACGAGGCGAAGGTGTTCTCGTTCAGCGAGCCGCGGAAGCCGAAGTTCACGCCCTTGATGTCCTCGCCGACGACCTCGATCTCCTCGGGCCGGCCGATGCCGAGCCCGTTCTCGTGCGCCAGCCGGATGAACTTGAGGTCGCTCATCGGGTCGAAGCCCATCATCTTCGCGGCGATGGCGTCGATGGCCACGAAGTCGTCCGAGGCGAGGATGTAGTTCTTGACGTGCGGGCGCATGCAGCGGGGCCCCGGCCCGTCGCCGGCGATGGTGCCGTCCATCACCGCGAAGAGCCCGGGATGGATCTCCTTCTGGATGCGCAGCAGGTCCACCAGCGTCTCGTGGATGACCGAGTGGGTCCAGTGCCGGTTCAAGTTCAGCAGCCCGCCGAAGGCGTTCTTCATCGCCCCGGTGGTGCCGGTGAAGATGTGCGTCTTCATCGTCGGCATCTGGATCACGCTGCGGCCGATGAGCGACCTGGGGATCTGGATGCCGAGCTTCTCGTACACGCGGTCGAGCACCAGCAGCTTGCCCTTGGGCTCGTAGCGCACCCACTCGGTGGGCGGCTCGCTCAGGTACTGGATGGGCACCTGGTAGTGGTCGAGCACGGGTTGCAGGTGGTTGTTCACCGCGCCCTCGCGGCACGAGACCACCACCGTGTCGTTCTGCGCCGCGATGAGGTCGCGCGTGACGTCGTAGCCGTCGCGCTTCAGCTTCTCGATCACCCCGTGCATCTGCCACGGCGTCGTCGAGCAGGCCGGCATGTACACGTGCCACGAGATGTTGATGCGCAGGCAGGTCTGCTTGTCGAACGGCAGGGCCTGCCGGTAGCCGGCCAGGTCCATCAGGCGGCCGTAGTCCTCCACGACGCTCTCGGGGCTGGTGCGCAGGACGGCGACTTTCGACATGGGTTTCCTCGGTGGATCGGTCCGCTGCGGCCGGTGAGGCTGGTTGACGCGACCGAGTCTAGCAGAGAGACGGCCCGCGCCTCAGCCGGGCGGGCTCTACTTCGGCGCCGCCCCGGCCCGCAGGATGGCGATGCTGGCGGTGTGGCCGTGCAGGAAGCAGCGCTCGCCCACCGGGCCGATCTCGCCGGCGCAGAACATCCCCGCCGCCGGCACGCCGCCGAGCGCCGCCTGCAGCGGCGCGATGTCGCCGTCGGGGGCGCCGTAGAGGCCGCGGCCACGCCCGTTGCAGGCGAAGAGCAGCGCCGCCTCGGGCCGGCTGTCGAAGGCCTGCGGCGACAGGAGCATCTCGAGGTCCTCGCGCGCCGTCCCGGCGTCGCGCACGTGCAGGCGCACCGCCTGCCCGGGGGCCACGCGGTCCCCCACCGCCAGCAGCCCGCGCCCGCGGTCGCCGCCCAGCACGGCGCGGACCAGGTAGTCGCCGCGCCCGGCGGCGTCGGGGCGCACGGGCAGGCCGACGTAGATGCCGTAGCCGAGGCGTTCGCGGTCGTCGTCGGACAGCTCCTGCAGCACCTCCTCGACCCGCTCGACCGCGGGCCGCCCGTCCAGCTCGGCGATGACGTTGCCCTGGCTGCGCGTCACCTTCAGCACGGGCCCGATGGCGCGGCAGCCCTGCGAGACCACGACGTCGGCGCGCACGGCGCCGGCCAGCGCGATGCCCACGCCGCCGCCGCCCGACACCCAGTCGTTCAGCAGCAGCGCGTTCGAGCCCGGGCGCGGCGCGGCGCTGGCGAGCCCGCCCACCAGCCGCACGCGCGGCGCCTGGCGCGCGAACGCGGCGAACAGACCGGCCAGGTCGAGACTGAACGGGTCGCCCAGCACCAGCACCAGTTCGGCGTCCTTCGTCCCCGGCGCCATCCGCGCGAACGTCGCGGGATCGGCGGCGGCCTCGTCCCAGCCGTCGCTCACCAGCACGAACGGCTCGACCTTCACCCCCGGCAGGCGCGCGGCGATGACCGACAGGCCCGGCCCGCCCTCGATCTCGTGCTCGGTGCTGACCACGCCGTAGGCGCTGGCGCCGGCCAGGCAGCGCGGGTGCAGGCGCTCGCGCAGCAGGTGGGCGAGCGGCTCGGCCGAGGCGACGTGCCGGGCGGTGAAGAAGGCGAGCAGCAGGTCCGGCGGCCCGGCGGCGAACGTCTCCGCCAGCGTCTCGGCGACCTCGAGCCCGGCGCCGACCGCGTCGGGGTGGGTCGAGGCCGCGGCCGCCCAGCAGCGGCCGCCGCGGGCGGCGGCCTCGTTCATCGGTCCGCGGCCGGCGCGAGGCGCAGCGTCTGCTCGAGCCGCAGGCGCCGGTCCTCGCCCAGCTCGCGACGCTCGCGCTGCACGACCTCCATCACCACCGCGGCCACCTGCCGGCCGGCGAGCTGGTGGTAGGCGGCGTCCACCGGGTGCCCGGCGGGGAAGCGCAGCCACTCCGTGCGCGGCGCCGGCGGCGCCACGGTCTGCGCCAGCTCGCGCCACGAGCCGGACGCGGGCGCCAGGGCCGTGACGGTGACCCCCACCTCGAGCCCGGGCCAGGCCCGCGCCGTGGAGTCGGCGGTGCTGTCGCGGGGCACCCGCCACGCCAGCCGCACGCGCACGGTCCAGGCGCCCTTGTCGTCCGGCCCGTCGGCCAGGCGCAGGCCGCACACCACCGGCGCGTCGGGCTTCCACACCCGGTCGCGCCGCGCGAAGCGCTCGCTCGGCACCTCGCGCTCGCCGAAGCGGCCGCGGAAGCCCTTCACGAACGCCTCGCGCCCGGCCGGTGCCGCGGGCACGCCCTCGATCGTCTCCACCCAGACCGGCACCGGCGCGCCGGTGGTCGGCATGAGCGAGTCCACTTCGGCCTCGTCCATCTCGTGCGGCCGTTCGGTCGGGATGACGGTGTGGCCGGGCAGGTCGGGCAGGGCCTGCATCAGCACGATGCCGAGGAGCAACAGCAGCCGGCTCATCGCGTCCTCATTTCCGCACCGCCCAGACCAGCAGCGTCGCGCCCAGCCGCCGCACGAGCGGCAGCGACTCCAGCGTCCGCTCGGTGAGCCGGCCGGCGCCGAGCAGCGCGTCGGGCAGCGTCTTGGGCACCCAGAGGAAGCGCCTCGCGCCCAGCACCTCGAACCCCGCCGCGGCCAGCCCGCCCGTGAGCTCGGCCGCGGGCAGCGGATGATGGTAGCGGTAGGGATGGTAGGTGGCGGGATCGTCGCTCGCCTCGGGGAAGCACGAACTGGGCAGGCGGCGCCGCAGCGCCGGCCAGCGCACCGCCAGCCGCTTCGTCGCCTCGATCGGCGACTCGAGGTTGGGCGTGGAGAGGGCGAGCCGGCCGCCCGGCCGCAGCACGCGCGCCAGCTCGGCGTACACCGCGGCCCGGTTCGGGCGGAAGACGTGCTCCATCGTCTCGACCGAGACCACGCGGTCGAAGGTGGCGTCGCGGTAGGGCAGCGCCCTGGCGTTGGCCTGCGCCAGGCCGAGGCCGGCGCCGTCGGGCAGCTCGCGGCGCGCCCAGGCGAGCTGGTCGTGCGCCAGGTCCACGCCGCTCACGGCGCAGCCCGCCTCGCGCGCCCAGTGTGTGCCGTAGGCCCAGCCGCAGCCGACGTCGAGCACGCGCAGCCCCGGCGCCAGCGCCGCGTGCGCCAGCACCTCGCGGAAGCGCCGCACCATCATGTAGCGGCACACGCGCGGGCCGAGGTACCAGTACTCGACGAGATAGGGCAGCCCGTCCCGGCGCGCGATCTCGAGCGCCGGCTCGCGCCGCAGGACGGCGTCCGTCACCTCGCCTCCGGGGGCGGCTCGGACTCGGGCCCGCTGGCCAGCTCGCGCAGCGTCTCCTCCGCGATGCGGCGCGCCTCCTCGATCTCCGCGTCGCCCACCGGCTCGGGCTCGCCGTCCGGGCCGAGCGGCGGCTTCACCACCAGGCGCTCGAGCATCTCGCGCGCGGCGCCGGCGGCCTCCTCGGTCTCGAAGCTCCAGGCCGAGTACTCGCGGTCGCGTCCCAGCGTCTCGATGCACCACGGCGCCTCGCCGGGCGTGCCGCGCACGACGCGGGCGGCGACCAGGTCGCCGGCCGAAAGCACGACCGCCGGCCGCGCCTTGCGCGCCTCGCGCTGCTTCGGCAGCCCGCTCGCGCCCAGGGCCGACTCCGACGCCAGCTCCTCGCCGGACACCGTCTCCTCCTCCGCCGGGGCCCAGAGGCGCACGCCGTCGCCGAAGGGCACGAACGTCCAGCCGTCCGAGGACAGGACGGCAAACTCGTCGCCGGGCTCCTCCCCAGGCTCCGCCTCGGCCACCGGCTCCGGCTCGGGCGCCTGCCCCGACAGCATCGGGCGGTCCACGCTCTCGTCGCCGCGCGAGGTCGCGCGCAGCGCCAGCGCCAGCGCCGCCGCGCCGGCCACCACCAGCACCCCCATCAGCGTCGAGTCCATGCGTGACCTCCCCGGGAGCGCGGGCTACGCGTCGGCCCGCTCCGCGTCCGCCACCGGCGCCGCGTCCCCGCGCAGCCACCGGAGCGCCTCGTCGTCGTCCGGCACCACCTCGAACGAATCGCGCAGTTCGGCCGGCAGGGCCCGGGCCCGGCCGTCGGCCGTGCCCACCAGCACCCACAGCGTCTCGGCGCGCGCCACCACCTGTCCGTCGGCCGGCCGCCAGAAGAGGTACTTGCGCAGCGAGCAGCGCGGCCTGAGATCGGCCACCCAGGTCGCCAGCCGCAGCCGGTCGTCGGCGAAGGCGGGGCGCAGGTACTCGATGGAGTGCGACCGCACCACCCAGGCGATCCCGGCGGCGACGTAGCGCGCGTGGTCCCAGCCGCGCGCCTCGGTGTGCTCGACGGCGGCGTCCTGCATCCAGCGCAGGTACTCGAGGTTGTTGACGTGGCGGTTCACGTCCATCGCCGACTCGGGGACCGTGAACTCGCGGACGTGGACCCTGGGCATGGCGTGAATATACCGCAGGCGGGCCCGCGCCTCCGCCGGCCCGCCCCAGGTCGTTCAGCACGCGCCGGGCGATGGCCGCGGCCGCGGCCGGCCGCGCCAGCCGGGCCTGGGACTCGCGCACGCGCTCGCGCGCC
>JAXDBZ010000299.1:0-7251 GCA_034678345.1 Candidatus Eiseniibacteriota bacterium
CTGGTCTCGCGATCCACGTCGCCGGGGACTGCGAGCACCGGGCGGCCGAGGCGGCGCGCGGCCGCGGCCGTGGCGAGCGCCCCGCTGCGCACCGCGGCCTCCACCACCACGGTCGCGGCTGCCAGCGCCGCGATGAGCCGGTTGCGCTCGAGGAAGGTCGAGGGGTGCGGCGGCGGCCCCGCGGCCCGTTCGCTCATCAGCCCGCCGCGACCGCACAGGGACTCCGCCAGTTCGGCGTGATGGCGCGGGGTCACCGCGTCGAGCCCCCCGGGGAGCACGGCCAGGCTCGCGCCGCCCGCGGCCAGCGCGCCGCGGTGCGCGGCCGCGTCGATACCGCGCGCCAGCCCGCTCACCACGGGATGGCCCAGGCGCGCGAGGTCGGCTGCCAGGGACGCCGCCTGGGCGAGTCCGTACGGGGACGCCGCGCGCGAGCCCACGATGGCAACGGCGGCGCCGGGGCCGGGCAGCGTGCCCCGCACGAACAGCACCCGCGGCGGATCGCGCAGGTCGCGCAACCCGGCGGGGTAGCCGGGCTCGGCGGGCAGCAGCGCGCGGACACCGCGACCCTCCAGCGCGCGGGCGGCTCGGGCCGCGGCGGCGCGGGCCGGCCCGTCTGCCGCCTCCCAGGCCGCGACCTCCTCGCCGCTGCGCGGCGAGCGCGACAGGAGGATCCGTGCCTCAAGCGCCGGGACCGGTCCCATCCTCCCCGCGCCCCGGGGATCGGGTCCGGTCCTCCGATGCCGGAGCACCTTCCGCCGCGGAGTCGGCACCGTCCTCCGGCTTCGGGGGCAGGGGGCTGGTGAGGACCTCCCAGACAAAGCCGTCCTCGCTGGCGCGGACCGCCGGGTGGTCGTCGGTCAGCGCGTCGGCGTCCTCGACGCCCATGATCTCCTCGTTCGTCATGAGGCGCGCGACGCGCTCGGCCAGTCCGGCATCGCGCGCGGCCAACTCGTCGAGACGGCGCCGGCGCCGGTCGGGGGGCATGCGGTGCAGCTCGTGGGCGATTCGCGCCGCCCCGCTGGCGCGGCCGATGGCCAGCAACGCCTCGCGCGCGGCCTCGGCCACGGTGCGGTTCCGGTC
The DNA here is from genome assembly GCA_034678345.1 of Candidatus Eiseniibacteriota bacterium. GTDB lineage: Bacteria > Eisenbacteria > RBG-16-71-46 > RBG-16-71-46 > RBG-16-71-46 > JANXPZ01. Next base: position 1,081 of record JAXDBZ010000299.1, read on the forward strand.
CTCGGCCAGCGCCATGAGCCCCGGCACCGCCGGCGCGTAGCCCAGCTGGCCGAGCACCGCTGCGGCGCTGGAGCGGGTGAACCACAGGCCCTGCTCGAGCAGCGGCAGCAACACGGCGGCGCCCTCCTCGCCGAGGTGCAGGAAGGCCTCCTCGGCCAGGTGCCGCAGGTACCACGACTCGTCGCACAGGCACTCGACCAGCAGGGAGATGGCCTCCGGGTCGCGGCGCTGCTCGAGCCCGCGCACGTACTCCCGCTTCGCCGTCAGGCCGCGGGCGTTCAGGGCGTCGTAGGTCTTGCCCTGGCCGTGCTTGTCGTCACTCATGCTCCGCCTCTCCCGCCGTCCCGCCCTCGCGCGCGACGTCCGCGGCGATGAGCCCCCACAACTCCTCCAGCAACGCCGGGACACCCTCGCCGCTGTGGGCGCTGATGAGCCGCGCCTGCGGCAGCCCGAGCCGCCCGGGGGCCCCGTCGCGGTCCTCGGGCGCCAGCAGATCCCCCTTGGTGATCACCACCCGCCGGGGCTTCTCCAGCAGCGCCGGACCGTGCAACGACACCTCCCGCTCGAGCACCGCGAGATCGTGCGCGGGGTTCTCGGCCCCGGCCTCGACCAGGAACAGCAGCACGCGCGTCCGCTCGATGTGCCGCAGGAACTGATGACCCAGCCCGCGGCCCTCGTGCGCCCCGGCGATGAGTCCCGGCAGGTCCGCCGCGACGAACTGGCGCTCCTCGTCCAGCGCCACGATGCCCAGATGAGGCTCCAGCGTGGTGAACGGATACGGCGCGATCCGCGGGCGGGCCCGCGTCACCCGCGCCAGCAACGTGGACTTGCCCGCGTTGGGCAGGCCCACGAAGCCCACGTCGGCGATGAGCTTGAGCTCGAGATCGAGCCAGCGCTCCTCGCCCGGGCGACCGGGGTCGGCGCGCCGCGGCGCCTGGTGCGTGGCCGTGGCGAAGCGCGCGTTGCCGCGCCCGCCGCTGCCGCCCCGCGCGGCGACGAACCGCTCGCCCACGCGGACCAGGTCCGCGACGACCTCGCCGCTCTCCGGCTCCCGCACGACCGTCCCCGGAGGCACGCGCACCACGAGGTCGCGTCCGTCCCGGCCCGATCGCCGGTTTCCCGAGCCGGGGCGACCGGAATCGGCACGGTAGCGGGGCTGTTCTCGGCAGTCAAGCAACGTGCGCACGTGCGCGTCCACCTCGAGCGCCACGCTCCCGCCGCGCCCGCCGTCCCCGCCGTCGGGCCCACCCTTCGGCACGAACTTCTCCCGCCGGAAGCTCACGCAGCCGCCCCCACCGGCCCCGGCGATGACGTGGATGCGTGCCTGGTCGATCAGCATGTCACTCCTCTTCCGTCCGCGGCCGCGAGCCGGCCGCGCACGGCACGATCCCGCCCGCCCTCACAATGGCGATCTCCCGTGCCGAGAGGTCGTGCGCCAGTCTCAGGTGCACGCCCCGCGTCAGATCGCGGGCGGTGACCGGGTGCCCGGGAACGAGCACCTCCGGCAGGCCCGCCACCTCCAGCTCGTCGCCCCGCGCGGGGACCTCCGCACCGATCGTGAACGGGATCACCCCGGCGTGCACCAGCGCCCGCACCGCCCCGGGGGCGTACGAGCGCGCGAGGATACCCCACAGGCCGAGTTCCGCCATGCAGACCGCCGCCGCCGCGGCCGGCTCGGAACGCAGGAAGTCCGTCCCCGCGACCACCCATCCTCCCCCGCACCGGCGCGCCCGCTCGGCGAAGCCCGGCTCGATCCCCGCGAGCAGCGCGCCCGCCATGGCGCGCAGCCGACCGCGCGTCCCCTCCAGGCGGGCGCCCGGCGCGAGCAACGCGCCGGCCTCCACCCCATCCCCCAGCGCGACCAGCACCGCGCCGCGCCACCGGAACACCGGCGCCGCCGCCGCGACCGGCGCGGGGGCCTCGTCCCGGGGCGGCACCGCCAGCCACGGCTCGGCCTCCACCGCCCCGGTGACGACGACGGGACCGGGCGGCACGGCCTCCGCCGGTTCCGGCACCGTGATCGCCCCCGAGAGCGCGGCCGCCGCCACCGCCTCGATGCCGCCCACGAACCAGCGGGCGCGCCCCGCGGCCAGTCGCGCCGGCGCCAGCCCGAAGCACAGCCCTGTCCCGGCACCGCTCGTCGAGGGGGAAGTCTCTCCCTCGCCGACCCGCACGCCGGCCTCCGCCAGCTCCCCGGCGATCCCCAGGGTCGAGACCAGGTCGAGCAGGGACCGGCTGCCCGCCACGACGGCGCACTCCGTGCGTTCCGCCACGTGCCGCCCGCGCAGCCTCGCCGCCAGGCAGGCCAGATCCTCCACGGTCGCCGCAGGACCCACGAGCACGCGGTCCACCGCGAGGCCCGAGTGCGCGCGCGCCGGGAGCGTCCCGGCCGCCACGTTCGCGCCCGTGATCGCCCCGGCGTCCGCCACCAGCGCCTCCAGCGATCCGAGCGCGATGCGCCCGGAAGGCTCCCCGTCCCCCGCCGCGGCGTCGAGGCGGCGCCAGTCCTGGTCGCGCCCCAGCGCCGCCAGCGCGGCCCGCGTGACCTCGTCGGAGGGGAACAGACACGGAAGGCCGGCCTGGCCCAGCAGCCAGGCGGCGCTCACCCGCTCGGCCATCGGCATCGCGCCGGCGCCGTCACCGCCGAACTCGACCACCTCGCCCGCCCGGTCCGAGCGGACCCAGCGTGCGAGCACCGCCAGCGCGAGGTCCGCTCCCCCGACGCCCGGCGGCAGCGCCCCGGCGAGCTCCAGGCCCCACACGCGCGGCGTGCGGAGCGTGAGGGCGCCGCCGGCCAGCACCGCCGCCGCCTCCAGCGCGTCCACCCGCACCGCCAGCATCCCGTAGGCACCGCAGGCGGGGAGCGTCCCGGCGCACAGCGCCAGCCGCCCGGGCGCGGCCAGGCGTTCGCGATGCAGCGTCTCCGCCTCGCCGCGCCCCGGCCGCGGCAGCAGCATGCCCCGCGCCAGCGCCAGTCGGCGCCAGTCGGCGGGAGTGGGAGCCTCGCCGCCGTCGGCGCGGCCGGTCTCCACCAGCACCGTCCTCACCCGCGGCGCGGCCACGCCGGCGCGCTCCAGCAATGCCACGGTCAGCGGCGCCTGGTCGCGGTCGAGCAGCACCTGGTCCACGTGTCGCAGGACCGCGTCCCGTTCGCGCTCCGGCGGGATCGTCCCGAGGCCGTGCGCCTCGAGCAGCGCCTGCGTCAGCCGGAAGGACACCGCGCCCCGTGCTCAGTCCGCCGACGGCGTCTTGCCGCCGGGCTTGCCCGGCGGCGGCGACGAACCGGACGCGCTGCCCGCCGAACGCTCCTGGCGCGCCTTCTCCTTGTAGGTCCTGCTCCGGTAGTCGGTGATGTAGAACCCGCTGCCCTTGAACAGCAGGCCCGCCCCGCCGGTCGGCACCCGCTGCGCGCGGCCCCGGCACCTGGGGCAGTGCCGGGGCGAATCGTCGCGGATGCCGTGGAAGACCTCGAACTGGTGGCCGCACCTGCGGCACCGGTACTCATACGTCGGCATGGTGCCCTTCCTCGTCGCGCCCGGCGGCGAGCGCGCAGGCGATGGTGGCCGTCTCGACGATGTCCTCCGCGCTGCAGCCCCGCGACAGGTCGTTGCCCTGGCGTGCCAGCCCCATCAGGATGGGACCGTACGCCCGCGCTCCGGCCAGCCGCTGGACCAGCTTGTAGCCGATGTTGCCCGCGTCGAGGTCGGGGAACACCAGCACGTTCGCCGCCCCGGCGACCACGCTGTCGGGCGCCTTCCGGCGGGCGACTCCCGGGTCGAGCGCCGCGTCGAGCTGCATCTCGCCGTCGAGATGCAGGTCGGGCCGCCGTCGGCGCGCCAGCTCCACCGCCTCGCGCACCTTGCGGGCGCGCGGATGGTCGGCCGAACCGCGCGTCGAGAACGACAGGAAGGCCGTGTGCGGCACCCGGCGGGTAAGGCGCTGGAAGTGCTCGGCGGCCATGATGCCGATGTCGGCGAGCTGCGCCGCGTCCGGGTCGGGCACGACCGCGCAGTCGGCGAAGACCAGCACGCGGTCGCCGCCCCCCGGCGGCGACGCGGTCGCCGGCAGCGTCATGAGGAAGAACGAGGACAGCGTCTTCGTCCCCGACGCCAGGCCCACCAGCCAGAGCGCGGCGCGCAGCACGTCCGCGGTGGTGCGCTCGGCCCCGCAGACGAAGACGTCCGCCTCCCCCCGGCGCACGCGGGCGGCGGCCTGGAACAAGGGGTCGCGCGCGTACCGCTCGAGGTCCGCGCCGCTCAGGCGGTCGCCGCGCGCCGCCCGCAGCTCCACCGCCGTCCGCTCGACGGCCGCCGCGTCGAGCGATTCGACGACCTCGACGCCCCCCAGCCCCACGCCGGCGCGCCGCGCCGTCGCCTGCAGCCGCGCGCGCTCCCCCACCACCCCCACCACGGCGAGCCCGGCACCGGCCAGTGCCGCGGCGGCACGCACGACGCGTTCGTCGCCCGCCTCCGCCAGCAGGAGACGCCGCGGTCGCAGCCGCGCGACCCGGCGCAGGCGCTCGAGCACCGCGCTCACGGGCGTCGCCGGCGCGGCGGCGGCTGCAGGCGCGCGCGCAACCGCCGCGCCACCTGGGCCGGCACCAGACCGCTCACGTCGCCGCCCACCCGCGCCACCTCCTTGACCAGCGTCGAGTTCAGGTACGTGTAGGTCTGGCTCGGCATCAGAAAGGCCACCTCGAGAGCGGCCGAGAGGCGCCGGTTCATGAGCGCCATCTGGAACTCGTACTCGAAGTCGCTCACCGCGCGCAGCCCGCGGATCATCACCCGGGCGCCCACGCGGCGGGCGCAGTCCACCACCAGGTCGTCGAACGACACCACCTCGACCTGCCGCAGACCGCGGGTCGCCGCCCGGCACATGGCCACGCGCTCCTCCAGCGGGAACAGCACGCCCTTGCCCGGGTTGTCGGCCACCGCGATGACGACGCGGTCGAAGAGCCGCACCGCCCGGCGCGCCAGGTCGAGATGCCCGTTGGTGAACGGATCGAACGTCCCCGGGAACAGAGCCGTGCGCTTCGCGCTCATCGTCCTTCCTCCCCCGTGCCGCCCGACCCCGCCGGCCGGTACGTGCTCACCATGGTCTCGCCGTAGCGCCGCACGCGCACGCGCGTCAGACCGCCCGCGGATTCCGGCACACCGTCCTTAGCGTGATGCTCCAGCACCACGCGCACCTCCGGCCGCCACGGCCCGGAGCCGCCCAGCGCCTCCAGCACCACGTGGGCCGCCTCGCCCCCGTACGGCGGATCGGCCAGCACCAGATCCGCCCGCCGCAGCACCTCGCCGAGTCGCGCCAGGTCCCGCGGCAGCTCGAGCGCCCAGACGCGGCTGCGCTCCTCCAGTCCCAGCGCGGCCAGGTTCTTCGCCAGCACCCGCCGCGCCCCCGCGTCGTGCTCCACGAAGTCCGCCCACACCGCCCCGCGCGACAGCGCCTCGATCCCGAGGGCGCCCGAGCCGGCGAAGAGGTCCACCACGCGGGCGCCGGACAGCGGGTCCAGCGCCATGAACAACGCCTCCCGCACCCGGTCCGATGTGGGCCGGGTGCCGCTGCCGCGGGGAGCCTCGAGCCGGCGTCCCCCCAGATGGCCGGAGATCACGCGCACGGAGACGCGCGAGTCTCCGCGAGCGCTCCGGGAGGTGTCAAGCCGCGCCCGGTACAGCCGTCCCGCTCAGGGCAGGCGCACCACGTCGTAGCCCGCCGGGGCCGCCAGGACGAAGGCGGTCGCGCCGCGCGGGCGCACGAAGCGCCAGCCGCTCAGGCCGTACTCGACCCGGCCGCCGTCGCTGGACGCGAGCACCAGCCGCCGCGGCAGTCCCCGCGCATCCAGCTCCAGCCGCGCTTCGGCCGCGCCGCCCACCGCCCGGGCCGCGCCGCGCACGCGCAGCGCGAAGGAGCGCTCCCCCGTGCGGCGCTCCTCCAGGCCGGCGCCGGCCGGATCCAGCAGTGCCCCCCACCAGCGCAGCGCCTCCGCCGCGCCGCTCGGACCGGCGCGCACCAGCTGGCGCAGCGACGGCTGCAGCCAGTCGCCGCCGTCGGCGCGCAGGGTCAGCCCCTCGCCGCCGTCGAGATCGATCCGCGCGCGGGTCGGCAGCTCGAGGGCCAGGCGCCCCGCGCGCTCGATCGTGCGTCCGCTCAGCGGGTCGCTGCGGCGCAGCC
>JAXDBZ010000300.1:0-6381 GCA_034678345.1 Candidatus Eiseniibacteriota bacterium
TACTTCTTGCCGCTGCCGCACGGGCAGGGGTCGTTGCGGCCCACCGCGGGGCCGGCGCGCGCCCGGGGCGCCGTCGGCGCGCCGCCGTCCACCACCGCCGCCTCCCCGCCGTCGTCCTCCCCCGGCCCGCCCCCGCCGCCGAAGCTCTGCGTCTCGGCGTGCTGCGTCTGCAGGACGCGCGGCGCCCGCGGCTGCGGCACCGCCTCGCGCACCTCGGGGGTGAGCTGCACGCGGAACAGGCGCTGCACGAAGTCCTCGCGCACCTCGCGCACCAGGCCTTCGAACAGCGTATAGGCCTCCTTCTTGTACTCGATGAGCGGGTCACGCTGCCCGTAGGCCCGCAGGCCGATGCCGCCCTTGAGATGGTCGAGCTCGTAGAGGTGGTCGCGCCAGTGCTCGTCCACGGTGTAGAGGAAGAGGTGGCGCTCGATCTCGCGCATCATCGGCGGACCGAATTCGGCCTCGCGGGCGCGGTAGGCGCGCTCCGCCACCGCCACGGCGCGCTCCGCCAGCTCGTCGGGCTTGTCGGTCTCGAGTTCGCCCGTGGTCACCTGGGTCATGAGCAGGAACGAGAGCTCGTCGGCCAGGGCGCGCAGGTCCCACTCGGCGACGTGCAGCTGCCCGCCGCCGGTGGCCTTGTCCACCCGTTCGCGGACCACCTCGGTGATGGACTCGAGCACGGACGCGCTCATGTCCTGGGCGGTGAGCGCCTGATGGCGCAGCTCGTACACCACGCTGCGCTGCTCGTTCATCACGTTGTCGTACTCGAGCAGGTGCTTGCGGATGTCGAAGTTGTGGGCCTCGACCCGCTTCTGCGCCCGGGAGATGGCGTTCGTCACCATCCGGTGCTCGATGACCTCGCCCTCCTGCACCCCCATGCGCGTCATCACGCCGGCGATGCGGTCGCTGCCGAACAGGCGCATGAGGTCGTCCTCGAGCGACAGGTAGAAGCGCGAGGAGCCCGGGTCCCCCTGCCGGCCGGCGCGGCCGCGCAGCTGCCGGTCGATGCGCCGCGACTCGTGGCGCTCGGTGCCGAGGATGTGCAGGCCGCCCAGATCGGTCACGCCCGGGCCGAGCTTGATGTCGGTGCCGCGGCCGGCCATGTTCGTGGCGATCGTCACGGCGCCGCGCTGGCCCGCCTGGGTGACGATCTCGGCCTCCTGCTGGTGGTACTTGGCGTTCAGCACGTGGTGCTTGACGCCGCGGCGCTTGAGCATGCGGCTCAGCAGCTCGCTGACCTCCACCGAGATCGTGCCCACCAGCACCGGCTGGCCCTTCTGGTTCAGCTCGACGATCTCCTCGATGACCGCGTTGTACTTCTCGCGCTTGGTCCGATAGACGACGTCGTTGTGGTCGGTACGGTGGACCGGCTTGTTCGTCGGGATCACCGCCACGTCGAGCTTGTAGATCTCCCAGAGCTCCGCCGCCTCGGTCTCGGCCGTGCCGGTCATGCCGGCCAGCTTCTCGTACATGCGGAAGAAGTTCTGCAGGGTGATGGTGGCCAGCGTCTGGGTCTCGCCCTCGACCCGCACCCCCTCCTTCGCCTCGATCGCCTGGTGCAGGCCCTCCGAGTAGCGCCGGCCCGGCATGAGCCGCCCGGTGAACTCGTCCACGATGAGCACCTTGCCGTCCTGCACCACGTACTCGACGTCCTTCTCGAACAGGGCGTAGGCCTTGAGCAGCGCCTGGACGTTGTGGATGCGCTCGTTCTTGGCGGCGTAGGCGCGGTAGATGGCGTCGCGCTCGCGGACGCGCTCCTCGGGGGCGAGGTCGCTGCGGCCCTCGAGCTCGGAGAGCTGGCCCGCCAGGTCGGGGACGACGAACTGGTCGGGGTCGCCCGGCGACATCAGGTCGCGGCCCTTCTCCAGGAGGTCCACGTTCTTCGCCTTCTCGTCGATGGCGTAGAGCAGCGCCTCGTCCAGCTCGTGCATGCGCTTGTCGCGCAGGTACTCCAGTTCGACCCCGTTGATCAGCTTCTTGAGCTCCGGCTGCTCCGACAGCAGCTTGAGGAAGCGCTTGTGCTTGGGCGCGGCGCGCTGCACCTTGAGCAGCTCGACGCCGGCCTCGAACTGCTTGTCGGAGTCGGCGAGCAGCTTCTCCGCCTCGCCCAGGGTCCGCGTCACCCAGCTCGTCTGCGCCCGCACCACGCGGTCCACCAGCGGCTTCAACTCGTCGAAAGCCTGGTCGCTGTGTTCGACCGGCCCCGAGATGATGAGCGGCGTGCGCGCCTCGTCCACCAGCACCGAGTCCACCTCGTCCACGATGGCGTAGACGAACCCCCGCTGGACCCGGTGTTCGGGCCGCACCGCCATGTTGTCGCGCAGGTAGTCGAAGCCGAACTCGTTGTTCGTGCCGTAGGTGATGTCGCAGGCGTACTGCTGGCGCCGCTCCGGCGGGTCCATGCCCTGCTGGATGCAGCCGACGCTGAGCCCGAGGAAGCGGTAGATCTGGCCCATCCACTCGCTGTCGCGGCGGGCCAGGTAGTCGTTCACGGTGACCAGGTGGGCCCCGCGCCCCGTCAGGGCGTTCAGGTAGAGGGGCATGGTGGCGACCAGGGTCTTGCCCTCGCCGGTGGCCATCTCGGCGATCCGCCCCTCGTGCAGCATGATGCCGCCCACCAGCTGGACGTCGTAGGGCACCATGTCCCAGGCCACCGGGATGCCGACCACCCCCCAGGACCGCCCCAGCAGCCGGCGGCAGGCCTCCTTGACGGTGGCGAAGGCCTCCGGGAGAAGATCGGCGAGCGCCTCCTGCTCGGCCGCCCGGCGCTCGGCCGGGTCGGTCAGGCCCTCCCGGGCGGCGGCGACCCGGGCCTTGAACTCCTCCGTCCGGGCCCGCAGCTGGTCGTCGTCGAGCTCGCGCAGCCGCTCGCAGACGGCGTTGATCTCGTCCACCAGCGGCTGCGCCCGCTGCAGGTCGCGGTCGTGCTTGTCCCCGAAGAGGCGTTTCAGCAGGGTTTCGAACATGGCGGGGAGGATAGAGGTTCTGTCAAGCGAACGCGAATCGGGCGGAACGCGGCCGCCAGGGCACGGCAGGGATCGCCGGAACGGACGACGGCCCGGCGCCTGCGGCACCGGGCCGTCTGGACTTCGAGCACCTTCGACTTACATCAGCCTCGTGACGTGAGCGGCCTCGGGACCCCGTTCGCTGGCCTGGATCTCGAACTCCACCTGTTCGCCGACGCTCAGCGTCCGGAACCCGCGCCCCTCGATGGCGGTGTGATGGACGAACACGTTGTCGTGGCCTTCCATCGCGATGAAGCCGTAGCCCTTCTGGTCACTGAACCACGTGACGGTACCACGCGCCATGGCTGGTGCTCCTATCTCTGGGAGGATCCTGCCCCGGCCCGAAGTCCACTGACAGAGTGGCCCCGCGCCACCGCGGGGTCAAGCCCGTTCGCGCGGGTTTGACCGTTCCGGGACGTCGGTGCCCGGGAAGGGCGCGCTACGCCGCCGGGCGGACGGGGCGGCGGCGCGAGGTCCAGCGGCGGTGCAACTCGAGCGCCTGCGGATCCTCGGGGACGCGCTGCAGCACGAGCATCACCTGCTCGACCGCCTGCGCGCGAGCGCCGACCCCTTCGAGCGCGCGGGCGAACTGCAGGCGCGCCGCGTGGAAGTCGGGGTGCAGCTCGAGAGCGTGGGCCAGCGAACCGAGCGCGTCGTCGAACTGCCCGCGCTCCAACTCGGCCGAGCCCAGCAGGTAGTGGAGGTCCGGCCAGACCGCGTGGTCGGCCAGCGCGCCCTGCAGGACCTCGATGGCGCCGGCGGCGTCACCGGACTCGAGCAGCGCGTGCGCCCGCTCGAGCGGGCCGCCGTCGGACGCCGCGTCGAGCGCCAGCGCCCGCTGCAACAGCACGCCGGCCTCCTCCCACTCGGCCCGGGCCAGACTCTCCATCCCCTCCTGGAAGAGACCGGGCTCGGCCACCGCCGTCTCCGTGCCGAGGGCACGCAGGGACTCGAGCGCCTCGCCGATGAAACCCTCCGCGGCGTCCAGCAGGACCCGCTCGAGCCGCGCCGCGGCGTAGCGCGGGTTCAGGGCCAGCGCCCGGTCGAGCGCCTGCCGCGCCTCGGCCCGGCGCTGCAGCGCGAGCAGCAACCGGGCCCGGCGGAACCACAGGTCGGGATAGTCCGGCTGCAGCCGCAGAGCGACCTCGAGCGCCGCGGCGGCCGCCGCCGGGTCGCTGCCGGCCTCGGCCAGCCGCGCCACCCGCGCGAGGGTATCCACGGCCGCGATGCGCCGCGACACGCCGGAACGCCCCGGCCCGAGGGCGCGCTCGATCCGCGCCGTGGCCCGCGCGAAGCGGCCCTCGCGGGCGGCGCGCAGCGCATCTTCGAACTCGTTCGCGGGACGTGGACTCGGACGGCTCACCAGGGACTCCCGAGCAGGACCATCACCACCCCGGCCAGCAGGGTCATGCCGAGGTTGTCATCCAGAGGTATCGGCAGGATCTCGGCCAGACTTGCGACCAGCGCTCCGGCCACCGCCACGCCCCAGGGCAGGTGCCCTCCGACCGCGAAGACCGCGGCCCAGGCCAGACAGGCCGCCAAGCCCCCCAGTGCGCCCTCCAGCGTCTTGCCGAAGACGCGGGTGCGCCCCCACGCCTTGCCGACGACGGCGGCGAAGGCGTCGCCCAGCACGGTGAACCCGATCGCCGCGGCCGCCACCGGACGCGGGAACAGGTCCACGGCCAGCAGCGCCGCCATGAGCAGGTAGGTCGAGCCGAGCAGCCCGAACCGCTCGTGCTCGCGCAGCATGCCGCCGAGGAAGTCGCGGAAGAGCCGGCGTACCCGCTTCTCGCGCAGGCGCAGCACGTCGAGCCCCAGTGCCCCCAGCGCCAGCACGGCCAGCAGCAGCGTCCACTGGGGCCGACCGCGCGGCCACGGCAGGACCTCAAAGAGCAAGTCGAGGGGCAGGACGATGAAGGAGAGGTGGATGGCCTTGCGTCGCAGCTCGGACAGGAACGATGGCGAGCGCAACAGGGCTAGGGGGTCGGCTCCGGGGCCGGGCGACGGCGCGGACGGTGTGGCCATCGGCACGACCCTAGCAGAACGGGTCGCGCCCGTCGCCCGCCCTCAAGGTTGTGCGGTCGGCCTCATCTCCCGGTAGGCGGCGCGGAAGGCGAAGATGCGTCTCGCGTAGTCCTGCGCCAGCGGATTCGAGGCCAGTTCGCAGAGCAGCGCCTCCCCCCCGCGCGCCCGCAGGTCGCGCCAGCCGGCGACGAGCCGGCCGGGCCCGGCGTTGTAGGCGCAGAGGGCGGCGGCGACGCTGCCGTCACAGCGGCGCAGCAGCCAGGCGAGGTAGCGCGCCCCGTAGCGGACGTTGCGCTCTGGATCGAACAGGGCGGCCGCGGTCGGCCGGGGATCGCGCGCCAGCCTCGCCATGTCGCCGGCGGTGCCGAGCTTGAGCTGCATGAGCCCGAGCGCGTCGCTGCGGGAGCGCGCGCGCGGCTCGAAACGGCTCTCCTGCATGACCACGGCGTAGAGCAGGGCCGGCTCGAGCGCAGCGACGACCGTGTCGCGCGGCGTGGCGAGCAGCGACTCGTAGGCGGGCGGGAACGACCAGGGAGCCGCCGCCCAGGCCTCGGCGTCGCTCTCCCCCGCCGCCAGCTCGAAGGCGCGGCGGGCCAGGGTGACGCCGAGGTGCGTGCGCCCCATGGCGTAGGCACGGCGGGCTCCGGCCAGCACCGCGGCGGCGCGGCCGGGCGGCACGTCACCGCTCGCCAGGCGCGAGAGCAGGGTCGCCGCCTCGTCCACGGCGCCGATCGCCGCCAGATCGTCCGCCGCGCCGACGGCGTCGCCACCTTCCGAGGCCGCGGCGATGCGCGGCCCGGCCCGGCCGGCGAGGCCCAGCGTGTCGCGCGCGGCGGCGCGGTAGAAGGTGTAGCCGGGCCTCGCCGCCAGGACGCGCAGGAGCGAGTCGCCGCCGGTCGTGTCGCGCCGGGAGCGCCGCGCGATGCCCAGCCAGAAGCGGCTCCCCTCGTCCCCACTCCCCTCCCACGTCGCCGCCGCCGAATCCACCCGGCCCGCGGCGAAGTGCAGCAGGCCGGCGCGGAAGCGCGCCTCGGGCGCGTGCCTGCCGGCCCGCCCCGCCCGGACGTACCAGAAACCCGCCACGTCCGGGCGCCCGGCGTCCTCGGCCGCGCGACCCGCCTCCCAGGCGGCCTGCGCCGCCAGCGAATCGTCGGCCGCGGCGCGCTCGTACAGCGCCAGCGCGGAGTCCGGCCGGTTCAGCCCCAGCTCGGCCCGCGCCCGCTCGAGGAGCAGCCGCCCGCGCCGCTCCGCGAGCGCGGGGTCGGCCAGCGCCGCGCGGGCCGCGTTCCTCGCCTCGGTGAGACGCCGGGCGGACCGCAGCACCTCGCACAGCCGCACCGCCGCCTCGCCC
>JAXDBZ010000301.1:0-15885 GCA_034678345.1 Candidatus Eiseniibacteriota bacterium
GATTGAGCCGCTCCCGCAGCTGGATGCGGCCGCGGTGCAGCCGCGACTTCACCGCCGCCACCGACAGGCCCAGGATCTCGGCCACCTCGGCGTTCGACAGCTCCTCGATGTCGCGCAGCACGAAGACCGTGCGCAGCTCCTCGGGCAGCCGCTCGATCCCCTCCGCCATGACCTGCCGGGTCTCCGCCGTGAGCAGGTCCTCTGGCGGCTGGGCCGCCCAATCCGCGAGCTGGAGCGGTTCGGCCTCCTCGTTGGCACCCTGCGGCTGGTCGAGCGAGACGTGGCCGTCGCGGCGCTTGCGGTACTTCATCAGGCTCGCGTTCGTGGCGATGCGGTAGAGCCACGTCGAGAACGTGGACTCGGCCTTGAAGTTCCCGAGCCCGCGGTAGGCCGAGAGGAAGGCGTCCTGCAGCGCCTCGGCCGCGTCGTCCTCGTGGCGGAGGATCTTGTACGAGAGCCGGTAGACCTTGTCCTGGTAGCGTCGCACCAGCTCGTCGAAGGCGCGGTTCTCGCCGCCCTGCGCGATGCGCACCAGCTCCTCGTCGCCTGCGATCCGGTACCGGTCGGTCATGAGCCCCTCGCCGGGCGGAGGACATCGTGCCCCGTCGCCACCGGCCCCCGGTGGACGATCTCACCGGCCAGGAGGGTACACGCTGCGCGCGTCTCGTGCAGCAGGGAAGCGGGCAACCGGTGCAGGTCGGCGTCCCAGACCACGAGGTCCGCCGGGGCGCCCGGCACGACGCCCCAGCCCGTCTCCCCGCCCGGCTCCGGGGCCCGGCCGGCCGCGGTGCAGGCCCGCAGGGCCTCGTCCAGGCCGATGCGCTGGGCCGGGGTGAAACCTTCCGGAGGCGTCCCGTCCGGCCGCTGCCGCGTCAAGGCCGCGTGAAGCCAGGCGGCCGGCCGGGGGGACTCGACCGGAGCGTCGGAGCCGAAGACCATCGTCGCCCCGGCATCGAGCAGCGCGCGCCACGGGTAGGAGCGCTCCACGCGCGCGCCCCAGCCGCGCCCGGCCAGCTCGATGTCCGAGACGCAGTGCGTCGGCTGCATGCTCGCCCAGACGCCGAGCCGCGCGAAACGCGGCAGGTCCGCCGCGGCCACGAGCTGCGCGTGCTCGACGCGTGACGGCAGCGCCGGCCTTGCGCCGGTCGCCGCGGCGGCCTGCACGGCATCGAGGGCCGAGCGGACGGCCCGGTCGCCGATGGCATGGATGGCGACGGCGATGCCGCCCGCGGCCGCCCGCGCCGCCGTGCGCGCCAGCTCGGCCGGCGGCACGAGCTCCATGCCGTCCGCCGCCGAGCCCTCGTAGGGCTCGAGCAGCGCGGCGGTGCGCGAGCCCAGCGTGCCGTCGGCGAAGAGCTTGAGCGCGCCCGTGCGGAACCACGCGTCCCCGGCCCCGCTCCGCAGGCCTTCGGCCAGCGCGGCCTCCAGCTCCTCCGCCGGCAGGTGCGCCACGACGCGCAGGCGCGGCCGCGCCGGATCGGCCTGGAACGCGCGCAGGGTCCGGATCGCCTCGCGGTCCTCGAAGTCGTGCACGCCGGTGATCCCCCGCGCGTGCAGCCAGCGCACGGCCGCGTCCAGCCGCTCGGCATCCGAGCCGCGCACCGCGGCCGCCAGCACCGCGGCGAAGAGACGCACCGCGTGCTCGCGCACCACGCCGGTCGGCTCGCCGGCGGCATCGCGCTCGATGCGCCCGCCCGGCGGGTCGGGCGTGGTCCGGGTCAGCCCCGCGGTCCGCAGTGCCGCACCGTTCACCCACAGCGCGTGGTAGTCCCGGCTGTGCAGCAGCACCGGCCGCTCGCCGCTCACGGCGTCGAGGCACGCCCGGTCCGGCGGCTCGCGCCAGTCGTTGGCGTCCCAGCCCCGTCCCACCACCGGTCCCGAACCCGGCGCCGCCGCCAGGAAGCCGGCGACGCGGTCCAGCGCCTCGCGGCGCGACGCGGCGCCCACGAGGGCCACCTCGTCGCGCGACCGCGCCCAGGCCAGCAGGTGCAGGTGGGCGTCCACCAGAGCGGGCGTCACCGTGGCCCCACCGGCGTCGAGCCGCTCCGTCCCCGGACCGGCGAGGGGCTCGAGGTCCGCCGCCCGGCCGACGGCCAGCACGCGGCCGCCCGCCACGGCCACGGCGTCGGCGGTCCCGCCACCGGGGCCACCGCTCCACACCCGCCCGTTCACGATGAGCCGAGCGGCGCGGGGGGTCATGCCGGGGCGGCCTCGACCCGGTTCGTGAGCACGCCGATCCCGTCGATCTCGACCTCGACCGTGTCGCCGGGGACGACCGGGGCGACGCCGGCCGGCGTGCCGGTGGCGATCACATCGCCGGGCTCGAGGGTCATGATGCCGGAGATGAAGGCGATCAACGCCGCCACCGGGTGCACGAGGTCCGCGGTGCGGCCGTGCTGGCGCTCCTGCCCGTTCACCCGGCAGCGGACCTCGAGGGCCCCGGGGTCGAGCCCCACCGCCACCCAGGGCCCCAGCGGGGCGAACGTGTCGAAGCCCTTGGCCCGCGTCCACTGCCCGTCGCGACGCTGGTAGTTGCGGGCGCTGACGTCGTTGAAGCAGGTGTAACCGGCGACGTGGCCGAGCGCCTCGGCCGCGCCCACGGCGCGGGCGCGGCGGCCGATCACGACGGCCAGCTCGGCCTCCGGATCGAGCCGCTCGACGCCACGCGGATAGCGGATGGCCTCGCCGTCGCCGACCACGGCGCTCGGCGGCTTGAGGAAGAGCAGCGGCTCGGCCGGCACGTCGCCCCCACCGGGCACGGCGGTCCGGCTCTCGGCGATGTGGTCGCGGTAGTTGAGTCCGACGCAGACGATCTTGGTGGGCCGCACCGGGGCCAGCAGGACGACGTCCGCCACCGGATCGCGCGGCCCGGTCTCGCGCCCTCCCTGCCAGGGTGGCGCGTCCAGCCGCACGTAGACGGAGTCCTCGCGGCGGCCCCACTGCTCGCCGGCGGCGGTGCGGTATCGTGCGATGTGCATGGCCATGCACCGGCATTGTGGCCGTTCGCGCGGCACGGGGCAAACACCCGGAGGCCGGAACGCCGCCGGCGGTTGACCCCTCTCGCCGCCCTCTGATAGCGTTTCCGCCCTATGCGACCTACCCCCCGCAGGACCCGCCCGGCGTCACCCGCAGAGACGCTCTCCCGCCGCATCCAGAACCGCAAGGCCCGCATCGGCGTCATCGGCCTGGGCTACGTGGGGCTGCCGCTCGCTGTCGAGTTCGCCCGCGCCGGCTTCCGCGTCACCGGCATCGACCTGAGGAAGGACCGCGTCCGGCAGCTGGCGGCCGGCCGCTCCTACATCCAAGACGTCTCGAGCCGCGACGTCCGCGAGCTGACCGCCTCCGGCCATCTGGCGGCGACCACGGACTTCGCGGTGCTGCGCCGTGCCGACGCCGTCTGCATCTGCGTCCCGACGCCGTTGTCGAAGATGCGCGATCCCGACGTCTCCTACATCGTGGCGGCAGCGGACCAGATCAAGCAGTACGTGCACCGCGGGCAGCTGGTCATCCTCGAGAGCACGACCTACCCCGGCACGACCGAGGAGCTCATCCTGCCCGAGCTCCAGCGCACCGGACTCGAGGTCGGCAAGGACTTCTTCCTCGCCTTCTCGCCCGAACGGGTGGACCCGGGCAACCCGGTCTGGCAGACGAAGAACACGCCCAAGGTGGTGGGCGGCGTCACCCGCGCCTGCTCGAAGGTCGCGGTCGAGCTCTACCGCCAGCGGCTCGAGAGGGTCGTGCCGGTCTCCTCGACGCAGGTCGCCGAGATGGTGAAGCTGCTCGAGAACACCTTCCGCAGCGTCAACATCGGCCTGGTGAACGAGCTGGCGCTGATGTGCGCCCGGCTCAAGATCGACGTGTGGGAGGTCATCGAGGCCGCCGCCACCAAGCCGTTCGGCTTCATGCCCTTCTACCCCGGCCCCGGTCTCGGTGGCCACTGCATCCCCATCGATCCCTTCTACCTGTCGTGGAAGGCGCGGGGCAGCGGTTTCGAGGCCCGCTTCATCGAGCTGGCCGGGCACGTGAACGGGCAGATGCCCGAGTACACGGTGAGCCTGGTGGGCGACGCGCTGAACGCGCGGCACCGCTCGATCCGCGGCTCGCGGGTGCTGGTGCTGGGCGTGGCCTACAAGGCCGACATCGACGACGTGCGCGAGAGCCCGTCGCTCGACATCATGAAGACGCTGACCGACCGCGGCGCCCGGGTCGAGTACTCCGACCCGTTCGTGCCCTCGCTCGAGTTCCTCGGCC
Organism: Candidatus Eiseniibacteriota bacterium; assembly: GCA_034678345.1. GTDB lineage: Bacteria > Eisenbacteria > RBG-16-71-46 > RBG-16-71-46 > RBG-16-71-46 > JANXPZ01. Next base: position 4,252 of record JAXDBZ010000301.1, read on the forward strand.
GGCGCATGAAGAGCACGCCGCTCACCGCGGCGCGGCTCGGGCGCTTCGACTGCGTGGTCATCGCCACCGCCCACAAGGCGTTCCCGTACGGCATGATCCTGCGCGGAGCCAGGAGCATCGTGGACACGCGCAACGCGCTCAAGGGCCGGCGCTCGCGGAAGATCGTCCGGCTGTAGCGATCCGGCCGACAACGGACGAGGCGGCGCCCACACGGGCACCGCCCCGCCTTCGTTCGGGCGTCCTCGGACGCGGATCAGTCCACGACCTTGTAGTCCGCGTCCACCGCCCCATCGCCCCCGCTCTTCGGCTTCTCGCCGGCGTCGCCCGGGCCGGGCTGCGGCCCCGGGCCGCCGGGGGGCGGACCGGCCTGCTGGTAGAGCGCCGCCGCGGCCTTGTGCCAGGCCTCCTGGAGCGCCTCGCTCGCCGCCGTGATGGCGGCCGCATCCTCGCCCTTGAGGGCCTCGCGCACCTTCGCCAGCTCGGCCTCGACCCGCGACTTCGTGTCGGCGTCGAGCTTGCCGCCGTGCTCCTTGAGGTTCTTCTCCACCTCGTAGGCCAGCGAGTCGGCCCGGTTGCGCGCCTCGACCGCCTCCTTGCGCTTGCGGTCCTCGCCGGCGTGCGTCTCGGCGTCCTTGACCATGTTCTGGATCTCGGACTCGTTCAGCCCGCTGGACGCCTCGATGCGGATGCTCTGCTCCTTGCCGGTCGCCCGGTCCTTGGCCGAGACGTGCAGGATGCCGTTGGCGTCGATGTCGAAGCTGACCTCGATCTGGGGCATGCCGCGCGGCGCCGGCGGGATGCCGTCGAGGTGGAAGCGCCCGATGGTCTTGTTGCCGCCCGCCATCGGCCGCTCGCCCTGCAGCACGTGCACCTCCACCGTCGTCTGGTTGTCCGACGCGGTCGAGAACACCTCGCTCTTCTTGGTCGGGATGGTCGTGTTGCGCGGGATGAGCGTGGTGCTCACGCCGCCCAGCGTCTCGATGCCCAGCGACAGCGGCGTCACGTCGAGCAGCACGACGTCGCGCACGTCGCCGGCCAGCACGGCGCCCTGGATGGCCGCGCCGACCGCCACCACCTCGTCGGGGTTCACGCCGCGGTGCGGCTCCTTGCCGAAGATCTGCTTGACCAGCTCCTGGACCCTGGGCATGCGCGTCGCCCCGCCCACCAGCACCGCCTCGTCGATCTGCTGCGGCGTCAGGCCCGCGTCCTGCAGGGCCTTCATCACCGGACCGCGGCAGCGCTCGACCAGGTCGTCCACCAGCTGCTCGAGCCGCGCGCGGGTGAGCTTGAGGCTCAGGTGCTTGGGACCGTTCTGGTCGGCGGTGATGAACGGCAGGTTGACCTCGGTCTCGAGGGTGCCCGACAGCTCGCACTTGGCCTTCTCCGCGGCCTCCTTGAGCCGCTGCAGGGCCATCGGGTCCTTGCGCAGATCGATCCCCTCCTGCTTCTTGAACTCGTCCGCCAGCCAGTCGATGACGCGCTGGTCGAAGTCGTCGCCGCCCAGGTGGGTGTCGCCGTTCGTCGAGCGCACCTCGAAGACGCCCTCGCCGATCTCGAGGATCGAGATGTCGAAGGTGCCGCCGCCGAGGTCGAAGACGGCGATCCTCTCGTCCTTCTTCTTGTCGAGGCCGTAGGCCAGCGAGGCGGCGGTGGGCTCGTTGATGATGCGCTTGACGTCCAGACCGGCGATGCGGCCGGCGTCCTTGGTCGCCTGGCGCTGCGAGTCGTTGAAGTAGGCCGGCACGGTGATGACCGCCTCGGTCACCTTCTCGCCCAGGTACTCCTCCGCCGTCTGCCGCATCTTCTGCAGGATCATGGCCGAGATCTCGGGGGGCGAGTACTCCTTGTCCCCCACCCGGACCCGGGCGTCCCCGCCGGCGCCGCGCACGACCTCGTAGGGGACGAGCTTGCGCTCGCTCTCGACCTCGTCGTACTTGCGCCCCATGAAACGCTTGATGGAATAGACCGTGTGCGCGGGGTTGGTCACGGCCTGCCGGCGCGCCACCAGTCCCACGAGCCGCTCGCCGCTCTTCGCGAAGCCGACCACCGACGGGGTCGTGCGGAAGCCCTCGGCGTTGGCGATGACCTTGGGCTCACCACCCTCCATCACCGCCACGCACGAATTCGTGGTCCCCAGATCGATGCCGATGACCTTGCCCATGAGTCCCCTTCTTTCCTCGTGATGGACGGCGACCACGCCGGATCACCCGCCCGCTCGCGGGCGGCGTCCGGCGTGGAGCGTCCGTGGATGTGGCAGGTCGCCCTTCCGGCTACCCGACCTTCACCTCGATCTCCCGCAGCTTCGCCTCCTCGGCCTTGGGCACCCGGACATCGAGCACCCCGTCCTTGTAGGAGGCCTTCACCTGGTCCGCCTTCACCGGCGAGCCCAGGGTGAACGAACGCTCGAACGTGCCGTGGGCCCGCTCGCAGCGCAGCCAGTTCGTGTCCCCCTCCGCGCACTCCTGCCGGCGCTCGCCGCGCACCGTCAGCGTGTCGCCCATGACGTTCACCTTGACGTCCTTCTGCGCGACGCCGGGCAGGTCGGCGCGGATCACGAACGCCTCCGGCGTCTCCTCGATGTCCACGACCGGCGCGAAGTCGAACGCCGCGCGGGCGCCGGGACGGCCGAAGGCGCTGTCGAACAGCCGGTTCATCTCCTCGTGCATCGTGACCAGGTCGCGCATCGGCGGGACCTGCGGATTCAAGCGGATGATCGCCATCGTGATGCCCTCCTCTTCGAAACCGTCGTCTCTCGGCCGCCGCGCCCGGCCGGCGGATCGCCCGCCGCGCGGCGCCTCTTTCGTTGCCGCCGTCCATCGCAGGCCGCGTGCCACCGACGCGCTCGTCGCCCACTGCGTGTCGTGACAATGCGTTGCGGGCCCCACCTCACGTAGCGCCGCAGGGGACGCCGCCGCCAGCGTTCGCCGGTGGAACGGCGGCCGTTTCGGAGCGGAACGCCGCCGTTCCATCGGCGGACGGAGGGTTGGGCACGCTCCCGCCCGTTCTGCTAGCGTGCAGCCCCGATGCGCATCAGCCTCTTCCTGCCCCACGTGGGCGTCTTCGGTGGCGTGCGGCGCTTCGTCGAGCTGGGCAACGCCTGGAGCGTCGCCGGCCACGGCGTGACGCTCCTCCATCCGGACGGCGGCCCGCCGGCCTGGCTGCACTTCTCCGGCGCCACCCGGCCGCTCGCCGACGCGGCCGGCGTGCCCGCCGACCTGGCGCTGTGCGCCGACCCGCACACCTTCGAGGCCTTCGCCGCCGCACCGGCCGCCGCGCGCGTCTACTATTGCGTGATCGAGGGCGACCCCGGGCTGGCCCGCGCACTAGCGCGGCCCGACGTCCGCCTCGCCGCGAACTCGGGCGCGCTGCGCCGCGCGCTCGTGCGCCGTACCCGCCGGCCCGTCCTCGACGGGATCGGCGGCATCAACGTCCGGCAGTTCCACCCCGACCCCGCCCGCCGCGCGGCGGCGCCGCTGCGCGTGCTGCTGAACGGGCGGCGCTCGCGACCCAAGAAGGGCACCGACCTCGTGCTGCGCGCCCTCGCCGGACTCGTCGGGAGGGTGCCGGACTTCGAGGTCGTGCTCTTCGACGCGTTGGGGCCGCAGAACCGGCAGGACCCGCGCGACGGCGCGCCCCTGCCGCCCAATGCCCGCTTCGTGCTCGACCCCACGCAGGAGGAGCTGGTCGCCCTCTACCAGTCGGCGCATCTCTTCGTCGCCGCCGAGCGCAAGGCGGGCTGGTGCAACACGGCCCTCGAGGGGATGGCCTGCGGCGCCGCGGTCGTCTGCACCCCCAGCGGCACGCAGGACTTCGCCCGCGACGGCGGGAACGCGCTGGTGGCCCGCTGGCGGCACCCGTGGGCGCTGCGCCCCGCAATCGCCCGCGTGCTGCGCGATCCGGCCCTGCGCGAGCGGCTCGGCGCCGCCGGGCCGGCGACGGCGGCGGCCTGGACCTGGGAGGCGCTGGCGGCCAAGCTGCTGGCCCAGCTCGGGGGATGACCGAGGGGGCGGGCCCCGCCGGGACCCGCCCCCTTCGCCCACCGCCCGGCCTCACCGCTCGGGCAGGTATCCCGCCTTCTCCGGGCCGACCAGCAGCTCGTCCTTCGTGTAGATGAAAGCCTCGCGCCGGTAGTCGGCCAGCTCGTAGTCCTTCTCGAGGAAGATGGCGTCCTCGGGGCAGGCCTCCTCGCACATGCCGCAGAAGATGCAGCGCAGCATGTTGATCTCGTAGCGGGCGGCGTGGCGCTCGCCGTGCGAGCGCGGGTGCTCCGGATCGTTCTCCGCGGCCTGGACGAAGATGGCGTCGGCCGGGCAGGCCACCGCGCACAGCTCGCACCCCACGCAGCGCTCGAGGCCGTCGGCGTGCCGCGCCAGGATGTGCAGCCCGCGGAAGCGCGGGAACATGACGAGCTTCTCGTCCGGGTACTGCAGGGTCACGGGCTTCTTGAGCGCGAAGTGCTCGAGGGTGATGCCCAGACCCGCCGCCAGTTCCTTGATCATGCCAGAGGCTCCTCGCCGGCCGTGTGGCTCCTTCGCACACGGCCGAAGGCAGGATACCGGGGCCCACGCCGGAGCGCAAACGGCGCGGGCGCCCTACAGCTTCGGCAGCGTGATGCCCTGCTGGGCCTGGTACTTGCCCGCCTTGTCCTTGTACGACACCTCGCAGGGCGAGTCGCTCTCGAAGAACAGCACCTGCGCGATGCCCTCGTTGGCGTAGACCCGCGCCGGCAGCGGCGTGGTGTTGCTGATCTCCAGCGTGACGAAGCCCTCCCACTCCGGCTCGAACGGCGTCACGTTCGTGATGATGCCGCAGCGGGCGTAGGTGCTCTTGCCCAGGCAGACGGTGATGACGTTGCGCGGGATGCGGAAGTACTCGACGCTGCGGCCCAGCGCGAACGAGTTGGGCGGGATGACCGCGACCGGGCCCCGGAAGTCCACCATCGAAGCCGGGTCCACGCGCTTGGGGTCCACGATGGTCGAGTTCACGTTGGTGAAGATCTTGAACTCGTCGGCGATGCGCAGGTCGTAGCCGTACGACGAGACCCCGAAGGAGATGACCCCCTGGCGCACCTGCTTCTCGGCGAAGGGCTCGATCATGCGGTGCTCGAGGCACATCTTGCGGATCCAGTGGTCGGGACGGATGGACATCCTCATTCCTCCGTGGGATGGAAGCGGCCCAGCATGCGGACCGCGTGGACGAGTTCCGGCAGCAGCAACCGTTCGAGCGCCAGCGCCACGGCGGCGCGGGACCCGGGCAGCAGCACGACCAGGCGGCCCTTCGCGACGAACGCCCCGGCCCGCGACAGCCAGGCGGCCGAGCCGACCTGCTCGAGCGACAGGATCCGGAACAGCTCGCCGAAGCCGGGCACGGGCCGCTCCGCCAGCGGCGCCAGCGCCTCCGGCGTGCGGTCGCGCGGGCCGAGCCCGGTCCCGCCGGTGACGACGAGCACGTCGGTGGCCGGCCGCGCCAGCGCGGCGCGGACCGCGCGCCGCAGGGCGGCGGGCTCGTCCTTCACCCAGGCGCGGGTCGTCACCCGGTGCCCGGCGCGGACGATCTTCCGCTCGATCAGCGCCCCGGCGGTGTCGGCCGGGCCGCGCCGCGTGTCGCTCACGGTCACGATCGCGCAGCCGACCGGGCGCGGCGCGCCCTCGCTGCGGTGTGCGGGCGGGCGGACGCGGGCGGGGCTCACGCTACTTTCCCCGCACCCGCGGGAGCCCAGCCGCGCGCCTGCTCGGCCAGCGGCCGCGGGGCGAGCCCGAAGTGCGTGAGCCACGGCTCCGCCTCGGCCAGCCTGTGCTCCTCGATCTCGGCCAGCGGCGGTTCCCAGGCTGCTCCCGGCCCTCCCCGCGGCGCCCCCGTCGCACGGGCCAGCTCCACCAGCTCGGCCAGGGTCCAGGTCTCCGGGCCCGCCACCTCGTACCAGCCTTCCCAGGCGGCGCGGCCGGCGAGCGCCCGGTCGAGCGTCTCGACCACGTCGGTCTCGGCCACCGGGTTGACGAGCTTGGCGCCGCCGCGCGGCAGCGCAGGCCCGGTGGCCAGATGGAGCCAGAGCGGGCTCGCCGGCCCCAGCATGGGCCCGAGGCGCAGCACGAGCACCGGCAGGCCGCCGGCCCGCGCCCGCTCCTCCAGATCCCAGCAGTCGCGCAGGCGCGGGGCAGCCGCGTCCGGGTGCGTGCCCAGACGCGTCACGACCAGGAGCCGGGTCGGGGCCGGCCCCGACCCGGGCCGGGAGAGCGGGTCGGACACGGCCGGCTCCGGCCCCGGGCAGAGGAAGAGCGTCGCGGGCGAGCCGTCCTCCGCTCCGCCGGCCGCGTGCCCGCACCGCGCGAGCGCGCCCAGCAGCCGGTCCGCCGCGCTGCCGGCGGGCGGCGGCGACGGCACCTGGATCACGCGAACTCCCCGAGCGTCTCGGCCAGCTGGCGGCGGTGCGAGAGGTCGTGCTCGGCCCAGGCGCGGGCGAGCGTGGCCACCGAGATGGCCCCGCGCACCGGGTGCAGGCCGGTCCGGTCCCAGTCGGTGCGCGAGAGCGGTGCCAGCCGCGCCAGCACGGCCCGGCGCGCCGCGCGCCAGTCCTCGAGGGCGCGTGCCGGCGACTGGTTGCGGTAATCGCGCGCCACGTCCCAGCCCCGCGTCGTCAGGTCGGGCAGGGCCGGGTACGCCTCGGCGAGCAGGCGCTCGAGGCGCGGGCCGAAGATCTCCCGGTCCACGTCGCGCAGGTGGCAGAGCACCTCCAGCGCCGACCAGCGGCCGGGCCCCGGGTTGCGCCGCCACGCGGCCTCGTCGTGCCGGCCCATTCGCTCCGCCACGCGGTCGGGGCCCTCCCCCAACAGCGCCAGAAGCCGGTCCCACTCGAAGAACGTCATCGGACCACGGGCGTGGCCCATCAACCCGGTCGTGGGGGTCTGCGCCGACAGCGGCTGGCTCAGGCCGCGCTCGCGGTACGATCGCGCCAGCGCAACGTAGTGCTCCCAGCCGCGCCGCATGCCGGCGCGGTGCTCGTCGGTCGCCGGTGCGACGACCTTGGCCGGCATGCCCAGGGCGATGCTCCCGGGCGGGATGACCTGGCGCTCGCGCACCAGCGCCCCGGCGCCGATGAGCGACCCGGCCCCGATGCGCGCCCCGGTGAGCACGACCGCGCCCATCCCGACGAGAGCGTCATCCTCGATGGTGCAGCCATGGATGATGGCGTTGTGGCCGATCGTGACGCGGGCGCCGATCAGGGCCGGGCTGCCCTCGTCCATGTGCACGACGGTGCCGTCCTGCACGTTGGAGTCCTCGCCCACGACGATGCGATCGATGTCGCCGCGCAGCACGGCGTTGAACCAGATGCCCGCGCGGGCCCCCACCGTCACTTCGCCGACCAGCACCGCCCCGGGGGCGATGAAGGCCGTCGGGTCCACGTCGAGCCGGTGGCTCCACTGCCCCGGCTGCCGGCCGTCCTGCCGTGCCTCGCTCACGTGAAGCTCCTTCCTTCGCCCACGAAGGGGTTGCCGGTCCGCTCCCGGCCGATCGTCGTGGACGGGCCGTGCCCGGGATGCACGCGCACCGCGTCCCCCAGCGGGAAGAGCCGGACGCGGATCGAACGTTCCAGCTCAGCGACCGATCCGCCGGGCAGATCGGCGCGGCCGACCGAGCCGGCGAAGAGCGTATCGCCGGACCACAGGTCGTCCCCGCCGCGGAAGCACACGCCGCCGGGCGAGTGGCCCGGGGTGTGGATCACCTGCAGGGACTCCTCGCCCAGCGCCAACCGCTCGCCGTCGGCCAGGTCGAGCACCACCGCCGGCGGCGTCGCCGGCGCGAACCCCCACGTCGCCGCCTGCACGTCGAGCTGCTCGAGCAATCCGCGATCCGCCGGGTGCAGCCGGAAGTCGCCGCCCAGCGCCGCCTGTACCTCGCGCATGCCGCAGACGTGGTCGTAGTGCGCGTGGGTCGCGAGCAGGTGGCGAACGGTCAGCGGCCCGGCCTGTTCCCGCACCCAGCGCACGACCGCGCCGGCCTCGAAGCCCGCGTCCACGACGGCGCACTCGTGCGTGCGCCCGCACACGAGCACGTACGTGGCGTTGTCGAGCGGCCCCAGGCGCAGCACGTGGTGCCGGAGCGCCATGTCAGATGACGTTCGCCTCCACCTCGGAACCGGCCCGCCCCGCGAAGCGCTCCAGCCGCAGCGGCGAGAGGTCGAGGCTCGGCTTGCCGTCCACGATCCACTCGCTGATGAGCTGGCCCACCGCCGGGGCGTGCATGAAGCCGTGGCCGCTGAAGCCGTTGGCCAGCATGAGACCCTCGACCGCCTGCGGCGGGCCCAGGATCGAGTTGTGGTCGGGCGTCGTCTCGTACAGGCCGGCCCAGCCCTTCGAGGTCTTGACCTCGGCCTCCTCGAGCACCGGGACGCGGTGCATGGCGGGCTCGATCATCCGGTCGAGCATCTCGGGGTTCACGGCCGTGTTGAAGCCGACCGGCTCCTCGGGGTTCGCGTAGCCGATCAGCATGCCGCCGCTCTCGCGGTGCATGTACACGCCCGAGGTCATGTCCACGATCATGGGCAGGTCCTTGCGCGCCATCGGCAGCGGCTCGGTGACGAAGCAGTGCCGCCGCACCGGCACGACCGGCACGTCGATGCCCGCCCACTCGCCCACCTCGTGGGCGTGCGGCCCGGCCGCGTTGACCACCATCGGCGTGTGGATCGTGCCGTTCGCGGTGCGCACACCGGTGACCCGGTTGCCGTCCATCACCAGACCGGTCGCCCGCTCCCCGAACTGGAACACCGCGCCCAGGCGGCGGGCCTGCGCCACGTAGGCCTGGGTGACCCCGTCCGGGTCGCCCAGCCCGTCGTCGAGGCAGAAGGTGGCGCCGAGCAGGTCGTCCACGTACAGCTCGGGCACGATGCCCCTGGCCTCCGCCGGGGTCAGCGTCCGCACCGGCAGTCCGAGCGAGCGCTGCATCTCCGCCTGCTTCTGGAACGTCGCCCAGGACCCCTCGTCGCCGAGCAGGAAGAGGTACCCCACCGGGAAGTAGACCGGGTCGGTGTCCATCTCCTCGGCGAAGACCCGGAAGCGGGCGATGGACATCATCGAGAGGCGCACGTTGTGCGGGGTCGAGAACTGGGCCCGGATGCCGCCGGCCGCCTTGGCGGTCGAACCGGTGCCGGCGAACAGCTCCTTCTCGACCACCACCACGCCCTTCACCCCCCGTCGCCCCAGCTCGTAGGCGATCGAGGTACCGATGCAGCCGGCACCGATGATGACGACCGGTGCCGACGCGGGAAGCCCACCCATGGAGTCCTCCGACCGATGCGCAACAGCGCGACCCGTCCCCGGACACGGCAGCCGAGGAAGGCGGCCCGGGGCGTGAACATGGCGCGGCGCGCCCGGATACCCGCGAGAGGCGTGGGTGAGGCGCGCTCGCAAGACCGGAGCAGTCTAAGTCAACCGCGCGGGGAAGGCGAATCGCCCGGGGCCGCGCCGGACGCGGCGGCGCCGCCTATCGCTTGTAGCCGATCTTCCGCAGGAAATCCCGCCGCGCCTGCTTCGCCGCATCGTCCTCGACGCCCCGCGGCGACTCCCCGTCCACCACCCCGGCAATGCCCGAACCCAGCTCCGTACGCGCCACCAGCGCCTGCACCGGGTTGGCGGTGGCGCAGAAGACGCGGCACACCTCCGGGCACGACTTGACCGCGTTCAGGAGGTTGATGGGGTACGCATCCCGGAGCAGCAGGAAGAACGTGTGGCCGGCGGCCACCTTGCGAGCGTTGGCGACGGCTGCCTCGATGAGGGCCGCGTCGTTGCCCTCGGTGCGGATCAGGCAGGGACCCGAGGCCTCGCAGAAGGCCAGGCCGAAGCGGGCGCCGGGCACGGTGGTCACGACGATCTCGGCCAGGTCCTCGACGGTCTTGATGAAGTGGGACTGCCCGGCGACGAGGTTGCAGTCGGCGGGGATCTCGAGCGATACGGGGATCAGCTCCATGGCGGGCCTCCTCGAAGAGCGACGCTACGGTCGGCGCCGGGACCCGTCAAGCCCCGGCGCCGACGGAACGGGCCGGCCGCGCGGATGCGGCCGGCCCGATGGCTCCGCCCGTCTCAGCGGCTCCGCTTCGTCGCAGCGCCCAACCGGTCCCGGGCCAGCTGCGCCTCGCCCGCGAGCGGGAAGCGGCGCACCAGGTCCTCGAGCACGCGGCGGGCCCTCGTCTCCTGCCCCAGCTTCTCGTGGCTCAGGGCCAGTTTCCAGAGTGCCGCCGGCACGCGGTCCCCCTGCGGGTCCAGCTTCTCCACCGCCTCGTAGGCCACGGCGGCGCTGTCGAAGCGGGACTGCGCGAACAGGCACTCGCCCGCGCCGTACTGCGCGTTGTCGGCGAGGTCGGTGCCGGGAAAGCGCTCCACGTACTCCCGGAACCCCTGCAGCGCGAGGGGGTAGCGTCCCTGCGTCAGGTCCTGCACGGCCTGCTCGTAGAGCTGGTTCGGGTCCGGTCCGCCGGCCACCCCGACGACCGCCGGTGCGGGACGCTGCAGCTGGCTGAAGCGCCCCATCACCTCGTCGAGCTTGCCTTCGAGCCGTCCCATCTGCTCGAACAGGTCCTGCGTCGTGCTGCCGCTCGCCGCCCGCGTGCTCAGCACGATGTCGCGCTGCTCGGCCAGCTCGCGCCGCAGGTCGGACAGCATCAGGTACGAGAGCGAGTCCCGCACCCGCATCGTGTCCACCTGCGTCCGCAGGCTGTCGAGCCCGCCCTGCATCAGGGCGAGCTGCGGCGCCACGCAGCCCGTCAGCGGCAGCCCGAGCGCCAGCAGCAGTGCCGCCAGCGCCGCCGCGCCGCCGGCCGTCCGAGAAGCCGCGCGGGTCATCGGAGCACGAAGTGGGCGCGCCGGTTCTGGGCCCACGCCGACTCGTCGTGGCCCTCGGCGAACGGCCGCTCCTTGCCGTACGACACGGTCTGCAGCCGCGCGGCCGGCACGCCGGCGTTGGTCAGGTAGTCACGCGCCGCGTTCGCGCGCTTCTCGCCCAGCGCCTGGTTGTACTCGACCGTGCCGCGCTCGTCGCAGTGTCCCTCGATGGTGAGGCTCACGTCGGCGTTCTCGCGCAGCAGCTTCGCGGCCAGGTCCAGCGCCGCCCGGGCGTCCTCGCGCAGGGCGTAGGAGTCGTAGTCGAAGAACGCGTCGGTGAAGTCGGCGGCCGTGACCTTGGGCGCCGGCGCGGGGGCCGGCGTCTCCGCCGGCGGCGGCGTGGGGGTCGGTTCGGCCTGCACGACCGGCGGGGCGGGCGGCGGCGCGGGCGGGGCCTCGACGGCCTTCTTGGCGCAGCCAGCCGCGAAGGCGGCGAGCAGACCGACGGCCAGCGCCAGGATCAGCGTGCGGTTCGGGTTCTTCATGGTCTTCCTCCGGGGTTGGTGTGGGGGGTTCCGGTCGGGGCCGCCACGGCCATCACGCGCGGGGATGGAGACCACGCGGGTGACGAGGCCACCTTCCCACCCGTGTCGAGCATCCGCGGCGGACGCCCGTCGAGATCGGACACGTACAGGGCGTAGCTGCCGCCCCGGTTCGAGGCGAACACCAGGTGCCGGCCGTCCGGGGACCAGCGCGGGTTCTCGTTGCTGCCACCGCTCACCACCAGCCGCGGGTTCGTGCCGTCCGCCCCGCAGACGTAGAG
>JAXDBZ010000302.1:0-43133 GCA_034678345.1 Candidatus Eiseniibacteriota bacterium
CATCACGCAGGAGGAGTTCGAGCAGCGCGTCCGGGCCGGCATGGCCGAGTACCGCGCGCGGAACCGCAGCGACCTGCCCGCGGAGATCGTCCCCATCGCCCGCCGCCAGATGCTCGAGAGTCTCATCCGCCGGGAGCTGCTCGTGCTGGAGGCCAGGCGGCGGGGCTTCACGGCCAGCGTCGAGCAGGCCGAGGCCCAGCTGCGACGGGACCCCTTCTTCCAGGTGAACGGCCGCTTCGACCCGGCGCGTTTCGAGCAGGCGCGGCGCGCGAATCCGGCGGCCTTCAAGACGGTGCTGCAGTCCACCCGCGAGGGCATCGCGGCGCGCAACCTGATGGAGCGCGTCGAAGCGGAGAAGGGTCCGAGCGAGGCCTCCGTCCGGGCGCGGGCGACGCGCGAGCTGAGCCAGGCCGACGTGGACTACCTGGCCCTGCGCTTCGGCGACTTCGACGGTACCTTCCCCGAGCCCCGGGAGAGCGACGTGCGCGCCTTCTACCTGACCCACCAGGCGGACTTCCAGCGGCCGCAGCGGGCCAGCCTGTCGGTGGTCTTCGTGGACCAGCCCGCCCTGAGCGACTCGGAGGCGGCGCGGCCCGAGGACGTGGCGCGTTGGACGGAGCGGATGCGGGCGACCGCCGACAGCATCCTGGCCGCGGTGCGGGCGGGCCAGTCCCTCGAGACCGCGGCAGCGTCGCAGGGCGGGCCGCGGCCCCACCAGGTGGTGATGCCGGACAACTTCCCCCGCTACTGGCAGGGCGGTCCGGCCGCGCGCGCGGCGGTCTTCGCGGCCGCCAACGGAACCGTCCTGCCCGAGCCCGTCCCCGCGCAGTCCGGATGGCTCGTCGTGCGGGTGGACGAGGTGCGGCCCGCGCACGTCGCGGCGTTGGACGAGGTGGCCGCCGACGTGCGGAGCCGACTGCGGTCGGAGAGCCGCCGTACGGCGGAGGACCGGGAGCTGCGGCAGCTGTACGAGGGCATGCGCGACAGCCTCCGCAGGACCGCGTACCGCCTGCGCTACGTCGCGGTGGACACCGGCGCGGTGACCGTCCGGCCGCCCGGACCGTCGGACATCGACCGGTTCTACCGGTCCCATCTCGCGGACTACTCCAGCTTCGACGCGCAGGGCGGGGTGCGAGCGAAGAGCCTCGACGAGGTCCGTGACGAGGTGCGGGCGCGCTGGCTGAGCGAGCGGCGCGTGACCCTGGCTCGGGAGCTGGCGCAGCGGCTGCACGACACCTGGCGACGGGGGCGGCGCGACGCCCGCCTCGAGCAGCGCCTCGGAGCGCGCGACGTAGGCCCGGCCGTGCCGGGCTCGCCCGCCGATACCGGGCGCTTCGGCCGCATCCTCGGGGATTCGCTCTCGGGCGCGGCCGCCGCCGCGGGGCCGACGGTGGTACGCACCCCGTCGGGGTGGCTCGTCTACCACGTCCACGACACCGTGCCGGACTGGGTGCCGGCCTTCGAGCAGGTGCGCGCGGAACTCGCCGGGCAGCGCACGGCGATGCGGGAACAGGAGGACGAAGCCGGCGCACGCGCCCTGTTCGCGGCATCGCCCGGGCGCTTCGCCGGCGGCGAGGTCATCCACTACACGCGGGCGTTCATCCCGGTGGGCGAGGTCCCGGACGTTCCCCTGACGCGCGCCGAGGTCGAGCGCTACCACCGCGAGCACATCGATCGTTTCTCGGCCCCGGAACTGGTGCGGGCCAGCCACATCCTCATCAGCCCCACGGATCCGACCCCGGCCGCCGACGCGCAGGCGAGGGCGCGTGCCGACAGCCTGCTCGAGCGCCTGGGCGCGGGCGAGGACTTCGAGCAGATGGTCGCCCGCGTCACCGACGACCCGGCCACACGCGACAACGGTGGCGACCTCGGCCTCTTCGCGCGCGGCTCCATGTTGCCCGAGGTCGAGCGGGCGGCCTTCTCCATGCGGCCGGGCGACCTGAGCAGCACCCCGGTGAAGAGCGCCGTGGGCTACCACATCCTGAAGGTGCGCGAGTACGTGCCGAGGGTCGCGCGCCCCCTCAGCCAGATGTACGCCGACGTGGGCTGGATGGCCGCCGAGGCGAAGGCAGAGTCGCTGGCCGCGCGGCGTGCCGACAGCCTCCTGCGCGCGGTGCCCGACGCGCGCGCGGCACGCGCCGCCGCCCGGAAGCTGGACCTGCGCACCTACTCGTACAAGCACCCGCGCGGCGAGCGGAACAGGTACCCGAGCGATCTGCAGAGCTACTTCCAGCGGCTGGAGATGATGAAGCCGGGACAGGTGCTGCCCCTCTCCCGCGAACTCGGCGGACTCGGCTTCGCGGTGACCTGGGTGGACAGCATCCGGCCACCGGAGATGCCCACGTGGGAGGAGAGCCGCGTCCAGGCGCTCCGCGCCTACCGCGCCGAAGCGGGACAGCGGGCCGCGCGGGCGAAGCGCGCCGAGCTGGACTCCCTCGAGGCCGCGGGGTGGTCCTTCGACAGCCTCGCCGCTGGATTCGGCGGCATGCAGCGCGTCACGGACTTCATGCCCGGCGCGCGACTGCCGGGCGTCGGCATCAGCGGCGTGCTGGACACCCTGGTCTTCGGGGCGCACGGCGGCGATGGCCTCGCCGTCGGAAAGCTGGGCGACTGGGTGGACCTGCCCGTGGCCCTGGTGCGCCTGCGGGTCGCGAGGCTGCATCCGCCCGATCCGGTCGCGCTGCAGTCGCGGGTCGAGAGCGACCGGCGCAACGAGACCGAGGCGGCGCTGAACACCTACTTCGAGGACCTGAAGCGGCGCTACCCCGTGCGCATCCTCGACCGGCAGCTCCGGCAGATCCAGCTGCCCCAGAGCCCGGCCCCACGCTGAGCCGGGCGGCCCGGCCCGCGCGGGCCCCCCCGGGGGGGGCACGGGCGGGCCGGAGCGGTCTCGATCGGCCCGAGTCGCGCGATCGCGGGGTTGGTCATTCCGCACTCCGTTCCGGGAAGGTCCGTGCGCATTGCCCGGCGCGACGAATTCGCCGGGCCGGAACCCCCGCAGCCGGAAGGCTCCCGCGGCCGTTCGGGGTGGTACGGTCCCTGCAAGCCCGACCGTGGACCACCATCGGGAGCCTCTCATGACCGAGCTCGTCTCGACATCGCCGGCCGCCCCGCTTCGCCGGGTCGTGCTGGTGGACTTCGACTGGCGCGACGCCGACCTCCTGCCGGAGCTCCTGGCCCGCCCGGGCCTGGCCGTGCGGCTCGTGGCGGGCGGCGCCGGTGAGGACGCGGGCATCAAGATGGCCGAGCTGTGCGAGCTGCCGAACACCACGGATCTCGCCGACCTGACCCGCGAGATCTTCGACCTGGCGGTCCTGGGCGAGCGCAGTCCGCGCCGCACGCAGGTCGAAGGCCTCCTGCTCGCCCTCGGCACGCCCTGCATCTCGCCCGAGGCCCTGCTGCACGGCTCGGACCTGAGCCAGCCGCATACGCCAGCGGTGGAGGCGCCGCTGGCCGTGCACGCGGTGGCGCTCGAGAGCGCGCTCGGCGGCGAGGACTTCGACCGGCTGGTGGAGAAGGCGCTCCCGGACGTCTCCCCGGAGGCCCCCACCGCCCCCCTGCCCGTCATGCCCACGGCCCGCACCGAGGTCCGCGTGCCGAGCCTGGAGGGCTTCCCCTCCCTGGAGGACCGGCAGGGGCTCGAGCGGGCCCTCGCCGAACTCGTGCTCAGCACCGGTGCCCAGGGCGCCGAGCTGCGGGCCGCCCGCGCGGGCGACGTGGACCTCGTCGCCCGGGTCGGGGGCGAGGATCCCCTGCTCGAAGGCCTGATCGACCTCGCGCTGGACCAGGACTCCGCCCAGGTCGTCAGCCGCCTGTCCGGCCCCGAAGAGGGCAAGGCGTGGGGCGCCTGGCCGTTCCGCACGACTCGAAGCCGGGGTGTCGTCGCCGCGGCGGCCATCGACCCGGCCTCGGGCTGGACCGCCTGGCAGGGGCTCGTGGACGAACTGCGCACTTCCTGGGACCGCCAGGATCGTGAGCGGGCCGTGCCTGCGTTCCCCCTGGTCCCCGAGGAGCGGCATGGCTGGCTCGACGCCGAGGGCTTCCGCTCCGCCGTCTCGATGGCGGTGGCACGCAACCAGCGCGACGGGCTGCCCTTCGCGGTCCACCGGTTCCTGCTGGCGGACCGTCCCGGTGCCACCGAGGCCATGTGCGACCGCCTTCCCGCGCAGCTGCGCGACACGGACCGGCTCTGCCGGCCGGGCCGCCATGCGCTGCTCCTGCTCACCACCTGCACGCGGGATGCCTTCGACCCCGTCCGGCGGCGCATCGGCACCCTCTGGGAGACGGTGTGGCGGCAGAGCGGAGGCCCGCTGCCCGCCCCCGATCTCGAGGAGAGCCGGACGGCAGTCACGGGTTCGGCCGACGCGGACCGCTTCGCCCGGACCGTGGACGGCTGGCTGGCCCCCTGAGCCACGCCCCGGCGGAGCCTTCGGACCGCAGGTTCTCCACAGCCGCTCCTTGACCCGGATTCTCACCGTCATGTAATGCTCCGGGCCTTCCCACGTGGAGGCTCCATGGACGGCTCCATCCGGCGGCTGCCGCCCGAGACCGCGTCCCGCATCGCCGCGGGGGAGGTCATCGAGCGGCCGCTGTCGGCCCTGAAGGAGATCCTCGAGAACGCGCTCGATGCCGGGGCACGCTCGGTCGAGGTTCGGGTCGAGCGCGCCCTCGACCACCTCTTCAGTGTCGCCGACGACGGGGCGGGCATTCGCGCCGAGGAGCTGGAGCTCGCACTCGAGCGGCACGCCACGAGCAAGATCGGCACACTCGAGGATCTCGACCGACTGGCCTCGCTCGGCTTCCGCGGCGAGGCCCTGCCGAGCATCGCTGCGGTCAGCCGCCTGCGCATCACCAGCCGCCCGGCCAGCGTCGCGGCCGCCGCGTTCCTGGCGCTGGAGGGGGGTGCGGTCAGCGAGCGCGGCACCGCGGCGCGGGCCCCCGGAACCACGGTCGAGGTGGCGGACCTCTTCTTCAACACGCCCGCGCGCCGCAAGTTCCTCAGCTCGCCCACCGGCGAACTGCGCGCCGCGCTGCGGCTGCTGGAGGCGTATGCGCTCGCCTTTCCGGAGGTCGGCTTCCGCCTGCTGGTGGACGGCAGGCAGCGGCTGGAGTGGCCGGCGGTGACGGGGGAGGGGCTGGCGGCACGGCGGGACCGGGCCGCGGCGCTCTGGGGTGCCCGGCACGCGACCCAGCTGCTCGAGGTAGAGACCGAGCGCGAGGGGGTGGCGCTGGACGCGCTACTCGGTCTGCCGGAGCACGCGCGCGCCACGCGGGAGGGCCAGATCTACATCGTGAACGGGCGCTGGATCCAGAGCCCGATGCTCGGAGCGGCGCTGCGGCAGGCCTACGGGAACCTGCTCCCGCCCGGACGATTCCCCGCGGCCACGCTCTGGCTGCGCCTGCCGCCGGCGCGCGTGGACGTCAACGTCCATCCCACCAAGCGCGAGGTGCGTTTCGCCGACGAGGAGAGGATCTTCGCCGCCGTGTCGGCCGGCTGCGCCCGTCCGCTGTCGCAGATCGCCCCGCCGTTCACCGTGGTCCCCGGCGGAGCGGGGCAGGAGACGTACCCGCCCTGGGCGGAGCGCGTCCGCGAAGGGCCCCCCGAGCAGACCTACCTCGGCCTGGAGGGTCCGGCGGCACCGGGCAGGGCGGCTCCGGCCACTCCTGCCGGCGGCGGGCCGGTGGTCGCGCTCCCCGCCGTGCCGGAGCCCGAACTCTGGCAGCTCCACCGGACCTATGTCCTTGCGCCGGTCCGCGGGGGACTCGTCATCATCGACCAGCACGCGGCGCACGAGCGCATCCTCTACGAGGAGGCCCTGGCGCGCCTGCAGGGCGAGGTCGGCACGTCCCAGCAGCTGCTCTTCCCCACGCTGGTGGATCTCACGAACGACCAGTTCGAGCTCCTGCTCGAGCTCGGCCCGTATCTGCGCCAGCTCGGCTGGGACCTGTCGCTCCTCGGGCCGCCCACGGTGGTCATCCAGGGCGTGCCCTCGGGGCTGCACCACGAGCGGCCGGGCCAGCTCCTCCAGGACGTGCTCGACGGCATGAGCGAGAACACCGGACGCTCGCCGAGCGAGGACATCTCGCACCGGCTGGCCGCCTCGTGGGCCTGCCACGCCGCGACGCGGGCGGGGGACGTGCTGAGCCAGGAGGAGATGCACTCGCTGGTGGACCGCCTGTTCGCGACCTCACGGCCGCACGGGGATCCGCACGGCCGCGTGACCTACGTGCGGCTCGACCTCGACGAACTGCACCGGCGCTTCGGCCGGGCCTGAGGCGTGGGCGGACCGCTCGTCGTCGCGGTGGTGGGAGCGACCGCCACGGGCAAGACCGACCTCGGCGAGGCCCTCGCGGCGGCGACGGACGGCGAGGTGGTGTGCGCGGACTCCCGCCAGGTCTTCCGCGAGCTCGAGATCGGCACGGGCAAGCCGTCCCCCGCGGAGCGGGGCGAGCGGCCGCACCACCTCTTCGACGCCCTCGGCCTCGGCGAGCGCCCCAGCGCCGGCTGGTACGCATCGGCGGCCGGGGCGGTGTGCGCGGCCATCCACTCGCGCGGGCGGACGCCCGTGCTGGTCGGGGGCTCGGGGCTCTGGCTGCGGGCCGCCCAGCACGGCCTGTCGGGCGAGCCCCCGCACGAGCCCGCGGTTCGGGAACGGCTGCGGCGCGAGTGCGATCGCCTCGGCGTCGAGGCGCTGCACGCCCGGCTCGCACTCCTCGACCCGCCGACCGCCGCCCGGCTGAGCCCCCGGGACCGGCAGCGCATCACGCGGGCCCTCGAGGTGTGCGAAGCCAGCGGCCGGCCGCTCTCCTGGTGGCACGGCCGGCGCGGCAGGCCCGCGCTGGTGGGGGAGTGGCACGTCATCGAGCTGACCGCGGCCGCCGGGGTGCTCGGGTCGCGCATCGAGCGCCGCACGGCCTGGATGCTGGAGTCCGGCCTGCTGGACGAGGCGCGCGCCCTCGCCGCGGCCGGGCACGAGCCGGCCCTGAGGCGGTTGCGGGCCGTCGGCTACGACGAGGCGCTGGACGTGATCGCGGGCCTTCTGGACCCCGCCGAGGCCGCGGCACGCATCACGCTGCGCACCCGCCAGCTGGCCAAGCGCCAGCGGACCTGGTTCCGCCACCAGGTGGAGGCCATCCGCCTCGACGCCGGAGAGCACGGCACGGCCGGGCTGCTGGCCGCGGCGCTGCGGAGCCTGGGCCGGGCCGCAGCGCGCCGATCCGATGGGCGAGGGTGAGCCGCCGAGACCGGTTGACAGCAAGGGCTTCCCCGCACTAGCTTCGCAACCGGCTTGAAGCGGACCTCCCATGGGCGGGCATAGCTCAGTTGGTAGAGCGCGAGCTTCCCAAGCTTGAGGTCGCGGGTTCGAACCCCGTTGCCCGCTCCATCTTCCGGATCCGAGGCGCGCTGGCGCGGGTGGGTGTCCCGCCGGCGCGCCGAGCCGTCGAAGGAGGCGCACCTGGCCACAGTGACGAGCGGACTCCCGGTGGTCGCCATCATCGGTCGCCCCAACGTGGGCAAGTCCACGCTCTTCAATCGGGTCCTCGGCGAGCGCCGGGCCGTGGTGCACGACCGGCCGGGCATCACGCGTGACCGCAACACGGCCCGGGCCGAGTGGTCCGGCCGCTCCTTCCTGCTGGTGGACACGGGTGGCTTCCTGCCCGGCGCGGCCGAGGGGCGCGACGCGCACGTGCGCCGGCAGGCGGAGATCGCCATCGGGCTGGCCCAGGCAGTCCTGCTCCTGGTGGACGCCAAGACGGGGGTGACGGACCTCGATCTGGCCATCGCCCGGGACCTCCAGCGTCGCGGCGCGAGGAGCCTGCTGGTCGTCAACAAGGTGGACCGTGCGGGCGACCAGTCCGCGCACGACTTCCACGGCCTCGGGCTCGGTGAGCCGGTGCCGGTGTCCTCGGAGAACGGGCTCGGCATCGGGGATCTTCTGGACCGGGTCATCGCCCTCCTGCCGCGAGAGGCGGGTGACGGCGCCAGGCCGGGGCCCCAGGTGGCCATCGTCGGCCGCCCCAACGTCGGCAAGTCCTCCATCGTCAACGTGCTCCTGCGCGAGGACCGCGTCATCGTCGAGCCGCGCGCGGGGACGACCATGGACCCCATCGACACGGAATGGCGCACGCCGGCGGGCACCTTCACGCTCGTGGACACCGCCGGGATCCGCCGCGAGGCGCGTTTCCAGGACGAGGCCGAGTTCTACGCCGTGGTGCGGGCCCTGAACGCCCTGCAGCGCGCCGACGTCGCCTGCCTGGTGGTGGACGCCGCGCAGGGATTCCTGAAGCAGGAGGCCCGTCTGGCCCACAATGCGCTCGATGCCGGCTGCAGCGTCCTGCTCGTCTACAACAAGTGGGATCTGGTGGAGGACCGCGAGGCGGCCTGGAAGCGCCTGGTCGCCGAGCGCGCCGAGCGGTACCCGACCCTGGCCGATCTGCCCGCGGTGCCGGTGTCGGCCACCGAGAGGATCAACCTCGGACGCCTGCCGCGCCTCATCCTGCAGCGCGCCGAGGAGCACGGACGGCGGATCCCGACGCCACGCCTGAACGAGTGGCTGGCGCACGTCCAGAAGGAGAGGGGGGTGCCCTCGACGCGGGCCGGGCACACGCCCAGGCTCTACTACGTGGCCCAGACCGGCACGGGACCGCCCGAGTTCACGTTGTTCGTGAACCATCCGCAGCGGCTCTCGCAGAACTACCGCCGCTTCCTCTGGCTGCGGTTCGCGGAGCACTTCGACTTCCACGGGACCCCGCTGCGCCTGCGGGTCCGCAAGAGCGACTGAACCGTGTTCGCCCCGCTCGTGCTGACCCTCGTCGCCGGCTACCTCTGCGGCTCGCTGCCGTGGGGGTTGTGGATCGGACGTCTGGCCCGCGGGGTGGACATCCGCACCGTGGGATCGGGCAACCTCGGCGCGACGAACGTCTACCGGACGCTGGGGCCGGGTCTGGGCGTCCTCACGCTCGTGCTCGACATCGCCAAGGGCGTACTGCCCGTGTGGGTCCTGCCCCAGCTCGCGCTGACGGCCGGCTTCCCGGGCGGGCCGGAGTGGTGCCGCCTGGCGGCCGGTCTCGCGGCCGTCGCCGGGCACGTCTGGACGTTCCTCGCGGGTTTCCGTGGCGGCAAGGGGGTGGCGACGACCGTGGGAGTGCTGCTGGCGCTGGCCCCCGTCGCCTTCGGCGTCTTCGTCCTGGTGTTCGTGGTGACGGTCGCCCTGACGCGCTTCATCTCGCTCGGCTCCACCCTGGGGGCAGTCGCGTTCGCGGTCACGCTGGGCGTGGTCTCACGCGGCGGAGTGCGGAGCCCCACGTTCCTGCTGGGCGCGGCGCTGGCTCTGCTGGTGATCGCCCGCCACCGTGACAACTTCCGCCGGCTGGCCCGCGGCCAGGAGCGGCGTTTCGCGTGGAAGGGAGGCAAGGGGGCGTGAACACCGTGGCCGTTCTGGGGGCCGGGTCGTGGGGCACCACGTTGGCGATCCACCTGTGCCAGGTCGGGGCCGAGGTCCGGCTGTGGGGCAACGTCCTGGCGGACTTGGAAGCCATGCGGCGCGACCGCGAGAACCGGAAGTTTCTGCCTGGCATCGCCCTGCCCGAGGGGGTTAAGGTGCTGCCGGAACTGGAGGCGGCGCTCGACGGAGCCGGCTTCGTCTTCTACGTCGTGCCGTCGCAGGCCGTGCGCGAGGTGGGCGGGCGCGTGACCCGCGCGGGTTGCCGGGCGCAGGCGGTCTGCTGCGCCAAGGGGCTCGAGCTGGGGACCCTGAGGCGCATGAGCGAGGTGCTGCGCGAGTGCCAGGATGGGGCCGATCCGGTCATACTCACCGGGCCGAGCCACGCCGAGGAGGTGAGTCGCGGCATCCCCACCACGGTGGTGGCAGCGGCGGCCGACGAGGAACGCGCCCGGACGGTGCAGGTGCTCTGCTCCACCCCGGCGTTCCGGGTCTATACGAACACCGACGTGACCGGCTGCGAGTACGCCGCCGCGCTGAAGAACGTCATCGCCATCGCCGCCGGCGTCTGCGACGGCATCGGCTGGGGCGACAACACCAAGGGGGCTCTGCTGACGCGCGGGCTGGCGGAGATCTCGCGGCTGGGCGTCGCGCTGGGGGGGCGGCGCGAGACGTTCTTCGGGCTCGCCGGTCTCGGTGACCTGGTGACGACGGCGATGAGCCGCCACAGCCGGAACCGGCACGTGGGGGAGGGCATCGGTCGTGGGCGTGGCCTCCAGGAGATCCTGGGCGCCATGGTGATGGTCGCCGAGGGCGTGACGACCTCGCGCGCCGCGCGCGACTTGGGGCGCGCCCGCGGCGTGGAGATGCCGATCACCGAGGAGGTGTGTGCGATGCTGTTCGACGGCAAGAGTCCGCGGGACTCGCTGCTGGCGCTCATGACCCGCGACCTGAAGAGCGAGCAATGACCCGCGCCCGGACGACGACCCGTCGGGCGCGCCCCGCGGCGGCCCGGCCGAGCTCGAAACGGAAGGCGCGCCCGGCGCGGCCCGCGCCGCCTTCCGAGGCCAAGCTCTACCGTCCGATCAGCGAGGTGGCCGAGGTGGTGGGAGTCAAACCCCACGTCCTGCGGTACTGGGAGACGCAGTTCAGCATGCTGCGGCCCCGGAAGAACCGGGCCGGGAACCGCATGTACCGCCCGGAGGAGGTCAAGCTCCTCATGCGCATCAAGGAGCTGCTCTACGACCGGCGTTTCACCATCGCCGGCGCTCGCAGCCACCTGCTGGCGCAGCGCAAGGACCCGGCCCCGCGCCTGCCGGAGGCGACGCCCAACGAGGCCGAGCGCCGGCTGTTGCTGCACGAGGTGAAGACCGGGCTGCGGCAGATCCTGGGCCGCCTGCGCGGGCCCGGACCGGAGGCCTGAGACGCGGGGTCCCGGGCCGGTCGGACTGTCCGGAGCCCGCTTGCGGGCGGGCCCCGACTCGCCTAGATTCAAGGCGAAGGAAGTGCACCCCTTGCGGTCGGGGCGTAGCGCAGCCTGGTAGCGCACCTGCATGGGGGGCAGGTGGTCGCTGGTTCAAATCCAGTCGCCCCGACCATTCTCGCCGGCGGGCGCCGGTGCTGCAGGGGGCGCCCGCCGGTTCTTGGGTTCGCCGGCCCCGCCTGGCGGGGGACCGGCCCGCGTGTTACGTTCGGATTCATGGCTCACACGCGAAAGACCCCGACCCTGTCCCGCTTCAGCATCTCGATGGGCGCGGCGCTGGCGCGCCAGCTGGACGCGATGGCGCGGGAGCGCGGCTACACGAACCGCTCCCGGGCGGTGGCCGATATGGTCCGCGCCCAACTCGTCGAGCACCATGCCCACGCCGCGGCCCGGGAGATCGCCGGCACCATCACCCTCGTTTACGACCACCATCGCCGCAACCTCCAGGCGCTGCTCACGGGCATCCAGCACGACCACGGCGACCTGATCGTCTCGACCCTCCACGTGCACCTCGACCATCACTGCTGCATGGAGGTCCTCGTCGTGCGGGGCCGGGCCCGCGAGGTCCGGCGGCTCGCCGACCGCCTCATCGCCGCGCGCGGCGTGACGCACGGGCGCCTCACCGTCACCACCACTGCCGGCGACGGCCCGGCATGACGTCGCGGCGCTGAGGGAGGAAGGCTCATGCACATCCCGGACGGGTTCCTCGACGCACGGACCGCCCTGACGGGGGCCGCCGTGGCCGCGGGGGGTGTGTCGGTGGCGCTGGTGGGCCTGCGCCGCACGCTGCCGTCGAACCGGGTCCCGTTGGTGGGGCTGGCCGCCGCGTTCGTGTTCGCCGCCCAGATGCTGAACTTCCCGGTCGCGGCGGGGACATCGGGCCACCTCGTCGGGGGCGTGCTCGCGGCCGTGCTGCTCGGACCCGGGGCGGCGGTGGCGGCGATGACCGCGGTGGTCGTCCTGCAGTGCCTGATGTTCGCCGATGGGGGTGTGACCGCCCTGGGCGCGAATCTCTTCAACATGGCGCTGGTGGCACCGATCGTGGGCTACGCCGCGTACCGCGCCCTGCGGCGTCTCGCCGGCGGCGGGATGCGGGCGACGATCTTCGCCAGCGCCTTCGCGGCCTGGGCGTCCACGGTGGTCGCCGCCATCGCCTGCGCCGGACAGCTCGCCCTTGCCGGCACGGTGGCCTGGCGTGCCGCCCTGCCGGCCATGGCCGGAGTGCACATGCTCATCGGGCTCGGCGAGGCGGCCATCACCGCCATGGTCGTCGCCGCCGTGGCCCGGGCCCGACCCGAGCTGCTGAGCGAGGTGCACGCGCCCTACCGCCGCCCGCGGACCGGCCTCTTCGTCGCCCAGGGCCTCGTGGTGGCGCTGGGCCTGGCCCTCTTCGTCGCGCCGTTCGCTTCGGGGTGGCCCGACGGGCTGGAGCGCGTCGCGCTGCAGCTGGGTTTCGAGCATCGCGCCGGCGCCCCCGTCCCGGCGCCGCTCGCGGATTACGGCTTCGCCGGCATCACGAGCCCCGCCGCGACCGCCGTCGCGGGCGCCGTGGGCACGCTGGCCGCCTTCGCCCTGGCCGCCCTGCTGGCGCTCCTGCTGGCGCCCCGTCGGGCCGATCCCCCGGCCGCTGGGAGCCCCTCCTGATCCCCGCGCTGCTCGAGCCGTACGAGCCCGGCACCAGCCCGGTGCATCGGCTGCCCGCCGGCGTCAAGTGCGGGGGCGCGCTGCTCGCCGTGGTGGCCATCGTGCTTCTGCCGCGCGGGGCCTGGCCCGCCTATGGCGCCTGGGGCGTGGGCCTGCTCGTGCTCGCCCTGCTCTCGCGCGTACGCCTCGGTCGCCTGGGCCTGCGCCTGCTGGCGATCGCGCCTTTCGCGTTGGGCGTGGCGTTGCTCTCCCTGGCGCAGCCCGGCGGCCTCGCCGTCTTCGCGGCCGTGCTGACGCGGGGCACCCTGTGCCTCTCCGTCATGCTCCTGCTCGGGGCGACCACGCGCTTCACCGAGGTGCTGCTCGTCCTCCGGCGCATCCGGGTGCCGGCGCTGCTCGTGACCGTGCTGGCCCTCATGTACCGCTACCTCTTCGTGCTGGTGGACGAGTCCGTCCGGTTGGCGCGCGCGCGCCGCAGTCGCACGCTGGCGACCCGTCGCCGGGCGGACTGGCGCACGCCGGCCGGGATCATCGCCCGGCTCTTCGTCCGCAGCTCGGAGCGGGCCGAGCGGATCCATGCGGCCATGTGCTCCCGGGGCTGGCGGACATGAACGCGCTCGACGTCGCCGGCCTCGGCTACCGCTACGGCGACGGCACGTGGGCACTGCGCGACGTGAGCTTCTCGGTCGCCGAGGGCGAGCGCGTCGCACTCATCGGACCGAACGGGGCGGGGAAGTCCACGCTGCTGCTGCACCTGAACGGCCTGCTGCCCGAGCGGCCGTCGGAGCGGCCGGCGGTGCACGTTTTCGGCCGCCCCGTGGCGCACCCGGCGCTGGAGTCGATCCGGGCCGAGGTCGGCCTGCTCTTCCAGGACCCGGACGACCAGCTCTTCTGCCCGACGGTCTGGGAGGACGTCGCCTTCGGGCCACGCCAGCTCGGCCTCGACGGCGCGGTCCTGGCCGGGCGCGTGCGCGACGCGCTCGCCCGGGTGGGGCTGGCCGGCTTCGAGGACCGCCTGCCCCACCATCTCAGCCGCGGCGAGAAGCGTCGCGTCTGCCTGGCCGGCCTCCTGGCCTGCGACGCGCGGCTGCTCGCCCTCGACGAGCCGACGAGCGACCTCGATCCCCGGGGCCGTCGCGAGCTGAAGGCCATCCTGCGCAGTCTGCCCGTGGCGCAGGTGATCGCCACGCACGACCTCGAGATGGTGGTGGAGATCTGTCCGCGCGTGGTGGTGCTGGACCGGGGCCGCGTGGTGACCGAGGGAGCGGCGGCCGAGGTGCTGGCCGACGAGGCGCTGATGCTGGCGCATGGCCTCGAGTGCCCCCACATCCTGCGGCACCGGCACCCGCACTAGCGGGGCCACCCGCGCTTGCAACTTGGCCCGCCACGCCCCAAAGTGGCGGCGTCATGCTCTCCTGGTTCCTCTATCGGATCGGCGACGGACTGGCCCGGCTGCTGCCCACCGGGACGGCCGATCGCATCGGCATGGGGATCGCGCGGCTGCTCTTCGCCCTGCGGGTGCCGGCGCGCGCCCACCTGGAGCGCAACCTGGCCCGACTGCTGGGCCCGGGACGCGCGGAGGAGGTCGTATCCACGGCTCGCGCGGCCTTCGAGAACTTCGCCCTGAGCCTGACGGACTTCCTGCGGCTCGGCCGCCACCGCGGCCGCGACCTCGACCGGCTCGTCGAGGTGCAGGGCGCCGAGCACCTCGCCGCCGCCCGGGAATCCGGGCGCGGCGTCATCCTGCTCTCCGCCCACCTGGGCAGCTGGGAACTGGGCGCCGCGTGGCTGGCCGGCACGGGCATCCCGATCCACCTGGTCGCGCGCCCACACCCCAGCCCCTGGGTCGAGCGGTTCTACATCCGGCGGCGCCAGGCGTGCGGTGTCGGCCTGCTGACCGAGCGGCCCCTGTGGCGATCCGCCGCCGGCGTGCTGCGCCGGCGGGGATGGATCGCCCTCATGGTGGACCGCCGTGCCTCGGACCGGGTGGAGCGGAACCATGCTTCCGCCGGCGTCTGGGCCGCGACGCTGGCCCGGCGCACCGGCGCGCTCGTGATGCCCGGGGTGATCGTGCGCCTGCCGGGCCGCCGCTTCGCCGCCCGTTTCGAGCGCCCGCAGGAGGCGGAAGCGGGGACCGCCGACGCGCTGGGCCTGCTCGCTGCCCAGGTCCGCGAGCACCCCTCGCAGTGGGCGGCGTTCGAGCCGCTGCCGGAAGGACTGTCCTGATGCGGGTCACCGCCCTGATCCCCGCGTATCAGGCCGCCGCCGGACTGGGCGAGGTGCTGCTCCGGCTGCAGGCGCTTCCCGAACCGCCCGAGGTGCTCGTGGTGGACGACGGCTCCCGCGACGCCACCGCGCAGGTGGCGCGGCAACACGGCGCGCGGGTGCTCTCCTTCGCCGGCAACCGGGGGAAGGGACACGCGCTGCTCGCCGGCTTCGCCGCCCTGCGTGACGAGTGCGACGCGGTGGTCACGCTGGACGCCGACGGGCAGCACGCGCCCGAGTGCCTGCCGGCCTTCGTGGCCGCGGCGCGCGACGGGGCGGAGCTGGTGCTGGGGCGACGGGCGCGCACGCCCGACATGCCCCTGCTGCGGCGCTTCGCCAACGGCATGTCCTCGGCCTGGGCGAGCGCCATCGCCGGACAGCGGATCTCCGACAGCCAGTGCGGCTACCGGCTCCACACGCGCCGGCTCCTCTTCGCCACCCCGCTCACCCCCGGGCGCTACGAGGTCGAGACGGAGCTGGCGGTGCGGGCCGCGCGGCTCGGCTTCCGGGTGGCCGAGGTCGAGATCCCGACCCTCTACGGGCCGGAGCGCAGCCAGATCCGCATGCTGCGCGACGTCCCGCGCATCCTGGGAACGATGCTGCGGCTGACCGCGGAGCGGATCCGGCCGCCCGCGGTCATGCGCGCCGCCGCCGCGGGGCTGGCCGGCGCGGCGGGGGAGGTCCGGTGAACGTCCTGCTCACGAACGACGACGGCGTCCAGGCTCCGGTCCTGCGCGAGCTGCAGCGGGCCCTGTCTCCGCTCGGGCGGGTCGTCGTGGTGGCCCCGGACCGCAACCAGAGCGCCACCTCGCACGCCCTCACGCTGCACCGGCCGTTCCGCATCCTGCAGCACGACACGGACGTCTTCAGCGTGGACGGCACGCCCACGGACTGCGTCATCACCTCCTTCTACGGCCTGCTCGACGAGAGGCCCGACCTCGTCATCTCGGGGATCAACCTCGGACCGAACATGGGGGAGGACGTCTTCTACTCCGGCACGGTGGCGGCGGCCATCGAGGGCTCGCTGCAGGGCACCCCCGCCATCGCCGCCTCCTGGGCGGGCAAGCTCGAGCCCGACTGGCGCGAGCCGGCGGGCTTCCTCGCGCGCCTGGTGGCGACGCTGCTCGAGCGCGGCCTGCCACGGCGTCACCTGCTCAACGTGAACCTCCCGGCGCGGCCGTGGCCCGAGGTGCGCGGGGTGCGGGTGACCCGGCTCGGCAGCCGCATCTACCACGACACGCTGGTGAAGAAGGTGGACCCGCGCGGTCGCGACTACTACTGGATCGGCGGCGAGGACCCGGAGTGGGAGTCCATCGTCGGCACCGACTTCCACGCCGTGCACCAGGGCTGGATCTCCGTGACCCCGATGCGGCTCGACCTGACCGCGGACGGCGTCCTGGCGGAGCTGGAGGCATGGGACCTGGCGAAGTAGGACGTCCCCGGGGTGCGGGGGAGGCGGACCGCTTCGTCGCCGAGCGGCTCCTCATGGTGGAGTCGCAGATCCGCGCCCGCGGCGTCCGCGACGAGCGCGTGCTGGCCGCCATGCGCGAGCTGCCGCGGCACCTGTTCGTGCCCGCCGCATTGCGCGACGACGCTTACGGGGACTGGGCGCTCCCGGTCGAGCACGGCCAGACGATCTCCCAGCCCTACATGGTGGCCCTCATGCTTGAGCTCGCCGCCCTGGCGCCCGGGCACCGCGTGCTCGAGATCGGCACGGGCACCGGCTACCAGACCGCCCTGCTGGCCGCGCTGGCGGGAGAGGTGTACAGCGTCGAGCGGATCCATGGGCTGCTCGAATCGGCCCGGGTCCGGCTGGCGGCCCGGGGCATCGCCAACGTGACGCTGCACGAGGGCGATGGGACCTTGGGTTGGCAGGCCTTCGCGCCCTATGATAGGGTCCTCGTCGCTGCGGCGGCACCCCGTGTCCCCGAGGCCCTCAAGCGACAACTCGGAGAGCGGGGTGTTCTCGTGATTCCCGTCGGCGGCGCCGGGATCCAGCGCCTGGAGGTCTGGCGCCGCACCGCGAGCGCGGACTGGGAATCGAAGCGTTACGGCGAGTGCCGTTTCGTCCCCCTGCTCGGGCAGGACGGCTGGGGCGGGGAGCGTGACGGGTCGAGCAGTTGAACACCGGTCGGGGCGTGGCTCAGCCTGGTAGAGCACCTGGTTCGGGACCAGGGGGTCGGAGGTTCAAATCCTCTCGCCCCGACCATCCTTCCCACCGCGGACGCATGCAGCGACTCCATCTGGTCGTCACCGGAGAGGTGCAGGGCGTGGGATTCCGCTGGTACGTGCAGCGGACGGCCCGGCTCCTCGGCCTGCGGGGAGAGGTCCGCAACCGTGCGGACGGCGCCGTCGCCATCGAGGCCGAGGGCGAGCGCGAGCCGTTGGAGCGGCTGGCCGCCGCCGCCCACGAGGGACCCGCCGGGGCGACGGTGACGGGCGTCGAGGCGCGCTGGAGCGAGGGGCCCGCCCGATACCGCGACTTCGGGATCGGGACGACCTCGTGACCGGCGTCCCCGCCGAATCGCGCTTCCGCGAGCGTCTCGACGCCGTGCTCGAGCGGGCGCGCCGCGACGGAGAGCTCGACCCGGCGGCCTACGACGCCCTGCTCGTCGATCCCGATTTCGACGACGTCGAGTTCGAGCGCTTCCGCAACGCCCTGCTCGAGGCGGACGTGACACCGCCGGATGCCGTGCCGGCGGCGGTGGAGGCGCCCCCGGTGGCCCCCGTCGGGGTGCCGGAGCGCGATCTGCTCGACCTCTACCTCTCCGAGATCGGCCGCGTAGCGCTGCTGCCGCACGAGGAGCTGCTCGAGCTCGCCCGACGCTCCCGCGCCGGCGACGCCGTGGCGCGCAAGCGCATCATCGTCGCCAATCTGCGTCTGGTCGTCCACCTGGCGCGCGAGTTCCGCGACCGCGGCCTGCCCATGCTCGACCTCATCGAGGAGGGCAATCTCGGGCTCATCCACGCTGTGGACCGCTTCGAGCCCGAGCGCGGTCTGCGCTTCTCGACCTACGCCGCCATCTGGATCCGGCAGGCCATGCTGCGGGGCATCGCCGAACAGTCGCGCTCGGTCCGCATCCCGGTGCAGATGTTCCAGCAGGTGAACCGCTACGTCCGGGCGGAGCGGACGCTGCGTGCGGCGCTGCAGCGCGACCCCTCGGCCGAGGAGATCGGCCGGGAGATGGGGATATCGGCGGGCCGCGCCGCCCGCCTCGGCAACCTGCTCCACAGCCTGCGCTCCCTCGACGAGAGCGGCAGCGTGGAGACGTTCGAGCAGCTCTCGAGCGAGGATCTCGCCCAGGCGCCACCGAGCGTCGAGCGCCTCATCGAGCTGCAGCTGGAGCACGAGAAGATCGACCGCCTGCTGCGCTCGCTCAGCCAGCGCGAGGAGCAGGTGGTGCGCATCCGCTACGGCTTCTACGACGGGGTGGCGCGCACGCTGGCGCAGACCGGCGGCCTGTTCGGCATCTCGCGGGAGCGCGTGCGGCAGATCGAGGCGCGCGCCCTGCAGAAGCTCCGTCGGGCCGTCGAGATGCAGGAGGGCGCCGAGACCAGGGAGAGGGACCGATGATCGATCTGGGCCGCTTCATCCGCGATGTCCCCGACTTCCCGAGGCCGGGCATCGTCTTCAAGGACATCACGCCACTGCTGGCCGAGCCCGACGCGCTCGCCGCGGCGCTCGAGGCCATGGCGGCACCCCTGCCCCGGCCGGAGGCGGTGGTGGCGATCGAGTCGCGCGGATTCGTCTTCGGCACCGGGCTGGCGCTGCGCTGGCGGGTGCCGCTGGTGCCCGCGCGCAAGCCGGGCAAGCTCCCGGCGGCGTCGGTGCGGGAGGCCTACGCGCTGGAGTACGGGCAGGAT
Organism: Candidatus Eiseniibacteriota bacterium; assembly: GCA_034678345.1. GTDB lineage: Bacteria > Eisenbacteria > RBG-16-71-46 > RBG-16-71-46 > RBG-16-71-46 > JANXPZ01. The sequence goes on from JAXDBZ010000302.1 coordinate 18,700, forward strand.
GCCCTCGAGCTGCATGCGGACGCGCTGCGGCCGGGTCAGGCGGTGGTGATCGTGGACGACCTGCTCGCCACCGGAGGCACGGCGCTCGCGGCCGCCCGGCTCGTCGAGCGGCTGGGCGCGCGCGTGTTGGGGATCGTCTTCCTCGTGGAACTGACCGGGCTCGGCGGCAGGGAGCGTCTTGCGGCCTACCCGGTGCACTCCGTGCTCCGCTACGAGGTCCGCGAGTAGGGGGCGGCAGGCGCCCCGGGGGCGACGAGCGGGGGCGCCGCCTGGATCGCTCTCGCGATCCCGGGGCGCCCCCGTCCCATGGAGCGTGGCTCCGCGGGTCAGACCTTGCGGACGTTCGCCGCCTGGAGGCCCTTCGGGCCCTGATTGATGTCGAATTCCACCGCCTCGCCCTCGGCCAGGGTCTTGAAGCCCTCGCCCTGGATCGCCGAGAAGTGCACGAACACGTCCTCGCCGCCCTCCTGCGAGATGAACCCGAAGCCCTTCGCCTCGTTGAACCACTTCACGGTGCCACGCGCCACTTCGCAACTCCTTGCTTCCGGGTCCGCAGACCCTCACCTGCCGCCTCATCACGCGGCGGCTGCGTCCGGCCACTTTGACCGGCGCCGGTCACCCCCGAGCCCCAAGACACACGAACGGCCGCCAAGCACACCCTGGCGGCTCCGAACGCCGACTCGAAGGTCCCCGGGCAACCAAAGCGGAGGAGAGTATCCGCGCCCGGACCGGGGGGTGTCAAGCACCGGTTGCGTCGAATCGGGCCCCGGACCGCCCCGCCGGGTCACCGGAAGCGCCGCGGCCGGTGTGCCGGGACGCCGGCCGCTGGACGACGGCCGGGCACTCTGCCAGCCTCCGCGGCATGGAGACGAGGCCGCCGGACGGGGACGGGGTGGACGAGCGGACCATCCACGGGCACTACCTGGCCACGGTCAACGGTGAGCTCGACTCCCGGGGCGCGATCCGCAGCCTGCCGGAGGACCTCGACGACATCGCCGCCCGCATCGCGCGCGCCGTCCCGCCGGACGGACGCCCGGTCCGCGTGCTCCTCTGGGCGCACGGCGGCCTCGTGGGGGAGACCGCCGCCGCCCGCCGCGTGCGCGACCTGCTCGGGCCGATGCGGTCGGCCGGCATCTACCCGATCCACTTCCTCTGGCACACGGGCTTCCTCGAGGAGGTCCGCGACGCGCTCCTGGCGCGCGGTGCGGGCCTGCCCGTGGCACCGCGGCGGGCGCGGGCACTCGGCTGGCTGGGCGACCGGATGCGCTCCCTCCGGGACGGGCTGCTCGAGAGGGCCGCCCGCCCGCTCGGCCGCCCGATCTGGGCCGAGATGAAGGCCGACGCCCGCGATGCCTGCCACGGCCGCGGGGGCGCCGGCGGGGGCCCCGCCTTCCGGCTGCTCGACCGCGTGCGGAGCACCGGGGCCCCCATCGAGTACCATCTCGTCGGGCACAGCGCGGGCTCCGTCTTCCACTGCCACCTGCTCGACTGGTTCGTGCGCCGGGCGGTGCCGGTGCGCAGCTGCTCGTTCCTCGTGCCGGCGGCGACCACCGCGCTGTTCCGGCGCGCGGTCTCGAACGCGGACGCGCTGCTGGGCTCCTTCCACCTTCACGGGCTCCCCGATGCCGACGAACGCACGGACCACTGCGGCGAGCTGCCGGGGACCGGCCTGCCCCTCTACCACAAGAGCCTGCTCTACCTCGTGGCCCACTCCTTCGAGGACGATCCCCCGGCGCGGCTGCTGGGTCTGGCCCGCCACGTGGACGTGGACCACCGCGGCCGCGGGCGCGACGCGGACCCGGCCGTCCGCGACTGGCTGCGGGCGCGCGCCACCTGCCACTGGTACCGGCCGCGGATCGAGCGCCCGGGGGCCACCCTCCACGGCTCCTTCGACGACGACCCCGGCACCATCGCCACGATCATCGCCCGCGTCGCCGGGTGAAACGGCTCCGGCAGACGCTCAGAAGCCCGGACGGAACAGGTGGGTGAAGGTCAGGTAGAGACCCGCGGCGACGAAGACGACCCCGGTGGCCGGCCGCGCCGCCCGCTCCACCAGGGCGACGCGGTGCAGGGCCTTCCCCAACCAGCGCGCCCCCAGGGCCATCGACACCGCGACCGCGACGACCGGCAGGCCCGTCGCCAGGCCATAGACGGCGGGAAGCAGGACACGCGAGTCGTGGGTCATGGCGAGGGGGACCAGAGCGCCGAAGAAGAGCCCGGCCGAGATCGGACAGAACGACAGTGCGAAGAGCATGCCCAGCAGACCTGCACCCAGCACGCCGCCCGTCGCGGCGCGGCGGCGCAGGGACTCGCCTCCGGCGCTGCCGCGCAGGCGCAACGGCAGCCAGCCCAGCAGCGCGATCCCGATCAGGACGAGCAACGGCCCCAGCACCTGGTTCATCCGCTCCTGCAGGAAGCGCGACAGTCCGGGGATGGAGAGCAGGCTCGTCACCACCAGCGCCCCGACGACGACATAGCTGAGCGCCCGCCCCAGCGAGTAGGCCAGGCCCGCGAGCAGCACGCGGCGGGGCAAGCCCACCTCGCGGGCCACGAAGGAGACCGCCGCCAGGTTCGACGCCAGCGGGCAGGGGCTGATCGACGTCAGGATGCCGAGCCAGAGCGCAGTGCCCACGGCGAGCAGCAGGCTCACGGCGTGCCCCCCAGATACGCGGCCACCTCGTCCCGCACGTACGTCACGAACCGCCGCTTGTTCGCCAGATGCTCCCAGACCTTCGCGCAGTTCTTCCAGCGGGTCTGCTTCCCGCCGAGCCGCTCCGCCAGGACCAGCGACTTCGTGTAGAGCTGGTAGTCCTCCACGAAGTGCTCGTTGCCCTTCGCCTCGACGTCCACCACCTGCCAGACCAGGCGCCCCTCCGCCAGTTCCTTCGCGAACGACGTCTCGACGGCCTCCCGCGACCACGCCTCGATCTTCACGCAGTTGGCGCAGCGGGCCTTGCCGTGGAAGTAGTAGGCGATCACCTGCCGGCGGGCGGCGAGCGTGTCCGCCGCTGCGGCCTTCGCCGGAGCGGGGCGCTTCGGCCCGGCCGCGCCGGCGGCCGGGCCGGCGAACGCGATCGCCAGGGCCAGCATCCCGACCCGTGATGCGAACCCACACGTGCTCATGCGAGCATCTCCTTCAGCTGGGAGGGGGAGGGCACCCGACCGGCCACCTTGACGACGCCGTCCACGACCAGCGCCGGGGTGGAGAGGACGTGATAGCCCATGATGACGTTCAGGTCGGTCACCTTCTCGATTTCGAACTCCAGACCCAACTCCTCGGCCGCGGCTCGGGTCCGGTTGTAGAGCAGCTTGCAGTTTGCGCAGCCCGCGCCGAGCACCTCGATCCGTTTCACGCGCTCCCCCTCGTCCGGGGCACGGCCATCACATCAGCCAGTTGAACAGGTAGCCGGTCAGCACGATGCCGGCCGTGACCACGCCCAGGAACACGGCGATCAGGGGCGGCCGGAGCACCCTGCGCAGGATAATGACCTCCGGCAGCGACAGGGCGATCACGGCCATCATGAAGGCCAGCACCGTTCCGAGCGCCGCGCCCTTCTCGAGCAGCGCGTGCACCACGGGGATGATCCCGGCGGCGTTCGAGTACATGGGCACGCCGATGAGCACGGCGATCGGGACGGACCACCAGGCGCCCCGCCCCATGATGGCGGCCATGCAGTCCTCCGGCACCCAGCCGTGGATGCCCGCTCCCACGGCGATCCCGGCCAGCACCCAGGGCCACACCCGCCCGACGATATCCCGCACGGCCGCGAGGCCGGTGCGCAGCCGCTCGGCCCAGGACGGTTGCGCCTCGGTCGCGCCCGCCGGACCCCCGAGCCGCGTCTCGTACACCCAGGGCTCGACGTGGCGCTCGAGGCGCAGCCGCCCAATGATCCAGCCGGCGGCGATGGCGACGGCGAGGCCCGTGCCGAGGTAGAGGGCCGCCACGCGCCAGCCGAACAGGCCGAACAGCAGGGCCAGCGCCACCTCGTTCACCATGGGAGCCGAGATGAGAAACGAGAAGGTCACGCCCAGCGGCACGCCCGTCGTCAGGAAGCCGATGAACAGCGGCACCGCCGAGCAGGAGCAGAACGGCGTCACGACCCCGAGGGCGGCGCCGAGGACGTTCCCGGCCGATTCCCGGCGGCCCGCCAGGAGCGCGCGCGTGCGCTCGGGCGTGAAGAAGGAACGCAGCACCCCCACGGCGAAGACGATCAGCGTCAGGAGGAGCAGGACCTTCGGAACCTCGTAGGCGAAGAAGGCGAGGGCGCTGGCGAGGTGCGAGCCCGGAACTCGGGCGTCCAGCCCCTCCCGCAGACGGGGCGCCAGCCACTCGTTGCCGGCGTATGCGAGGATCCAGGCGGGCAGGGCGAGCGCCAGCCAGCCACCGACGCGCTCACCGCGGGCGACGGGCTCAGACACGGGCGGCAGCCGCGGCACCGCCGAACCACCGGCGCCGGAGGACAAGGGCCACATGGACCAGGCCGATGAGGACCGGCACCTCCACCAGGGGGCCGATGACCGCCGCGAAGGCGGCGCCGTGGTGGATGCCGAACGTGGCGACGGCCACAGCGATCGCCAGCTCGAAGTTGTTCGAGGCGGCGGTGAAGGAAAGCGTCGCCGACTGAGGGTAGTCGGCCCCCGCCGCCCGGCTCAGCGCCAGGGAGGCAACGAACATGACGACGAAGTAGACCAGCAGCGGCACGGCGATGCGCAGGACGTCGAGAGGCAGCGCCACGATCGCCTCGCCCTTGAGCGAGAACATCACCACGATGGTGAAGAGCAGGGCGACCAGGGTGAGGGGGGAGACGCGGGGGACGAAGCGGCGCTCGTACCACTCGCGGCCCTTCAAGGCCATGAGGCCGAAGCGGCTGAGGATGCCCGCCAGGAAGGGGATGCCGAGGTAGACGAACACGCTCCTTGCGATCTCGCCCATGGTGATGTCCACGACCACGCCCTTCAGGCCGACCCACGCCGGCGCCAGGGTGATGAACACGTAGGCATAGACGGAGAAGAACAGGACCTGGAAGACGGAGTTGAACGCCACCAGCCCGGCGCAGTACTCCGTGTCCCCCTGCGCCAGCTCGTTCCAGACGATGACCATGGCGATGCAGCGCGCCAGGCCGATGAGGATGAGGCCCACCATGTACTCCGGCCGGTCCCGCAGGAAGAGCACCGCCAGCGCGAACATCAGGACCGGGCCGACGAGCCAGTTCTGGACGAGCGACAGGGCGAGCACGCGGCGGTTGCGGAAGACGCGGCCCATCTCCTCGTAGCGCACCCTGGCCAGCGGCGGGTACATCATGAGGATGAGGCCGATGGCGATGGGGATGGACGTCGTGCCGACGCTGAAGCGATCGAGGAACGGGACGATGTCCGGCACGAGGAAGCCGGCCGCCACCCCGGCCCCCATGGCGAGGAAGATCCAGAGGGTGAGGTAGCGGTCGAGGAAGGACAGGCCGCGCGCCACGCCATGCGTTCCGCTCATCGTCCGCCAACCTCCTCCGGTGGCTGCATCGCGAGGGTTCGCACGAGTCTGCCGACCAGCGCCTCGATGCGGTCCCGCACGGCGCGGAACCCTGCATCGTCCAGCTCCCCGGGATCGGGCAGCGCCCAGTCGAGCCGGAGCCGCGCCGGCACCCAGGGACAGGCATCCCCGCAGCCCATGGTCACCACGGCATCCAACGCGTCGGGCCCGACCTCCGCCAGCGACTTCGACCTGTGTGCCGCGAGGTCGATGCCCTTCTCGCGCATGAAGTGCACCGCCCGCGGGTTCACCTGGCCCGACGGACGGGAGCCGGCGCTCGCCACGCTCAGGCGCCCCGCCCCTAGGGTCCGCCCGAAGCCCTCCGCCATCTGCGAGCGGCACGAGTTCTCGACGCAGACGAACAGGACGCGCGGGAGCCGCTCAGCCATGGCGACCCCGCCCGCGCGCGGGCAGGGCGCAGAGCTCCGCGCGGGGGATGACGGTGACGGCGCGTAGGCGCCTGCGGTCCGCCGCGACCACGGGATCACGCGCCAGGGCGCGGCGGAGCAAGGCCAGCACCCGGCGGGCGTGCGGGTTGCCCGGGCGCGCGGCCAACCGGTGCTCGATCCACTTGCCGTCCCGCCGCTCCTGGACCAGACCGGCCGACTTGAGCAGGGTGAGGTGCTTCGACACGGTCGAGGGGGCGAGCCCGAGCACGGCCTGGACCTGGCAGACGCAGAGCGGGCCGCCCTCCAGCAGCTTCAGGATCCGGGTCCGGGTGGGGTCCGCCGCGGCCTTGAGGGCCAGCTCCAGTTCGCGCATCGACGCCTCCGTTGGTCAGTTCGCCACATGACGAAGTGTAGCGGCCGGGCGGGGCCCGGTCAAGCCCGGGACCGGGCGGTGCGCTAGACTGGGCCGCGCCGTGCACCTCGGGCGCGGCGCGGAGGGCGAGATGATCCGACACTGCCGGAGACGGCCGTGACCCCGCTCGGTGGCACCGAGTGGGCGGCACTGCTCGTCTTCGCCCTGACCTACCTCGTCCTCGGCTTCGGCGCCCTGCCTCCGCTGCGTGTGGATCGCACGGGCGCGGCGTTGATCGGCGCCTCCGCGATGATCGGCTTCGGCGTGCTGACGCCCCAGCAGGCGGTCGCCGCGGTGGACTTCCAGACCATCGGGCTGCTCTTCGGCATGATGGTCGTCGTTGCCCACCTGCGCCTGGCCGGCTTCTTCCACTGGCTCGACGCCCGCGCCCTGGCGGGGGTGCGCTCGCCCCGCGGCAGGGTCGTGCTGCTCCTGTGGCTGTCAGGCGCCACATCGGCACTGTTCGTCAACGACACGGCGTGTCTCCTGCTCACGCCGCTGGCCCTCGAGAGCGCGCGGGCGCTCCGGCGCGACCCGCTGCCCTTCCTGCTGGCCGTCGCCATGGGCGCCAATCTCGGCAGCGTCGCCACCATCGTCGGCAACCCCCAGAACATGCTGGTGGCGAGCTACTCCGGGATCACGTACGCCCGCTTCGCCGCCGTGCTCACCCCGGTGGCGATCGGCGCCCTGGGGCTGGCCAGCCTGCTGCTGCCCTGGCAGTTCCGCCGCGCCCTGGACGGGCCGCCGGCCCCGGACGCGGCGGCTGCCCCCGTCGCGGTGGGCCGGCCGCTGCTCGTGAAGTCCCTGGGCCTGACCGGCCTGCTGCTGGTGGCCCTGCTGGCGGGCATGACACCCAGCCTGGCCGCGCTGCTGGCCGCTTCCGCCCTTCTCATCACCCGCCGCGTGGACCCGCAGGATGTCTATGCCCGCGTGGACTGGTCGCTGCTCACCATGTTCGCCGGGCTGTTCGTCGTGGTGGCGGGGGTGGAGCAGGCCGGGCTCGTCGGCCGCGGTCTCGAGCTGGCCGGTCCGGGCGCGCGTCATTCCCTCACGGCCTTCGCCGGGGTGGTGGTCGGGCTCAGCAACCTCGTCAGCAACGTCCCGGCGGTGCTGGTGCTCAAGAGCTGGGCGGCGGGATTCCTCCCGGCGGAACGGACGTGGCTGCTGCTGGCCATGACCAGCACGCTGGCGGGCAACCTCACGCTGGTCGGCTCGGTCGCCAACCTGATCGTGGTCGAGCAGGCGCGCCGCGAGACGCGTGTGGGCTTCTGGACCTACGCGCGCGCCGGCCTGCCGCTCACGCTCCTGAGCCTGGCGTTCGGCCTCGGCTGGCTGCTGCTCGTCACGCCCGCCCGCTGACACCGCCCGGTCCCGCTTGGAAACCGCGTCCCGCTCGGCTAGCGTGTGACGGTCCGGTCCGCCGCATCGCCGGAGTCACGAGGAGGACCACCGTGCCGTCCGACACGCCCCAGAACGCCCCCGCCACCACCCGCTTCCCCTGGTACGCGGCGGTCTCTCCGCTCCACGACCCCGCGGCGCTGCGCGGCGTGCTGGAAGGCTTCGGCGCCGCCCTGCGGACGCTCGGCGGGGAGCGCTGGGATCCCGCCGCCGGCCGGCATGCCGCCGCCGCCGGTAGCCCGGTCGTGCTCGTCGTCACCGGCGGCACCGAGCGCCTCATCCTCGAGCGGGCGCACTTCGCCGGCGGAGAGCCGGCGCTGCTCGTGGCCCATCCGGGGCACAACTCGCTCCCGGCGGCCCTCGAGGTGCTGGCCCGCCTGCAGCAGAAGGGCGTGCGCGGCCGGGTCCACTACCTCGAGGGCCCGGGGGACGAGGAGGGCCTGCAGGGTCTCCGGGCCGCCCTGCACGACCGGGCGGTGCGGCGCGCCCTGCACGAGGCCCGCATCGGGCTCGTCGGTCAGCCCTCCGACTGGCTCGTGGCCAGCAGCCCGAGTCCGCAGGTGGTCCGCGAGGTATGGGGACCCACGGTCCTGCCCCTGCCCCTCGAGCCACTCTACGATCCGCCGGATACCGACATCGCCGTGCTCGGCGAGCGCACGGCGCGCGCGCTGCGCGCCGGGGCCGGGGCGGTGGTCGAACCCGCCGAAGCGGACCTGCCCGCCGCCGGGCGCGTGCACGCCGCCCTGCGCCGCATGGTGGACGCCGGGCGCCTCGATGCGCTGAGCCTGCGCTGCTTCGACCTCGTCACGCACCGCCGCACGACCGGCTGCCTCGCCCTGGCACGCCTGAACGACGAAGGCGTCATCGCGGGCTGCGAGGGGGATCTCGTCGCCGCCGTGGCCATGCTCTGGGTTCACCGCCTGCTCGGCGTGCTGCCGTGGATGGCCAATCCCTCCCGGGTGGATCGTGCCCGCGGCGTGCTGGCGCTGGCGCACTGCACGGTGCCGCCGTCGCTCACCACCGCCTACCGGCTGCGGTCGCACTTCGAGTCCGGGCTCGGCGTCGGGATCCAGGGGACGCTGCCCGAGGGACCGGTGACGCTCGTGCGCATCGGCGGCCCGCGCCTGCAACAGCTGCGGGCCATCGACGGCGCGCTGGTCGGCAACACCGATCACCCCGACCTGTGCCGCACCCAGGTCGAGGTCGAGATCGGCCGCGACGCCCTCGAGGAGCTGCTGGCCCATCCGCTCGGCAACCACATGGTCCTCGTCACCGGCCATCACGCCGCGACCCTGCGTCGCTGGCACGAGGCCATGATCGCCTGATGCGCAGGGCCCCCGGGATGACCGCCGCAGTGCCCTGCCGGCCCGCGCTGGTGGTCCTCGACTTCGACGGGACGCTGACCGACGCCGACGCGCATGCCCCCGCGTTCCTCGCCGCCTCGCGGCAGGCGCTCCGGGCGCGGCTGGGCTGGCAGGGGGCCGCCACGCGGGACGCCTGGGAGCGCACCTGGGCCCTGGTCCGGGCGCTGCCTGCCGAGGCGGCCTGGCAAGTGGGTGGACTTCCCGCCTGCCCGGCCAACGGGGATCCCTATCTGACCGCCAACGGCGTCGTCCGGCGGCTCCTCGATGAGCATGGCGGCCTCGCCGGGGAGGAGTTGGCCGCCGCCGTCCTCGATGTCCATCGCCGGGCCTACGCGCAGGTGCCTCCGCCGTTTCGCTCCGACGCTCCCGCGCTGCTCGAGGCGCTGGGGGCGGCGGGCCACCGTCTGAGCGTGGTCACGAACTCGCGCACCGGCACGGTCGAGCGCCTGCTCGGCTCGCTCGGCTTCCGCGGGCGCGGCGCGGTGCTGGTGCGCGGCGACGCCGCCAAGTTCACGATCGGGAGCGACGGGGTCGCCGACGCCCGCCTCACCGGCCTGCCCCGGAGCGTCGAATGGCCCGAGTTGGCCCGACCGATCCACCTCCATCGGGGCCCGTACTTCCGCGTCCTCGCGCGCCTGTGGGACGAGACGGGCACCGGTCCGGACGACACGCTGGTCGTGGGGGACAACTTCGAGTTGGATCTGGCCATGCCGGCGGCGCTGGGCGCCCATGTCCACCTCGTGCTACGGGCGGGCACCCTGCCGCACGAGGAGCGCCTCGCGCGTGCGCTGGCGCGCGGCGACGCCGGTGCGGACCTGATGGCCGTGCTGGCGCGGCTGGAGCGCTGACCGCCGGCCGGGGCCTCAGCGGGCCGCCGGCAGCCCCCTCCCGGTCACGAGGTAGGTGGCGAAGCTGCCCAGCCAGTGCCCGCCTCCGTAGTGCTCGGCCGTCACGTGCGGCAGGCTGGCCTCGCGGTGGGCCCGCGCGGCCGCCAGCAGGCCCGCGCGTCGCGGATCGCCGCCCGGAAGGCGCGCCGCGATCCCCTCGAGCATCCAGGCGCGGGAGAGATTGAGGCCGTACAGGTGGATCAGCTTGCCGTCGCTCGGATCGCTGACGACGCCCGGCGCCAGCCAGTCGCTCCGGCCGTCGTGCGGCAGGCCCGGCAGAAGGCCCTCGAGCCAGCGCGCGAACTCCTCCGGCGGCAGCACCCGGGCGACCGCGACGGCCTCCGCCAGGCAGGGGGAGAGGAAGTCCTCGCCCGACGGCTCGTAGTCGAGCGGGCAGTCCCGGTCCGCGAGGAAGAAGCGGCGGATGGCGGCCTCGAAGACGGCGCTGCTGGCCGTGTCGCCCGTCGCCCGGGCCCAATCGAGGGCGAGCCCGAGGGCGAAGGCCGTCTGGCTGTGCTCGCCCGCGCGCACCGGTCGCGTGAGCTTCGGCAGCCAGGTCGTGAGTCGCCCGGCACAGACGCGGGCCAACGGCTCGACGTCCGCGGCCCACGCGCGCGCCTGCGGATCGTCCCACTCGCGCAGCTCGGCGTGGAGCTGCAGCAGCCAGGCCAGCCCGTAGGGGCGCTCGAACGAGGCGCGGTCGGGGCCCTCCAGATAGCGGACCTCGGCGGCGAGGTTCGCCGGGGTGAGGCTCCTCGCGAGCGCGGCCCGCGCCCGGGGCGCGAAGGCGGCGCCCGGGTGGAGACGGGCCAACCGCGCCAGCAGCCAGTGCCCGTGCACGGCGGAGTGCCAGTCGAAGCAGCCGCAGAAGGCGGGCGTCAGTGCCCGTGGCGGCTGCGCGTCGGCGTCGCCCTGCATCACGTGGGCGATCTTGTTCGGGTACTCCTGGTGCACGCAGGCGAGGGCGAGGTCGGCGAACCGCGCGACCGCGGCCGCCGGCAGCGGCTCGTCCGCGCGCGCCGGAGAAGGGAGCAGGCAGAGGATCAGGGACAGGGCGAGGCCCGCGACCGCACGGCGATGGGAGAGGTCCATGGCCGGATGATAGCCTCCCGTCGACCACGAGGCGAGGGCCGGGACCGTCGGTCCCGGGAGGGCGGGTGGGGTATGCTGGCGGTCAGGAGGCCGACCCCGTGACCGACGCCGTACGCCGAGCCCCGCGCTCTCCCCGCCGGTTCGCACCGGAGTGGCTGCTCTTCGCCCTCGTGGCCGCCGTCCTCGTCTGGCAGCTCCTGCTGCCGCCCATCGTGGGGCTGGCGGACAACGGCGACTTCGTCCGCGTGCTCGAGCCGCTCGGCCTGCAGCACGCGGCGACCGAGTGGGGCGAGCGCTACTGGAGCTGGCTCGACCGGACCTACGTGCCGGGACCGCGCCTGCCGGTGGATCTCGAGTCCTCGCAGCTGCTGCTGAGCCGGGCCGCCCAGGGCGTGGCCGGGCTCTTCCGGCGCGACGGCGTGCTGGACATCCGCGTGCAGGGCGCGCTGCACCTGGCCCTCTACCTGCTGGGCATCGCCCTCGTACTGCGCGCGGCGCGCACCTTCCGCGCCCCGGTCCGCGTCACGCTGGGCCTGGCCCTGCTGGTCGCCGCCACCGACGTGGCCTACGTCGCGCCCCTGAACTCCTTCTACGCCGAGGCGGCCACGCTCGTCTTCCTCGCCCTCACCCTCGGCTTCGGCCTCGTCGCCCTGCGGGAGGACGACGCGCGCTCCTGGGCCCTGCCCGGCTATCTCGCGGCCGCCGCGCTCTTCGTGGCGGCCAAGCCACAGAACTACCCGCTGGCGGTGCCGCTGGCCGCCGTGCCCTTCGCGCTGCTGCCCCGGCTGCGGCGGACCACCACGCGCGTGCTCGCGGTGGTGGCGGCACTGCTCGTCATGGTCATGGCCTACGACATGCACTCGCGGCTGCCGTGGTCGCAGACCATCCGCAACCGCTGGAACGACGTCTTCTTCACCATCCTCGCCGACTCCCCCGATCCGCGCGCCGACCTGGCGGAGTTCGACCTCGACCCGACGCTCGCCCGTTACGCGCGCGTGCCGGCCTTCGCCGACTCGATCCCCATCGAGGAGGTGACCGCGCGCTACGGGTTCGGCGACGTGCTGCGCTTCCACGCGCGGCACCCCGCGCGCTTTCTGCACACGGCCTCGGTCTGCGCCGAGAGCGCCTTCGTGTGGCGGGACCCGCGCCTGGGCAACTTCACGCGTGACTCGGGGCGCCCGGCGGGCACGCTGGCGCACCAGTTCACCGCCTGGAGCCGCCTGCAGGGGCTCGTGCTGCCCCGCTCGCTGGCCTTCATCGCGGCGTTCCTGGCCGCCGTCTTCGTGGTGGCCCTGGTGGAGGCCGTCCGGTCGCGGCCCGCGACGGCGGGAGGGGGCACCGCGCTCCTGTGCGCCGCCCTGGCCGTGGCCGCGGGGATGGAGTTCGGCATCTGCGTGGTGGGCGACGGTTACTACGACATCGTAAAGCACCTGTACCTGTTCCAGCTGCTCTTCGATGCCTGCCTCTTCGCCGCCGTGGCGTGGCTGGCGGGGCAGGTGGCGGCCCGGCGGCCGGCCCGCTGAAGCGGGCGGGCGGGGCAGGCACCCCGCCCGCCACCGGCTACCACTCCCGGAAGAGGCTCAGCACGGCGCCGCGCACGTTGTAGAAGGGCGTCTCGCCGTAGTCGAGACGGGCATTGAGCCCCCAGTGCGCGCCGAACCACTGCGAGTAGCCGACGTTGAAGCCGGTCGCGTGGTAGTCCACCAGCGCCTGCCCTGGCCCCACCAACAGGTAGGAGACGTCCCCGGCGTCGTAGCCGACGCCGATGGACATGCGCCGCCAGACGACGTAGGCGAGGCCAACGCCGCCCGACACGGAGCGCGTGTCGCCCGGCTGGCCCCAGTCGCAGCGTCCCTGGGCGCTCAGGATCCAGTGCGGCAGGTAACGCACCAGGCTCAGGCCGAGACCGTCGGAGCGGTTGTCACCCTTGCTCTGGATGCGCGTGTAGCCCAGCGTCGTCACCACCTCCGCGATGGGGCGGCTGACCGCGGCGTCGAAGCGGTAGCGGTGGGCGATGTAGTCGCCCGTGCCCGACGAGACGCCTGCCGTGACGCTGGTCTTGCCGAACCAGTGCGAGTAGGACAACCCGCCATCGAGGCTCTCGTCGCCGAAGCGGGCGGACCGCCCCGCCTCGAAGCGCCACGCCCAGCGATCCTCACGCCACAGCCCGAAGCGCGCGAACTGGCCATCGGCGTCGCCGTAGCCGTTCGAGTAGTGGCCCCACGAGGCCCCGGCCTCGACCGAGCGCGTGAGCGGCGGCAGGTCCGCCGCGCCAGCAGTGCCCGCCACCGCCACCAGGAGCGCCAGCAGCGCCGCGGCCACGCCGGCGGCTCCGTTGCCGTTGCCCCCGGCTTCGCCCTGCCGCCGCGCCCACACGCGGTCCTCGAGACGCATCGGGTGGTGCCAGCTCACGCCCCACGAGTAGAACGAGACGAACACCAGCACGTTCACCGTCAGCCCGAAGACGAAGAACATCAGCGGCATGTACAGCAGGGACAGGTGGTGGATGACGTAGGCGTGCGCGGCATACTGCAGCGGCACCAGCACGATCATGTGCAGCATCGTCATCACGGTGAGCAGGGCCTTGCGGGCGACCCCGAAGTCGAGCACGTAGTAGGTGAAGCCCAGCACGATGGGGACCAGGGCGACGAGCATGAGTTGGGCGATCAACATGCCGTGGACGTAGCCCGCCCCGTCGTAGGGGAAGGCCTGCGGCCAGAGGCCGAAGAAGATCTGCGCGCCCCCCTGGAAGAAGGCCAGCAGGCGCAGCACGTAGCGCAGCGGCAGGATCACCGGTGGCACGGCGTACGAGCCGAAGGCCAGCGCGAGGGTGAACAGCAGGCCCCACCACCACGCCCCGCTGCCCGGCAGGCCCGAGGCGAAGCTCAGGAACGGCACATCGAACTCGAGCAGCCCGTAGAAGTCGTAGCGGACCAGCGACACCTGCCCGGGGATATCCATCAGGCCCTGCCAGGTCTCGAGCATGCCCGCCCACGCCCGGGCCACCGGCCCGAGCAGGAGCAGGTACGCGACGAACAGGGCCAGCGCCAGCAGTGCGGCCGGCACGAGCTTCTCCCGCTGCACGGGAGAGACGCGCAGCGCCCGGTGTTCCGGGATGTCGCCGCCGCCCCAGCCCCGCCGGCGCAGGCGCAGGACCTCCTGCCGCGTCGCGGCATCGGCCCAGGGAAGCTCGGCGTCCAGCATCAGGTTGCGTGCGTTCGCCATCTCAGGCCTTCCCTTCCGCGGCGCGGGGGAGCACGAGTCCGCCGCCATGCGCCCAGACCGTGCCGTGCGTCACGGTGCCGGTCTCGACCTCGAGGCAGCGCACGGTCACCGTGGTGGGGCGCCCGGCCGCGCCCAGCTCGGCCGCGGCGCCGACCCGGGCGTCGCGCTCAGCGACCACCGGCCCCCCGATGCGGCAGTCCGTCCCGATCGCGAGATCGCGCCCCGACACCACCGCGCCCTCGACAGCCACGCCGGATCCAAGGTGCAGGTCGCCATGACTCTTCAGGCTGCCCACGATCCTCGTGCCCTCGCCGACCACCAGCTCGCCGGTGACCACGATGTCCGACGTCACCAGCCGGTGCGCCGGGATCTCGAGCCCGCTCCGCACCAGCCAGCGGCCCGCCGCGTCCTCGACCAGGCCCGGCACGTCCTTCGCGGTCCACGGCGCGAGCGCGGCGCCGTCCGCGGGCGCTCCGCGCCCCGCCGCCGGTTCCCCGAAGGCCACGACCGGGGCGTTCAGACGCTCGAAGCGACAGCCGGCTGCGAGGCGCAGCGCCCGTTCGGCCGAGGCGCGTCCGTGCAGTGCGCAGGATTCCCGCGCCGCCAGCGTGCCCCGGGCGTGCAGCCAGCGCAGCGACCAGCAGCCGCGGTCGAGGCGCAGGTCGCCGTGCGACAGGACGGCGCGGCAGACGGTGCCCTCGCCGACCTCCACGTCACCGCCCCCGTAGACCTCCAGCGGGAACAGCGCCCGGGCGGGCAGTCCCAGCCTCCCGGCGCCCACGGTAACCGCCGGACAGGAGATCGGACCGGCCGGCGGCACGGTCACGCGGGCCGGGGCGTCGTCGGGCAGCACCACGTACGGCGTGCCGTCCTCGAAGCGGCCCTCGATGGGGCCCCCTCCGGCTCCGCAGGCCGCCAGCGCCTCGCCCAGATGCCCACCGATCCACGCCTGGAAGGCGGTGGCGAAGTGACGGATGTCCACGTCGGCGCCGCGCACCACGCGCAGCGGCTTCACGTCCGTCCGCCGGCGCCACTCGAGGAGCGAGGGCAGCAGCGGCAGCGCCGCCCAGCCGACGAACAACGCCAGCACGCCGATGACCGCCAGGATCATGGCCATGCGTCCTCCTCGTCGTTGATGGCGTGCGGATGATCGGTCTTCGACCAGCGCACCCGCGCCCCCGGTTCGCGCGGCCGCACCAGCTGCATCACGGTCTCGTGGGTGATGGTGAAGAGCCCGACCAGGAAGCCCAGCATGACCAGCGGCAGCAGGCGGATCCGCGCCCGCGAGCCGTCGAGGTACGAACCGGCGCTGACCTCGAAGAACGTCGCGAAGTTGCCGAGGACGCTGTAGGAGGTGACGATCAGGATGACGATCAACCCGGGCCGGTTCTCGCCCAGGTACCACAGCGCCATCGCCAGCAGCCAGCCGAGCATGACGATGGGCGACATCATGTAGACGTTGAGCAGCAGCCAGCCGTCGAGCTTCTCGCGGAAGCGCGTGCGCGGTCCGGCCAGCAGGTGCCCGGCGTGGGTGAAGAGCGCCTCGTTGTGTCCGCGCGCCCACCGACGCACCTGCCGCATCCGCTGCGGCCAGGTGGTCGGGACCTGCTCGTAGCACTCCGACCGGTTCTGGTAGACGGTCTTCCAGCCGCCGCGCAGCAGGCGGAAGGTGGCGTCGGTGTCCTCGGCCAGGGTGTCCACGCGCCAGCCGCCCACGCTCTCCAGGGCCCGGCGCCGCACCCCGCCCACCGTGCCGCCGTACTGCGGCACCAGCTTGAGGTTCATGCGAGCCTGCTGGTCCACCTGGTAGCCACCGGTGCGCTCGAGGTCGAGCAGCCGGGTGAGGAGGTTCCGCCCGACGTTGTGGGGGACGACGCGGCCCATGACGGCGCCCACCTCGGGGTCGAAGAAGGGCGCGACGAGCTGCTTGATGAGCCCGCGCCCGGGGATGTAGTCGGCGTCGAAGACCAGCGCGATGTCCGTGCTCACCAGGGTCATGGCGTCGCGGAGGGCCGCGGCCTTACCGGGCTCGCCCTTCCGGCGATGGTACGGGGTGACGACGCCCGGGTGGCGGGCCGCGAACTCGTCCACGATCGCGCCGGTCCGATCCTTGGAGCGGTCGTCGATCGGCAGGATGTGCAACCGGCCGGGCGGGTAGTCCACGTCCAGCAGCGCGGTCAGGATGCCCTCCATGACCGGCTCCTCGTTGTGGGCCGGGACCAGCACTGTGACCTCGGGCCAGTCGGCGGTGTCGATGTCGAGGTAGGGATGCCGCTGCGTCCCGTGCAGACGGTTCAGCGTGAAGCCGTAGTGACGGGTGGTGTACACGCAGATCACGAGCAGGATCGCGTAGAGCGGGTAGAGCATCGCCAGGATGTACCAGGGACGCTCGGGACGCTGGCCGACGGGGATCGGCGCGTCCCAGGCCCAGGCGACCGCCACGGCCAGCAGACCCGCGGCGAGGAGGACCGCGGCCAGGCCCCCCGGCCGGAACCGAAGCGTCGGGAGGCACGCGGCCGGGCGCCCGGCGGGGGCGGAACGACGACGGGCGGACATCCGAGGCAGGAAATTCATGGCGCCACCAAGAGTCGGAACGAGCGGAACTGGGCCGTACCGTTGCGCACCGCCAGGTGCGGCTCGCGGTACCGCCCGGTGGGATAGCGCTGGTCCGAGCGGTACAGCCGCCGCCCATCCAGCCAGAGGTACACGCGGCCGTCGCGGACGGCGAAGGCCAGCGCGTGCCAGGTCGCGAGGCTCACCGCCTCGAGGGGCATGACCACCTTCAGTACGTAGTCGTGGCGGGCCACCATGTGGCGGGCGCTCAGGCGCTCCAGACCGCCGAAGGCGACGGCACCGCTCTCGCAGGTCAGTTCGCGGCTGTCGCGCGTGAGCAGGTGCACCTCGGTGTGCCGGCCGGCGGAATCGGGCACGATGCGGACCTGCGTCTCGAGCAGGAAGTCGCCCCCGTGTTCGACCGGGCAGAAGTACACCGCGAAGTCGCCCCGGTCCTCGCGACCCTCGAGCAGCCCATCCGCGACCCGCCAGTCGCCCCAGCCCCAGGCCCCCGGGAAGGGCCCGTCGCGGAAGCTCCAGGACGACGCCTCGCGCCAGGGCATGCCCTCGACCATCAGGTCGGCCTCGCCCGACGTGCGCGGGACGCTCTCGTAAACCTGCCGGAACGCGCCAGGGCCCAGGCGCAGGACGAGCAGCAGGAGCACGAGCAGCAGCCCCAGGAGAAAGAGGAGCCGGCGCATCAGGCCGGTTCCCGGAACGAGGCAAGCGCGGCACGCCCTGCCATGGCGCGCGCCGCGCCGCCGTCCATCTCGCGCGAATCGCCGTTGTGTCGGCTCATCCGTGATCGCTCCCGGCGGGAGACGACTCGTCCCCCGCGCAGCATCCTGCCGCTCCGGCGGCTGTCGTGTCGGCCACGATTCGCCGGCACCGGCCCGCGGGCCGGCGCATGCAGGTTATCGGCCGGCGGGAGGCCTGACTAGAGGGATCCCGAGGGGGGGCCCGAGGGGCCCCGGCGCCGCCTGCGAAGCTGGAACTGCCCCCGCCGGAGTGGTAGCGTGCCTTCAATCCCGCCCGGGGAAAGGGCGGCGTGGCGATCCACACCTCGGAGCGAAGCCATGGCAGACCTCGCGCATGCCCTCACGCAGATCCTGGGCGGTGACGCCGCCCGGCAGATCGGCCGCCAGCTTGGCGCCGACGACTCGACCACCCGGACGGCCATCTCGGCCGCTCTACCCGTCCTCCTGGGCGCCCTCGCCCGGAACAGCGCGAGCCGGGACGGCGCGGACGCATTACACGGGGCGCTGGCGCGCGACCACGACGGCAGCATCCTGGACGACGTCGGCAGCTTCCTGAACGACCCGCAGGGCGGTCCCGGGGCCGGCATCCTGCGGCACGTCCTCGGCACGCGGCAGCCGGTGGCCGAACAGGCGCTGGCCAAGGCCAGCGGCCTCGACTCGGCCGGGGCCACGAAGCTGCTCACGATGCTCGCCCCGTTGGTGCTGGGGGCGCTGGGTCGGGCCCAGCGCCGGGACGGCCTCGACGCCGGGGGACTTGCGGGCATGCTCGGCCGCGAGAGCGAGGGTCTGGGCCAGACCGCCCCGGGACTGATGGGCATGGTCACCCGTCTCCTCGATCAGGACCAGGACGGCTCGGTCGTGGACGAGCTGGGTGGTGTGCTGGGCAAGCTGTTCGGCGGCCGCTAGCGGCCGCATCCTCGGAGTCCCAACGGAAAGGAGAGTCCCATGGGAGGCCTTCTCTGGACGATCGTGATCGGTCTGGTCGCGGGTGCCCTGGCCAAGCTCATCATGCCGGGCAAGGACCCGGGTGGGATCATCGTGACCATCCTGCTGGGGATCGGAGGTGCTCTGCTCGCGACTGTCCTCGGCCGCCTGACCGGCTGGTACGCGCCCGACCGGGGCGCCGGCTTCATCGCCGCCACGCTCGGGGCGATCGTCATCCTGCTCGTCTACCGCTGGTACAAGAAGCGCCAGGCGGCCCCGAAGGCCTAGCCGGCACCGCCGATCGCCGCGGCGGCCATCCGATTCCGCCGGCCGCGGGAGCACACCGGGTGACCCACAGGGAGGGAGACATGGCAGCGAAGAAGAAGACCGTCCGTCGCACCGTGCTGCGCTCGAGCAAGGGCAAGAAGCTCTACGCCGTCCGCAACGCGGACGGGACCTTCAAGGACATCCAGGACTACGCCCGCGCGTCGCGCGCCGACCAGGCGAGGAAGTCCAAGAAGGAGAAGGCGGCCGCCGCGAAGAAGGCGGCGAAGAAGCCGGCGAGGAAGAAGGTGGCGAGGAAGAAGCCGGCGAGGAAGAAGGTGGCGAAGAAGAAGGTGGCGAAGAAGAAGTAGCCGCGCCGCCGTGTTCTGCGGGGACGGGCGCTTCGGCTCCCGTCCCCGTCGTCGTACGGGGACGGCGAGTCGCGCGGCGATTCGGGATTGAATGCCCCGCACGCCTGGTGCATTCTGTCGGCGTTCCGATCGCATCCCGCTCCCGGAGGAACCCGACCATGCGCTGGAAGGGGCGTGAGCAGAGCGGCAACGTCGAGGACCGCCGCGGTGTCGGCGGCGGTGGGCTCGTGCTCGGCGGCGGCATCGGCACCGTCGTGCTGGTGGCCGCCTACCTGCTGCTGGGCGGCGATCCGTCGCAGCTGTTCCAGATGCTGGGACAGACACAGATGTCCAGCGGCGGTGGCATCCAGACGGAGCAGACCGGCGGCATCGCCGACGAGGGCCGGGAGTTCGTCGCCGTCGTCCTCAAGGACACCGAGGACGTCTGGGGCGCCCTGTTCGCGGCGGCGGGCCGTACGTACGAGCCGCCCGCAGTGGTGCTCTTCAGCGGCGGCGTGCAGTCCGCCTGTGGGGTGGCGGGATCATCGACCGGCCCGTTCTACTGCCCCGCCGACGGCAAGGTCTACATCGACCTGAGCTTCTACGACGAGCTGCGCGACCGCTTCGGCGCCCCCGGCGACTTCGCCCAGGCCTACGTCATCGCCCACGAGATCGGCCATCACGTGCAGAACCTGCTCGGCGTCTCGGAACGCGTCGCCGCACTCCGCGAGCGGTTGTCGGAGCGCGAGGCCAACGAGCTCTCGGTGCGCGTCGAGCTCCAGGCCGACTTCTATGCCGGCGTCTGGGCGCACCACGCGCAGCGGACGAAGCGGATCCTCGAGGAGGGCGACATCGAGGAGGCGCTGAACGCCGCCAGCGCCATCGGCGACGACCGGCTGCAGCGGCGGTCCACCGGCACCGTGACGCCGGACTCGTTCACGCACGGCACCTCGGATCAGCGGATGCGCTGGTTCCGCCGCGGCTTCGAGACCGGCGACCTGGCGCAGGGCGACACGTTCTCGGCGGACAGGCTCTGATCACTCCGCGGCGGTCCGGCGACTCCGGACCGCCCCGGCATGCCGCGACCCACGCACGAGGAGGGACGCATGGCGGCAAAGAAGAAGGCGGCCAGGAAAGTCGTGAAGAAGGCAGCCAGGAAGCCGGCGAGAAAGGGCTGCCGGGGCTGCAAGTAGCGGCAGGGAAGACGTGCCAGAGCGCGGGGACGGGTGCCCGAGCACCCGTC
This sequence comes from Candidatus Eiseniibacteriota bacterium, assembly GCA_034678345.1. Classification (GTDB taxonomy): domain Bacteria; phylum Eisenbacteria; class RBG-16-71-46; order RBG-16-71-46; family RBG-16-71-46; genus JANXPZ01. The sequence continues at coordinate 39,083 of JAXDBZ010000302.1, forward strand.
CCCGCGCGCGTCCCGGCAGGGCATCCATCGCCCCGTCTCCGCGCCCGTGACCGGGCCGCCCGCGTCCGTGCTCCATCCCCGCGCGCGGCTTTGTCCCGCCCCGCCATCCGTCGTAGCCTGCCCGCCACGACCCGCCCCAGGCCCGGGGCAGTGCAAGACACATCGCCCGGCCGGCGATCCTCCGCCGGCCGTCGCTCGTGGAGGGAGTGTGCGCGACCGCGTCCGTACCCGTGTCCTCTGGCTCGCATCCGTGCTCTCGTTCGCCGTGCTGTCGGCCGCTCCCGTGTGGGCGGCCGAGCCCGCGCTGTGGCTGCGCTATCCGGCCATCTCCCCGGACGGCAGGACCGTGGTCTTCAGCTACCACGGCAACCTCTGGTCCGTCCCGGCCGCGGGGGGGCAGGCCGTGGCGCTCACGGTGAGCGCCGCGCACAACACCCGCCCGGTCTGGTCCCCGGACGGCACGCGGCTCGCCTTCGCCTCGGACCGCCACGGGAACTTCGACGTCTTCGTCATGCCCGCCACCGGCGGCGAGGCGACGCGCCTCACGTTCCACTCGGCCGACGAGTTCCCGTCCAGCTTCACACCGGACGGGCAGCGGGTCCTCTTCGGCGGCACCGTGCTCGACGCCGCCACGAACGTGCAGTTCCCGGCCGGGGTGCTGTCGGAGCTGTACGCGGTGGACCTCGTCGGGCACATGCCCGAGCAGGTGCTGAGCACCCCGGCGAACTACGCCGTCTACGACTGGGCCGGCAAGCGGCTGGCCTACTCGGACCAGCGCGGCATGGAGATGGAGTGGCGCAAGCACGACAACTCCTCCTTCGCGCGCAACGTGTGGGTGTGGGACGTGGCCGCGAACCGGCACACGCGCCTGACGGACTTCGGTGCCGACGACCGCCAGCCGGTGTGGGGCCCCGACCAGGTCTCGCTCTACTTCCTGTCCGAGCGGAGCGGCACGTTCAACGTCTGGCGGCTCGACCTCGCCGATCCGGCACGGCCGACGCAGGTCACGACGCACGTCACGCATCCGGTGCGGTTCCTCTCCAGCTCGCGGGCCGGCGACCTGTGCTACGGCTGGGACGGCGGCATCTGGGTGCGCCCCGCCGGCGCGACGGCCAGCGTCCCCGTTCCGGTGACCATCCCCGCCGACCGCCGCGACCGCGAGACGGCGCCCCGGGACGTGTCGGGAGAGATCTCGGAGTTCGACGTGTCGCCCGACGGGCAGGAGGTGGCCTTCGTCGCGCGGGGCGAGGTCTTCGTGGCCGAGGTCGAGCACGGCACCACCCGTCGCATCACGAACACCCCCGGGCAGGAGCGCTCGGTGGGCTTCTCGCCCGACGGCCGCAGCCTGGTCTACGCCGCGGAGCGCGACGGCGGCTGGAAGCTCTACCGCACGGACCTCGCCGACCCCGAAGAGCCCGACTTCTTCAACGCCACGGCGATGAAGGAGACGCTGGTGCTGGGCGGCGACGCCGACGTCTTCCAGCCCCGCTTCTCGCCGGACGGCGCCGAGGTCGCCTACCTCGAGGAGCGCACCGCCCTCAAGGTGCTGAACCTGAAGAGCGGGCGCTCGCGCACGCTGCTGCCCGGCGACGTCAACTACTCCTACACGGACGGCGACCAGTGGTTCGAGTGGTCCCCGGACGGTCGCTGGCTGGCGCTCACCTTCCTGAGCCATGAGCGCTGGTCGGAGGAGGTGGGGCTCGTGCCCGCCTCAGGCGACGGCAAGCTCGTCAACGTGACCCGTAGCGGCTTCGAGGACTCCTCACCCAAGTGGGCGCGCAAGGGCGAGGTGCTCATCTGGCTCACCGACCGCTTCGGCCTGCGCAACCAGTCGGGCTTCCCCAGCGAGGCCGACGTGCACGCGGCCTTCCTGACCCGCCGGGCCTACGACCGCTACGTCCTCGACGAGGCGGCCTTCGACCAGCTCAGGGCGCGCGAGAAGGAGGGGGAGAAGAAGGGCGAGGGGGAGAAGCCGGCCAAGGACAGGGGCCGCGATACCGCGAAGGCGGCGGTCAAGCTCCCGCCGCCGGTGGCGATCGAGTTCGAGGGGCTCGACGACCGCATCGTGCGCCTGTCCGTGGCCTCGGCCGACCTGGCGGGGGCGGAGCTCTCGGCCGACGGCGAGACCCTCTACTACCTCGCCCGCTTCGAGAAGGGCTACGACCTCTGGAAGTACGTGCCGCGGAAGAAGGAGGCCAGGCTGATCGCCAAGCTCGGCGCCGACCGGGCGCGCTTCGCGCTCGACCGCGAGGGCAAGAAGGCGTTCGTGCTGGCGGACGGCAAGCTGTCCACGGTGGAGCTGGAGGGGGGCAAGAGCACGCCGGTCCGGGTCGCGGCGCGGATGGAGCTGGACGCGGCCGCCGAGCGCGGCTACCTCTTCGACCACATCTGGCGTCAGACGCTGAAGAAGTTCCACGACCCGGGCATGCACGGGGTGGACTGGGCGGCGACGGGCGCGGCCTACCGGCGCTTCCTGCCCTCCATCGACAACCCCCGCGACTTCGCCGAGCTGATCTCCGAGATGCAGGGCGAGCTGAACGCCTCGCACACCGGCGGGCGCTACCGGCCGACCCGATCCGACGGCGACGAGACGGCGGCGCTCGGCTTCTTCCCCGATCCCGCCCACCGCGGGGACGGCGTGGCCATCGCCGAGGTGATCGAGGGCGGCCCGCTGGGCAAGGCGGGCACGAAGGTGCGCGCGGGCGTCGTGATCGAGGCGATCGACGGCTCGCGCATCGCCGCCGGGACCAACTGGTATCGCCTCCTGAACCGGAAGGCCGATGCGCCGGTGCGCCTGGCGCTCTTCGATCCGAAGACCAACGGCCGCTGGGAGGAGACGGCGAAGCCCGTCTCATGGGCGGCCCAGCAGCGGCTGCTCTACCAGCGCTGGGCACGCTCCCGGCGCGAGCTGGTGGACCGGCTCTCGGGCGGCCGCATCGGCTACGCACACATCCGGGGCATGAACGACGGCGCCTACCGCGAGGTCTTCGACGAGATCTTCGGCCGCGCCGTGGACAAGGACGCCATCGTCCTCGACACCCGCTTCAACGGCGGCGGCAACCTCGTCGAGGCGCTCACTGTGTTCCTGAGTGGCAGGCAGTACGCCCGGAACACGCCGCGCGGCCGCCAGATCGGCTCCGAGCCCTCCTTCCGCTGGAGCAAGCCGTCCATCGTGGTGATGTCCGAGGGCAACTACTCCGACGCCCACTGTTTCCCGATGGCCTACACCCAGCTGGGGCTGGGGGAGACCGTGGGCATGCCGGTGCCCGGCACCTGCAGTTCGGTGTGGTGGGAGCGGCTGCAGGACCGGGACCTGACCTTCGGCATCCCGCAGGTCTCGCTCATCGACATGGAAGGCGACGTCATGGAGAACAAGCACCTCGACCCGACGCACCTGGTCGAGCCCGACCCGGCCGTCGTGGCCGCGGGGCGCGACCAGCAGCTCGAGAAGGCGGTCGAGGTCCTGCTCGGGAAGCTCCCGCCGCTCGCGAAGTAGGACGCCGCGGGCCGCGGGCCCCGGAGACCACGCGCGCGGCGCGGGGCTCCGGGGCTGCGGCGTGTCGGGGCGCGCGCGGGCATTCCGCGCTTGCCCTCCGCCGCCGCTCGCGCCATAGTGTCCTCTGGCGCACGTTGCATCGGCAGTCACGCGGGGAGGTGGGCATGATCCGGCGATTCGATCTCACGGGCGGAGCGCTGATCCCGGCCGAGTCGGAGCAGGCCCCCATCCAGCTCTACGTGAACCCCGAGGCGGACGAGCGGGAGGCGCTGGGGCGGCTCTTCGACCTCGACGAGCACACCCTGTCCTCGGCCCTCGACCCCGACGAGGTGTCCCGGCTCGAGGTGGACCCGGACCGCATCTTCCTCATCTGGAAGCGCCCCACCAACTACTCCGGCAAGGACACCTTCTTCTTCAACGTGGCCTCGATCGGCATGCTCCTGCTGGAGGGAAGGCTGGTCATCATCGTCTCCGACAACATGCCGCTGACCGCCGGCGCCCGGCACGTCCGGGCCCTCAAGCGGCCGCTGGACGTGATGCTCGGGCTCCTCCTGA
>JAXDBZ010000303.1:0-9550 GCA_034678345.1 Candidatus Eiseniibacteriota bacterium
CTGCGCGCTGGGGGGGTCGTGCGTGGGCGCCGGGGCGGCCGGCCCCCGCCCCCCCCCCCCCCGCTCCGTGCGTGACGCCCGCGGCTAGCCTTCGACCTTCGCGCGGCGCGAGTCGAAGTACAGGAAGCAGCAGAGGCCGACGAAGAAGACGATCGAGAGGATCTGCGTGACGGGCAGGCCCTCGCTGTAGCCCAGGAACCGCGGCAGCTCGATGAAGCGGGCGATGGACAGGGTCTCGCCGGCCACCTCGGGGTCCGGCACCCCGGTCCTGATCAGGTGGAGCAGCGCGCCCAGCACGCCGGCGAGCGCCCCGCCGGCGATGAAGCCGCTGGCCACCAGCGTGCCGCGCTGCGAGCGGGCCTCCGCCAGCTTCTTGTCCCGGCTCGACGTCGCGACCCAGTGCGAGATCAGGCCGCCGATGAAGAGCGGCGTGTTGATCTGCAGCGGCAGGTACATGCCGATGGCGAAGGCGAGCGGCGGGATGTTCATCATCACCAGCAACAGCGAGAGCACCAGGCCCACGGCGTAGAGCAGCCAGGTGACCGGCGCGTTGTCGAAGATGCCGCTCAGGATGGTGGCGAACAGGTTGGCCTGCGGCGCCGGGACCACCGCCGTGTTCATGAACCCGGAGACGAACTTGCCCGTGGCCGGGTCGTTGTGCCCGAAGGCGCGGTGGATGAGCAGCACGGTGAGCGCCACGCCGACCGCGGCGAACAGCGTGCCGACCATCTTCGAGATCTGCTGCCGGCGGGGCGTCGCGCCGAGCCAGTAGCCGACCTTGAGGTCGGTGACGAATCCGCCGGCCATGGAGAGCGAGGTGCAGACCACGGCGCCCATGACGATGGCGGCGTACTTGCCGAACTCGCCCTGCAGCCCCACCGCCACCAGCGCGCTCGAGCCGATGATCAGCGTGACCAGCGTCATGCCGGAGATCGGGTTGTTGCCGGTCATCGCCGTGGCCAGCGCCGCCACCGTGGTGAACAGGAAGGCGAAGACGAAGGCGATGGCCAGGCCGGTGAGGGCGATCTGCGGGGCCTTGGCCGCCACCGCCGCGTCGCCCTGGTGGAGCAGGACGTAGAAGAACACGCCGATGGCGACGGCGGCGGCGGCGATGCCGCCCAGCACCGTGCTCATCTTGAGGTCGCGGTCGGTGCGTGCCACCGCGCTGGCGTGGGCGTGCGGGTGGAAGATCTGCTGGAAGCCGAGCGAGAAGGCCCGCACGATGGTGGGCAGCGCCCGCAGGATGCCGATGATGCCCGCTCCCGCCATGGTGCCGACACCGATGCGCTGGGCGTAGAGGCGGAAGACCTCGTTGGCGCTCATCTCGGGGATGAACTGGCCGAAGCCCGGCAGCGGCGAGGGCGGGATGGCCAGCGCCGGGATGTGCTGCCCGAAATGGTAGATGAGCGGCACGACGATGAGGGCCGAGAAGAAGCCGCCGGCGCAGATGATGGCCGAGAAGCGCAGGCCGGTGATGTAGCCGAGACCGACGATCAGGCTCACCGCGTTGACGCTGACGGTGGCCTTGAACTTCGTCGCCAGGTCCTCCATCACCGGGAGGAAGCGGAAGTTCACGATCTCGTTCCAGGCCTTCATCGTCACGGCGAGGAAGTCGTAGACGCCGCCGATGATCGCGGCCACCACCAGCGTCTTGGCCTGCTCGCCGCCCTTCTCGCCGGTGACGAACACCTCGTTGATGGCGGTGGCCTCGGGGAAGGGCAGCTTGCCGTGCTGCTCGGCGACGAAGTAGCGCCGCAGCGGGATGAGGAACAGCAGGCCGAGGGAGGCACCGAGCACCGAGACGATGAAGATGGTCAGCAGCATGGACAGCGTGTCGGGCGCCACGTCCATGATGTAGAGGGCCGGCAGGGTGAAGATCGAGCCCGCGACGATGAGGCCGGAGGCGCCGCCGATGCTCTGGACGATGACGTTCTCGAGGATGGTGTTCTTGCGCTTGAACAGGCCGGAGACGCCGACGGCGAGGATGCTGATGGGGATGGCCGCCTCCATCACCTGCGCGACCTTCAGCCCCGAGTAGGTCGAGGCCACCGCGAAGATGATCACCATGATGATGCCGGTGATCACCGAACGGACGGTGAACTCGGGGACGGTCGCCGACGCCGGCACGAACGGTTCGTAGGTCTCGCCCGGCTGCAACTCGCGGTAGGCCGCGGGGTGCAACTCGAGCTTGCCCCCCGGTCCCGACTGCTGGCTCGAACTCATGAACGGTCCTCCTGGTGGGTGGGAAACCGCGGGATGCTACCCCAGCGGCGCCGGGCGGGGCAAAAGGAGACGGCCGGCTCAACCCCCGGCGCGCGTGTGGTCGAGCACGTTGCCGGAACGCATGTCGCTGCGCTTGAGCAGCACGGCGAACACCAGGCCGACCGCGCCCAGTCCGGCGAACATGAGCATGCTCGCCGTGTAGTCGTGGGTCACGTCGCGCAGTCGGCCGTTCAGCCACGGGAACAGCCCGAGGCCGATGTTCTGGATCATGGTCATGAGCCCGAAGGCCGTGCCGACGCGGTTCTTCTCGACGATGAGCGGCACCGATGGCCACATCGCCGCCGGCACGAGCACGAACGAGGCGCCGAGCAGGAACATGGGCCAGCGGGGCGGGATCATGGTGAAGGCCAGCATCAGGTAGCAGGGGATCATGAGCAGGGCGCCGAGGATCATCAGGCTGGCGCGGCGGCCGATGCGGTCCACCAGCCCGCCGGCGAACGGCGCCAGGCACATCGAGGCGAAGATGATGATGGACGAGGTCCCGGGCGCGGTGTCGAACATGTGCAACAGGTTGACGAAGACGCCCGCGAGGAAGCTCCCGCCCGTGTCCGCGGTGAGCGGCAGCCCCCACTTGTCGTGGAACAGGTCGGTCGAGAGCGCGGTGAAGGGGAAGATGGCCGAGTACCACGTCACGCACATCGCCACCACGAACCAGTAGGAGGCGCCGAACTTCTTGATGTCGGCGAAGACGATCTTGTCCCCCGCCCCCGCCTCCGCCAGCCCCAGCGTCTTCTCGGCCCGCTTGTCGAGGAGCCAGTAGAGCAGGTTGGCCAGCAGGCTCAGCCCGCAGAGGGCCGCCGCCGCCCACAGTGCCGCCTGCCAGCCCAGCCGCGAGGCGATCAGCTCCTCGGTGTTGAAGCTGAAGAGCGTGCCGAGGCGGGCGATGGCGAGGGTGAGCCCGAAGGAGAACGCCAGCTCCTTGCCGCGGAACCAGCGCGCGAGGATGGCGTTCTGCGCCACCACCAGCGACTCGCTGCCCGCCCCGAAGACCAGCCGCCCCAGCCCGGCCACCGTCACGTTGGGCGCCAGGGCGACGATGCAGGCCCCGACGACGATGAGCGCCGAGAAGAGCAGGCTGGCGGCGCGGGTGCCGATGCGGTCGATGAGCATGCCGCCCAGGAACACCACGAAGATGGCGGCCACCGAGTAGAGCGTGTAGAGCCCGCCGATGGCCTGGCGGTCTGTGTTCCACGCCTTGAGCAGCGTGTCCACCAGGGCGCCCACCGAGTCGTAGGCGAAGTAGCTGCCGAAGGTGAGCAGCCCGGCGATGACCAGCACCGCGTAGCGGTAGAGCCCCCGCGACGGGTGGAACGGACCGGGCGTGGTGATCGCGGCGTCCGTCATCTGCCCCTCCCTAGGCCTTGGTCTTGAAGTCCTTCCCCACCCAGTTCTTCGCCAGCACCAGCAGGACGAACGACGCCATGGCGATGAAGCCGAAGATGAGCCACATCGGCTCGGCGTTCACCGCCCGCCCGGTCTCCGGCGCCGGGCAGTAGCGGTCCATCATCCAGCCCGAGTACAGCGCCGGCACGAGCACCTTGGTCAGGAACCACGGCAGCTGGGCCACGCCCATGTACTCGCCGGTGCGCCCCTCGGGGGCGATCTCCGCGGCGTACTGCAGGAAGCGCGGCTGCCACATCGCCTCGCCGATGGTCATGATCACGAGGTAGCCGAACAGCGTCCACCAGTACGGCCCGATGGCGAGCAGGAAGGTCGGGGCGGCCATGACGAAGGTGCCCCAGATCATCATGTTGTAGACCTTCCGCTTCAGCGTCGCCGCGGCGATGATGGGTGTGAGGATGAAGATGAGGATGGGGTTGAAGTTGGCGGCCACCTCGAAGTACTCGCCGATGGGCGAACCGGCGAACGCGCGCGAGATGTACTCGGGCAGGACCAGCCAGTTGTAGGTGAAGAGGGTCTGCACCGGGATGAGCGCGAAGATGAAGAAGAAGAACTTGAGGTCGGCCAGCGGGTGGCGGGCGAGGAAGCGACCGGTGGGCGGCAGCAGCGCCAGCACCACCCACGCCACGGCGATCAGCACCGCCAGCAGCACGTTGAGCGTGAGCCCGGCCAGCGCCGGGGTGGCCGGCACCTTGATCCACAGCGCGACCGCCACCGCGGCGGCCAGCAGCCACATCTGCACCGGCGGGTTGCGCCCGCTCGTGCCCTGGGCCGCCTCCGCGGGCTTCTCCCCCGCCCTCGCAGCCTCTTCCTGCTCCCGCGCCCGGTCGGCCTTCGCCTTCTCGATCGCCCGCGTCACCGTGCCCGAGGTGAGCAGCACCACGGTCGCGACCAGCGCCAGCAGGGTGATGCCGACGTAGAACCAGAACACCCCGGTGATGCCGACGCCGAGAAACTTCTCGTCGCGCAGCAGGAAGGCGAAGGTGGGGAACCAGCCGCCCAGGTTCATGAGCGCGTACAGCATGGCGTAGGCCATGCCCGACGTGGTCGGCGTGGTGAACTGCCGCACCGCGGCGTAGGCGGCCGGCTGGTACATGCCGTAGCCGATGACCACGACGAGGATGCCCGCCATGGTGGCGAGGTGCAGCGGCCCCCACAGCCCGGCCTGCAGGTGCAGTACGGTCGGCGCGGCGGCGATGAGCACGCGTCCGGCCAGCAGCAGGATGAAGGCCCAGAGGAGCGCGCGGCGCACGCCGAACTTGTCGGGCACGAAGCCGAGGAACAGCATCGCGATGGTGATGCCGGCGGTGAGCACCATGACCATGTTGTGGGCGATGGTGTCCGGATTCGGCATGCCGGCGAAGACCGTTTCGGAGAAGTAGATGGCGAGGTAGCCCAGCACGCCGAAGTAGGCCAGCCCCTCGAGCACGTAGCCGAGGTTGACCCCCCACAGCGCCCGCGGCGCGTGCCAGACGTCCACGAACGGCTGGATGATCTCCTTCAGCGGGTTCGGCCTGGCCGCGACCGCCCCGGTACCGGCTTCCTGCGTCTCGTCGCTCATCGGTTCTCCTGGCCGCGTGTGGCCCGTCGTGCACGTCCCGTCCTGCGCGGGGCTCGAGCCTATTACGGACCAAGAGGCGCACGCGGTCAAGGCGCGGCGCGCCTCGCCGCCCGGGCGCACTTGACGGCCGGGCGGTGGGCGCGGTAGCCCTGCGCACGGACGAGGAGGAAACCATGCCCCAGCGACCCGCCCCGATTCCCGCGGCCCCCACCGGCCCCCCCGCGCACGCCACGCCCGGAACCGCGCGCCTGAGCGCCCTCGGCACCCACCCCGAGCGCGGCCTCGAGTCCGCCGAGGCCGCCGCCCGGCTCGAGCGGCACGGTCCCAACCGGATCACCGAGCGCAAGGGCGAGGGCCCGCTGAAGCGGCTCCTCGACCAGTTCCGCGCCCCTCTGGTGCTCGTGCTGCTGGTGGCGGCGGCGGTGAGCGCCCTGCTCAAGGGCGTCGTGGACGCGGCCGTCGTGCTGGGCGTGGTCGTGATGAATGCCCTGGTGGGATTCGTGCAGGAGTCCCGTGCTCTGCAGGCGGTGCAGGCGCTCGGCCGCGCTCTGGTCAGCCAGGCCACGGTGATCCGGGGCGGCCAACGGCTGCAGCTGGACGCGAGCGAGCTGGTGCCCGGCGACCTGGTGCTGCTGCAGGCGGGCGACCGCGTCCCCGCCGACCTGCGCCTGCTGCAGGCGCGCGAGCTGGCGGTGGACGAGTCGGCGCTCACCGGCGAGTCGCTGCCGGTCGAGAAGCAGCCGGACCCGCTGCCGGCCGACACGCCGCTGGCCGACCGCCGCAACATGGCCTACGCCTCGACGCTGGTGACCCGCGGCGCGGCCACCGGCGTGGTCGAGGCCACCGGCGACGCCACCGAGATCGGGCGCATCGCCGGCCTCATCGCCGGCGCCGAGGTGCTGGCCACGCCGCTCACCCGGCGCATCGCCCGCTTCACCCGGGTGCTGCTCGTGGCGATCCTCGGCATCTCGGCGGTGACCTTCGCCATCGGCCTGTGGCGCGGCGAGCCGCTGGGCGAAGCCGTGCTCGCCGTGGTGGCGCTGGCGGTCGGCGCCATCCCCGAGGGCCTGCCGGCGGCGGTCACCATCATGCTGGCCATCGGCGTGGCCCGGATGGCGCGGCGGCGCGCCATCATCCGCCGCCTGCCCACGGTCGAGACCCTGGGCAGCACGACGGTGATCTGCACGGACAAGACCGGCACGCTGACCCGCAACGAGATGACCGTGCAGGAACTGGTGGCGGGCGGTGAGACCTTCCAGGTCTCGGGCACCGGCTACGCCCCGGCGGGCGAGCTGCTGGCCGCCGGGCGGCGCGCGGCCGCGGACGCCCACCCGGCGCTGCGCGAATGCCTGCGCGCCGGCGTGCTCTGCAACGACGCCGAGCTCGCCGAGCAGGAGGGGCGCTGGACGGTGCAGGGCGACCCGACCGAGGGCGCCCTGCTGACGGCGGCGCGCAAGGCGGGGCTGGACGAGGCGGCGGAACGCGCGGCGGCGCCGCGGCTCGACGCCGTGCCCTTCGACTCGGCGCACCAGTACATGGCGACCCTGCACGCCGGCGCCGGCGGCGGGCCGCCGGTGGCCTACGTCAAGGGCGCGCTGGAGACCATCCTGCCGCGCTGTGTGGCCCAGCTGGACGCGGCCGGCGGCGAGGCGGCGCTCGACGCGGCCGAGGTGCGCGGCTGGGGCGAGGACGGGCTGGCCCCGCAGGGGCTGCGCGTGCTGGCCTTCGCGCGCGGGACGATGCCGGCCGGGCAGGTCGCGCTCGGCCACGACGACGTGGCCGGTGGCCTGGTCCTGCTCGGCCTGCAGGGCATGGTGGACCCCCCGCGTCCCGAGGCGGCGACGGCGGTGGCCGCCTGCCACCGCGCCGGCATCCGCGTCAAGATGATCACCGGCGACCACCCCGGCACGGCGGCCGCCATCGCCCGCCAGATCGGGCTCGCCGACGCCGAGGGCACCGGCGCCGAGCCGGTCACCGTGACCGGTCGCGACCTCGAGGTCATGGACGACGCGGCCTTCGCGGAGGCGGCCGAGCGCGCCACGGTGTTCGCCCGCGTCACGCCCGAGCACAAGCTGCGCCTGGTGGAGGCCCTGCAGGCGCGCCGGCACGTCGTCGCCATGACCGGCGACGGCGTGAACGACGGCCCGGCGTTGCGCCGCGCCGACATCGGCGTGGCCATGGCCCTGGGCGGGACCGAGGTGGCCCGCGAAGCGGCCGACATGGTGCTGACCGACGACAACTTCGCCTCCATCGAGGCGGCGGTCGAGGAGGGCCGCGGCGTCTTCGACAACCTGGTCAAGTTCATCCTCTGGACGCTGCCGACGAACGGCGGCGAGGGCATGGTCATCATGCTGGCCATGGCCCTCGGCGTGGCGCTGCCGATCCTGCCGGTGCAGATCCTGTGGATCAACATGACCACCGCCGTCTGCCTCGGCCTGATGCTGGCCTTCGAGCCGCGCGAGCCGGGCATCATGGACCGCCCGCCGCGCGACCCGGGCGCGCCGCTGCTCGCCGGCGCGCTGCTGACCCGGATCGTCTACGTCTCGCTCCTGCTCTGCGGCGCCGCCTTCGCCGTGTACGCGTGGCGGCTGGCCCTGGGGGCGCCGCCCGCCGAGGCGCGCACCGCCGCCGTGGCGGCCATCGTCCTGGGCGAGACCTTCTACCTCTTCAACTGCCGCTCGCTGGGCGGCGCCGCGGTCGGCGCCTTCTCGAACCCCTGGGTCTGGGTGGGAGTGGCCGCCATGCTGGCGCTGCAGGCGCTGTTCACCTACGCGCCGGTGATGAACCGCCTGTTCCACACGGCGCCGCTCGACGCCGCGACCTGGGGCTGGCTCGCGCTCTTCGGCCTGGCGCTGTCGGTGGTGGTGAGCCTGGAGAAGCGGGGGCGCGAGGCGTGGCGGAGCCGGGCGGCGCGGGCGCGCGGGGCGCGGATGTCGTAGAATCGCACCGCTTCCGCACCTCCCCACGCCGGCCGCCGGCCGGCCTTCACCATCTCGACGGGAGTCCGTGATGAAGAAGTCGTCCCAGGGCATCCACACCCGGCTCGTCCACGACGGGTTCCACGGCGACCCATCGGGCGCCGTGACCGTCCCCATCTACCAGACCTCCACCTTCGCCTTCCGCAACGCCGAGCATGGCGCCTCGCTGTTCGGGGGAGCGGACGACGGCTACATCTACACGCGGCTGGGGAACCCGACCATCCGGGCGCTGGAGGAGTGCGTCGGCGGGCTCGAGAACGGGCAGCGCGGCATCGCCACCAGCTCGGGCATGGGCGCGGTCTCGATCGTCTACATGGCCCTGCTGGGGCAGGGCACCCACGTCGTCAGCACCGCGTCCGTGTACGGGCCGTCGCGGCTGCTCATCGAGAAGCACCTCTCCCGCTTCGGCGTGTCGGCCTCCTTCGTGGACACGAGCGAGCCGCGCAACGTGGAGCGGGCGATGCGGCCGGAGACGAAGCTGGTCTACATCGAGACGCCGTCGAACCCGGCCATGCAGGTGACCGACGTGGCGGAGGTGGCGGCCATCGCCCACGCCCACGGCTGTCCCCTGTGCGTGGACAACACCTTCGCCTCGCCCTACCTGCAGCGGCCCCTCGACCTCGGCGCCGACATCGTGCTGCACTCGGTGACCAAGTTCATCAACGGGCACGCCGACATCGTCGGTGGCATCGTCGTCCCGAAGACGCCCGAGCTGGACGCCCGGCTGCGCCCGATGATGATCGCGCTCGGCTGCAACATGGACCCGCACCAGGCCTACATGGTCTACCGCGGCCTCAAGACCCTGGGCATCCGCATCGAGCGCGCCCAGGCCGGCGCGGTCGAGATCGCGCGCTGGCTCGAGCGGCGGCCCGAGGTCGAGTGGGTGCGCTACATCGGCCTGCCATCGCACCCGCAGCACGAGCTGGCGAAGCGCCAGATGTCGGGCTTCGGCAGCATGATCAGCTTCGAGCTGAAGGGCGGCGTCGAGGCGGGCCGGGCGGTCATGGACCACGTGAAGCTGGCGACGCTGGCCGTCTCCCTCGGCGGCATCGAGAGCCTGATCGAGCACCCCGCCTCGATGACCCACGCGGGCGTGGGGCACGCCGACCGTCTCGAGGCCGGCATCACGGACGGGCTGGTGCGCTACTCGGTCGGCATCGAGGACCCCGCCGACCTGATCGCCGACCTGGAGCAGGCCTTCGCGACCATCCCGGCCGCCGTCCGCGGTTAGCCCGCCATCACGACGAAGGGGCCGCGCGAACGCGCGGCCCCTTCCCTGCACCCGGCGCCGGCGCAGCCGCCGCCCTGGACCATCGTCACCAGCCGC
>JAXDBZ010000304.1:0-10386 GCA_034678345.1 Candidatus Eiseniibacteriota bacterium
CGGCGAAGCCCGCGCGCAGGCCGGCGAAGCCCGCGCGCAAGCCGGCGAAGCCCGCGCGCAGGCCGGCGAAGCGGCGTGCCGTCGTGCGCCGGCCGGTGCGGCGGTCGCGGTCGCGTTGACCCTTGAACCCGATCCCGGGGCCGGAACGGCCCCGGGCTGGAAGGAGCATCTCGTGGCGCTCGAGCGCACCCTGTTCATCGTCAAGCCGGACGCCGTCCGCCGGAGCCTGATCGGCCGCATCCTGGCGCACGTCGAGGGGCTGGACTTCCGCATCGTCGAGGCACGCATGGCCCGGCTCACGCGGGAGGAGGCCCAGACCTTCTACGCCGAGCACCGGGGCAAGCCGTTTTTCGACTCGCTGGTGGAATACATGACCTCCGGCCCGGTGGTGCTCGCCTGCCTCGAGCGCGAGGATGCCGTCGCCGAGCTGCGGCGGGTCGTGGGGGCCACCGACCCCGTTCAGGCCGCTCCCGGGACGGTCCGGCAGCTCTACGGGGAGAGCAAGCAGCACAACTCCGTCCATGCCTCGGACAGCCCGGCCAGCTCCGAGCGGGAGGTGAAGCTCTTCTTTGGGGTGGCGGCGCTCACGCGCTGAGCCGGCGGAGGGCGCGGCCGCGCCGGTATGAGCCGGCGCGGCAATCGGGTCGTATCTCCCATTTCCCCAACAGGATGCGCCGTCGCAAGAGCCGGGTGGACGCGACTCTCCCGGCTGTGCTAACGTGCCGTCGCATCGCGTCCCGCCCCGGCGGGCTTATTTTGTATGTCCAGATTTGCCATAGACCTCGGCTCGCTGCGCCAGGGCAGGACCCCGGTCGAGCTCGAGGGGGATGCCCGGGAGCTGGATCTGCCCGAAGAAGGCTGGGCGGGTGCGATCCGGGGTTCGTTCGACGTCGAAAAGACGGGTGAGACCGTCTCAGTCCGCGGGGTGGTCGTGGCGGCCGCGCGGCTTGAGTGCGTGCGCTGCCTGGCGGTCTTCGACTGGCCGGTGCGGGCGCCGCTCGAGCTCTTCGCCGAGCGCGCCGGCAGCGGCCGGGACCGGGACGAGGTCGAGCTCGAACGCGATGCGTACATGAGGTTCCACGACGGGCGGCAGCTCGATCTGCGCGAAGAGGCGCGCGAAGTGCTGCTGCTCGAGCTGCCGATGGTCCCCCACTGCCGGGAGGACTGCCGGGGGCTGTGTCCGAAGTGCGGTGCCGACCGGAACGCGGGGCCCTGCGGGTGCCCGGACGGGTGAGCCGGATCGCGGCGCCCTGAACGAGGAGGAAGGACGGCATGGCGGTACCCAAGCGGAGACATTCCAGCACCCGCGGCAAGAAGCGCCGCACGCACTGGAAGCTCAAGCAGCCCGGGCTCCATCCCTGCAGCCACTGCAGCACGCTGAAGCAGCCGCACCGCATCTGCCCGAACTGCGGCTTCTACGACGGCGAAGAAATCGTCCCGCCGCGCGAGGACTAGCTTCACGTCCCGCATCATGGCCCCGGCGCCACACATCGGGATCGATGCCATGGGAGGCGACCACGGCCCCGGAGTCGTGGCCGAGGGGCTCGTGCTCGCCCAGCGCGCGATGCCGGGCCAGTTCCGGGTCACCCTGGTGGGCGACGAGGCCGAGATCCGCCGGGCACTGCGGCACGTCCGCGCCGAGGAAGGCGAGACGGTACGGGTGGTGCACGCCGCCGAGCGGATCGAGATGTCCGAGAAGGCCGCCGCCGCCGCCCGGCGCAAGAGCGACTCGTCCCTCGGCGTGCTGACCCAGCTCCACAAGGACGGGCAGGTGGACGCCATCTTCAGCGCCGGCAACACCGGTGCGGTCGTGGCCACCTCCCTGCTGGGCTTGGGGCGGCTCGAGGGGGTCTCGCGCCCGGCGCTGGCGGCCTTCATGCCCAATGCGGGCGGGGGCACCGTCGTGCTGGACGTCGGCGCCAACGCCGAGTGCAAGCCGGCCTGGCTGGTCCAGTTCGCCCACATGGGCGCGGTCTACGCGCGCTACCTGCTGGGCCGCCCGGAGCCGCGGGTGGGCCTGCTGTCCATCGGCGAGGAGGACACCAAGGGGAACGCCCTGGTGCTCGAGACGCTGCCCCTGCTGCGCCGCGCCCGCCACTTCCGCTTCGTCGGCAACGTGGAGGGCCGGGACATCGCCAAGGGGACCTGTGACGTCGTCGTCACCGACGGCTTCACCGGGAACGTGGTGCTCAAGACCGCCGAGGGCGTGGCCGGGATGCTGGGACACATGGTCAAGGAGGAGATCCGGCGCGATCTGCTCGCCCGGATCGGGGCGCTGTTCCTGCTCCCCGCGCTCCGCCGCGTGCAGGCGGAGGTGGACTGGGAGGAATACGGCGCGCTGCCGCTGCTCGGCGTGAACGGCGTGAGCTTCGTGGGCCACGGCTCGAGCGGGCCGCGGGCCTTCCGCAGCGCCATCCGCACCCTGAGCCGGTTCGTCGAGCAGCGCGTGAACGAACACATCCGAGAGGAGATCGAGGCGGATCATGAGCCGGCAGCCTGAAGCACTACGCGGCGCGACCATCGTCGGCACGGGCAAGTACGTGCCGGAGCGCGTGCTGACGAACGCCGACCTGGAGCGGATGGTGGACACCTCCGACGCCTGGATCGTCGAGCGCACCGGGATCCGGGAGCGGCGCATCGCCGCACCGGAGCAGGCCAGCTCCGACCTGGCGCTCATCGCCGCCCGGCGGGCGCTCGAGATGGCCGGCCTGGGTCCCCAGGACGTGGACCATCTCATCGTCGCCACGATCACGCCGGACCGGCCGCTGCCCTCGTGCGCCTGCGACCTGCAGGCGAAGCTGGGCGCGGACCGGGCGGCCGCCTACGACCTCTCGGCCGCCTGTAGCGGCTTCGTCTTCGGCCTCGGCGTGGCCCGCTCCCTCATCGGCGCCAGCCTGGCCGACACCATCCTGCTCGTGGGCGTCGAGGAGTTGTCGCGCATCGCCGACTACGAGGACCGCAACACCTGCGTGCTCTTCGGCGACGGGGCGGGCGCCGCGGTGCTGCGTCCCTGCGCGCCCGGGGAGGGGGTCCTCGCCGTGTCCATCCACAGCGACGGCGCGCACGGCGACATCCTCGAGGTGCCCGCGGGCGGCTCGCGCGTCCCGGCCTCGGCCGAGACGGTGGCCCGGCGCGACCACTTCGTGAAGATGCAGGGCCGCGAGCTGTTCATGCTGGCCGTGCGCGGCATGGAGGAGAGCCTGCGCGCGGCGCTCGAGCACGCGGGACTCGCGCCCGGGGACCTCGAGCTGGTGGTGCCGCACCAGGCCAACCTGCGCATCATCGATGCCACGCGGCAGCGGCTCGGCCTGAGCGAAGAGAAGGTCATCGTGAACATCGACCGCTACGGGAACACCTCGGCGGCCTCGATCCCCATCTCGCTCGACGAGCTGGTGCGCGCCGGCCGCCTGAAGCCGGGCGACGCCGTCGGCATGATGGCCTTCGGCGGCGGCGTGACCTGGGGCGCCGCGGTGGCCCGCTGGACGCTGGCGCGCCAGGGCGACGACGTGGCAGCCGCGGCCGCCACACACGGGGCGGCTTCGTGAGTCTGGCCTTCCTCTTCCCGGGACAGGGCGCCCAGGCGGTGGGCATGGGCAGGGCCCTCGCCGACGCCTTCCCGGTGGCCCGCGACACGTTCGCCGAGGCGGACGAGGCGCTGGGCTTCGCGCTCTCGGCGATCTGCTGGGAGGGCCCGGCGGAGCGCCTGCGCGAGACGCGCTTCACGCAGCCCGCGCTGCTGACGCACAGCGTGGCGGCCTGGCGGCTGCTGGAGGAGCGCGGGTTGCGCCCCGACTGGACCGCCGGGCACAGCCTGGGCGAGTACTCGGCCTGCGTGGCCGCCGGGGCGATCGGCTTCCGCGACGCGGTGCGGCTCGTCCACCTGCGCGGCACGCTCATGTACGAGGCCGGACAGCAGCGGCCCGGCACGATGGCGGCGCTGCTCGGCGCGGACCGCGAGGCCGCCGAGCGGCTCTGCCGATCGGTGGCCGGGACCGGCGTGGTGGTGCCGGCGAACCTGAACGCCCCCGGACAGGTCGTGCTCTCGGGCGAGCGCGCGGCCGTGGAGGCCGCGGCGGCGACGGCGCCCGACTTCGGCGCGAAGAAGGTGGTCCTGCTCGAGGTGAGCGGCGCCTTCCACTCGCCGCTGATGGAGTCGGCGGCCCGGGGGCTGGCCGCGGCGCTCGCGGCCACCGACATCCGCGACCCCCGCTGCCCGGTGGTCGCCAACGTCTCGGCGGCTCCGGTGCGCCGGGCGGACGAGATCCGCGCGGCGCTCGAGCGGCAGCTGCTGGGCGCGGTGCGATGGGAGGACTCCATGCGCCTCCTGCTCGACCAGGGCGTGGACCGGTTCGTCGAGGTCGGGACCGGCAAGGTGCTGCGCGGTTTGCTGCGGAGCATCGACCGGGCCGCGGCCTCCTGGAACGTCGAGGACCCGGCGACGCTCGCGGCCGCCTGCGACGAGCTGGGCGTGGGGCGAGCGGCCCCGGAGGGTGCGTGATGGAGCAGGGCGTGAAGGAGCTGGCCGGGCAGGTGGCGTTCGTCACGGGTGGGGCGGCGGGGATCGGGCTGGCGATCGCGCGCACGCTGGGCGGGCGCGGGGCGCGGCTGGCCCTGTTCGACCGCGACGCGGCGGGGGTCACGGCCGCGGCCGCCGCACTGAAGGAGCAGGGGATCGAGGCCCTGCCGCTGGCCATGGACGTGGCCGAGGCAGCCTCCGTGGAGGGCGCCTTCGCGCAGGCGCTCGAGGCGCTCGGCCGCGTGGACATCCTGGTGAACAACGCCGGGATCACGCGGGACGGATTGCTCATCCGCATGACCGACGAGCAGTGGGACCAGGTCCTCGCCGTGAACCTCACGGGGGCGTTCCTCTGCTGCCGCGTGGTGGCGAAGCCCATGATGAAGGCCCGTGCGGGGCGCATCGTGAACATCTCGTCGGTGGTGGGGCTGATGGGCAACAGCGGGCAGGTGAACTACGCGGCCTCGAAGGCGGGGCTGCTGGGGCTCACCCGCACGCTGGCCCGCGAGCTGGCCGCGCGGGGGATCACGGTGAACGCCGTCTGCCCGGGGTTCATCGAGACGCGCATGACCGCGAGCCTTCCCGAGACGGCTCGCGCGGAGCTGATGAGCCGCATCCCGCTCGGGCGGCTGGGACAGCCGGACGACGTGGCCGAGACCGTGGCCTTCCTGGTCTCGCCCCGTGCCGGCTACGTCACCGGCCAGACCTGGGCGGTGGATGGCGGGATGGTGATGGAGTAACCACCCGCTCGGCGGCCCGGCCGCCCCGGGTGGATCAGGAAGACGACGACCAACAGGAGGTGTGGATCATGGGAGCTGCGTTCTCGGAAGACCGCGTGAAGGAGATCATCGCCAAGGAGCTGTCCGTCGGCGTGCAGCAGCTCACGCCCGAGGCGAAGTTCATCGAGGACCTGGGTGCGGACTCGCTCGACACCGTCGAGCTGATCATGGCGCTCGAGGAGGAGTTCGACGTCGAGATCCCGGACGAGGACGCCGAGAAGCTGCGCACCGTCGGCGACGCGATGAACTACCTGAAGGCCCACGCGGGCGCGTAATCACGCTGCAGGCCCGGCGCCGGCAGGCTCGGCCGCTCCCCGCGGCGAGGCTCGGCCGGTGCCCGGGAACGGGAGAAGGACGCACATGGCACAGGACGTTCGCCGCGTGCTGGTGACGGGCGTCGGCTCGGTGTCCCCGCTGGGCGGGGCCATGGATTCGCTGTGGGACGGCCTCGTCGCGGGACGATCGGGCGCAGGGCCCATCACCCGCTTCGACGCGTCGGCCATGGACAGCCGCATCGCCTGCGAAGTGAAGGACTTCTCGACCGAGGGCGTCATCGACCGCAAGGACGCGAAGCGGATGGACCGCTTCGTGCAGTTCGCGGTCGCGGCGGCCCACGAGGCCATCCGCCGGGCACGGCTGGACCTGGACGCGCCGGACCGCGACCGGATCGGGGTCGTGATCGGTTCGGGCATCGGGGGGATGGAGACCTTCGAGCAGCAGCATCGGACGCTGCTCGAACGGGGAGCGGGGCGCGTCAGCCCGTTCTTCATTCCCATGATGATCTCGGACATGGCCGCCGGCCAGGTCTCGCTCCAGTTCGGCCTCCGCGGGCCCAACTTCGGCACGGTCTCGGCGTGCGCCTCGGGGGCGCACGCGATCGGCGAGGCCCTCCGGCTCCTGCGGGCCGGCGACGCGGACGTCATGATCTGCGGCGGGACGGAGTCCACGATCACCCCGATGGCGGTTGCCGGATTCTGCGCCGCCCGCGCCCTCTCCACTCGAAACGACGACCCCCAGCGGGCCAGCCGTCCCTTCGACAACGACCGTGACGGCTTCGTGATCGCCGAAGGGGCCGGGCTCGTGGTCCTCGAGACCGAGGAGCACGCCCGGCGACGCGACGCGCCCATCCTGTGCGAGCTCGGTGGCTACGGAGCCACCGCCGACGCCTACCATCTGACGAATCCTGCGGAGGATGGGAACGGCGCCGCGCGCGCCATGCGGCGCGCGCTCGACGACGCGGGCGTGATGCCCGGGGATGTGGACTACGTCAACGCGCACGGCACCTCGACACCGGCGGGAGATCCGGTGGAGGTGCTGGCCGTGAAGTCCGTCTTCGGCGACCACGCCCGGCGTCTGATGATGAGCTCGACCAAGTCCATGACCGGCCACCTGCTCGGTGCCGCCGGCGGGCTCGAGGCGGCCATCACCGCGCTGGTGCTGGAACGCGGGGTCGTCCCACCTACGATCAACCTGGAACATGCGGATCCTCGATGCGACCTCGATTTCGTACCTCATCAGGCCCGGACGCACGCCGTTCGGGTGGCCATCTCGAACTCGTTCGGGTTCGGGGGGCACAACGTGGCTCTGGTTCTGAAGGCCAGGAGCTGAAACCCCGCTCGCGCCGTCGTGGGGGCCGCGGTCGCGGCCGCCGCGCCCGGCCGCCGTCGCGGCCGCCGCGGCGCTCCTGGTGGAGCTGGCTCGCCGGGCTGTTCGCCCGGCCGGTGGCCAGGCCCGCCCGGCGCCCGCGCCCGGTCTCGGCCGAGTCCTTCGACCAGCAGGAGGCCCGGTCCATCGCCGAGTTCTCCAGTCACTTCCACATCCACTTCCACGATCCCGGGCTGCTGCGACTGGCGCTCACCCACCGCTCCTACCTGAGCGTGACCGGGATGGGTCCGCGCGAGTCCAACGAGCGGCTGGAGTTCCTCGGGGACTCGGTGCTCGGGCTGGTCACGAGCGAGTACCTGTACCGCCACCACCCCGACGAGCACGAGGGACAGCTCACCAAGACGAAGTCGCTCCTCGTCTCGAAGGCCATCCTGTCGCGCCGCGCCCTGCAGATCGGCCTCGGCCGTTTCATCCTCATGAGCCACGCCGAGATGGAGTCGGGCGGGCGCAAGCGGGCGTCGATCCTGGCGGACGCCTTCGAGTCCGTGCTCGGCGCCATCTACCTCGATCAGGGTTTCGACGCGGCCCGGCGTTTCGTCGTGGAGTACCTGCTGCGCGGCTCGCGCGAGATCGTGGCCGACAAGCGCCACCGCAACTACAAGAGCCAGCTGCAGGAGTACGTCCAGAGCACGTTCCACACGCACCCGGTGTATCGCATCCGCAGCCAGGCGGGGCCGGACCACTCGAAGCTCTTCCTCGTGGAGGTCATGGTGGGCCGGCGGACGCTCGGGGCGGGGCGCGGTACCAACAAGAAGGAGGCGGAGCAGGCGGCGGCGCGCGATGCCATGGAGCAGGTGTCGGAACCCGGCGGCCGGCGCGCCGAAGAGCGCGTCCCGCGCGAGCCCCGCGAGACGCGCGAGCCCCGCGAGGAGGCGGCCCCGCGGCGTTCGGAGGAGACCCTGGAGGAGAGTGCGCGGGAGGGCCGCCGGAGCCGGCGTGGTGGCCGCGGGCGGCGGAGGCCCGAGTCCGGGGGCGTGCCGGCCGGCACGGCGATGCAGGTGCCACCGCCGATCGCGGCGTCCGCGCGCGAGGAGGAGGTCGAGGAGTTGGAGCCGCGGCCCGACGTGCGCGAGGAGGACGACGTCGAGGAGGTGGGACGCCCGGAGGGTCCGATCGAGGAGCGCTACGAGGGTCCCTTCGAGACGGGTCCGCTGGCGGGGCCGGAACCGCAGGAGGACGACCGGTCGTGGGAGGAGAGTCCGCCGGCTGCGGAGGACGAGCCGGACTGGTCCACGGCCGCGGCGGACCCGCTGGAGGCGGTGGAGCCGGAGGATGCCGGATACGCCGAGCCGTTGCCTCCGCCCGGGGACGAGGCTCGGGCCGGCGAGGAGGAGGACGCGCCCCTGCCGAGCACGGACGCCCGGATTCTGCCCCCACGATTCGGCAGGAGGCGACAGCGGCGGCGCTGAGTGACGCCGGAAACGCCAGCGGGCGGCGAGGTCGCTCGCCGCCCGCTCTCTTGGGCGCGGCCACGGTCGCTTCAGGGGGACATCTGAGCGCTGCCGTGCCGCCGCCCCCGGAAGCCCATCGGGGGGCCCACATTGGGAAGCGAGGGGCTCTCACCCCTCGCTTCAAGACTGTCGTCACGCGCAATCAAGACAGGCCCCTCGGATCTTCCGTGTCCCTCTCACGGTGACGACAGACAATCTCAAGTCAGTACACAGCACAGGTGGTGCCAGAGAGCGTTGGCCGGTGGCAGCATCCCCTATCCCGCACCACCGCAAGCAGATTGGAACCATGAACGCCGTACGATCAACGTAAGCAGACACCAGGACTGCCGACGGGAATGAGCCATACTGGCACTGTAACAGATTCAACTTGTCACATTCTGTTGTCTTGAAATGGGATAGCTTCCGGGTGACAGGATGTCGCTTGATGGGACTAATTGTCGCTTTCTCGTCCCTCTGTTCTCCGGCGTTCGTCCATGCGATGGAGGGTGCGCCGGGAGATACCGAGGATCCTCGCCGCGCGCGTGCGATTGCCGTTGGTGTAGTCCAGCACGCGACGGACGTGGTCCTCGATGACGGAGTCGAGAGAAGGCATCCCGGCCTTGGGCGGCGCTGCGTCCGCGGCGGGCGTTTCCGCCGCCTGGCCGTGCAGCCGGGGCGGGAGGCCATCCGGGGTGATGACGCCGTGGGTGGACAGCAGCACGGCCCGCTCGACGACGTTCTCCAGCTCGCGCACGTTGCCGGGCCAGCCGTAGGCCTCGAGCAGGTGCCCGGCCTCCCGCGACACCGCCGGTGCCATCTGCCCGCTCTCCAGCTCGTGCTTGCGCAGGAAGTGCCGCACCAGCAGCGGGATGTCCTCGCGCCGCTCGCGCAGCGGCGGCAGCACGATGGATACGACGTTGAGACGGTAGTAGAGGTCCTCGCGGAGCGCGCCCCGCTTCACCATGTCCTCGAGATCCTGGTGCGTGGCGCAGACCAGGCGGACGTCCACCTCGTGCTCCTCGTTGCCGCCCACGGGCTTGATGCGGTGCTCCTGGATCACGCGCAGCAACTTCGCCTGCAGCGGCAGGGACAGGTCGCCGATCTCGTCGAGGAAGAGCGTGCCGCGGTGGGCCTCGTCGAACAAGCCGCGCCGCGTCGTCAGCGCGCCGGTGAAGGCGCCGCGGACGTGCCCGAACAGCTCGCTCTCCAGCAGTCCCTCGGGGATCGCCGAGACGTTCACGGGGACGAAACGCTCCTGGCGCCGCGGGCTGCGTTCGTGGAGCTTGCGGGCCACCATCTCCTTGCCCGTCCCGCTCTCGCCGAGGACCAGCACGCTGGTGCGGCTCTCCGCCACGCGCTGCAGCGTCTTGTAGACCTCCAGCATCTGCGGCGACTTGCCCACGATGTCCTCGACGCCGGCGTGCTTGAGGATCTCGCGCTGCAGGTGCCGGACCTCCTCGGCCATGCGCTTCTTCTCGATCGCCCGGCGCAGCAGGGCCCCCAGCATCTGCAGCTGCGGTGGCTTGGCCAAGTAGTCGTAGGCCCCGCCCTTGATGGCCTCCATGGCCGAGTCGATCGTGGCCTGCCCGGTGATGACGATCACGGGGATGTCCGGGTTCTGGGAGCGCACGTGCTCCAGCAGATCGAGGCCGTCGCGGCCCGGCATGCGCAGGTCGGTGAGCACGACGTCGAAGTGCGTCTGCGCCAGCCGCCCCAGCGCGTCGTCCACGCTGCCGGACACCGTGGTGCGGTGGCCGAGCTGCTCGGCCATGTGGGCGATGACCCCGGCGACGCTGAGGTCGTCGTCCACGACGAGGATGTGTGCCGGGGGCCGCTCGGGCTCGCCGCCGCGCCCCTCGGGCAGGATGGAGTCGTTCGTGCCCACGGCGGTCCATGATGCGCGTGGGTCCCTGCCGGCGCAAATCCGCCCGGGGCCGCAGCCTCCGGCCGGCGGAGGAGTTGGCCGGCCCGTCGCGGGCCGTGCCAGCCCGGGCTA
>JAXDBZ010000305.1:0-2688 GCA_034678345.1 Candidatus Eiseniibacteriota bacterium
CGGTCGGGCCGGCGGCCTCGGTCCTGGCCGCGGCCGAGCTGCTGCGCGTCTGGATCGAGGAGCTGGAGCACGTCCCGCTCCCCACCGGCGCGCTCAGCGCCGCGCCGAGTCCGCCGGAGCGGTAGCGCCCTTCCCGCCGAGGAGGCCGCGCAGCAGGTCGCGACCGCGCTGCTCCAGCTCGCGCGCCGGCTCTCTCGCCGCCGGGGCAGCCGGCCCGCTGTCGCCCGCCGCGGTGTCGCGGGCCGGTGCCACGGCGCGCAGGAGCGCCCCGCCCAGGCGCTCCCCCTGCTCGCGCAGGGCGTCGCTGGCCCGGCCGGCCAGCCGGGCGCGCATGCTCCCCGCGTCGAGGGCCACGCGCGGCGCCTTTGCCGTCCCGGTCACCCGCAGGTCGAGCAGCAGCCGGCCCTCGCCGTCGCTCAGCAGTCCGGCCGCGAGGGCGTCCCGCCACGAGGACCCCGCCGCCAGCGAGCGCGGCAGCGTCGCGCTCACCACGTAGTCGAGCGATCCGTCGAAGCCCACCGCGCCCGAGGCGCGCCAGTCGCCCGCGGGCCCGCCGAAGCGCACCGAGTCGGTGACGACGCGGCCGCGCTCGATGCGGAACGGCAGCCGCAGGTCGCGCAGCTCCACCTCGCGCAGCGACGGCGTGCGCGTCGCCAGCGCGATGGCCTGCATCACCGGGCCGGAGAGCCGCCCCTGCGCCAGCACGGCCAGGCCCAGCGCGCCGAGCGAGGTCCGCAGCTGCTCCGGCCGCACGCCGTCCCCCGACAGGTCGAACTCGGCGCCGGTCGCGCCGCTCAGCACGCCGCGCGCGGGGCTCCAGGCCGAGAGCACGCGGTCCACCTCCACCGTGTCCGCCCGCCCGCTCACCGCGAAGCTCGGGCTCGCCGGGTCCGCGAACCCGAGGCTCGCCCGGCCCGTGACCGTGCCGCCATAGGCGCGCAGCGCGAAGGAGGGGACGGCGATGACCGCCGGCGAGAGGGCCACGTTGGCGACCACGTCCTCGACGTCGAGCCTCTGGTTGCGCAGCCGCGCGATCTCGACGCGGCCCCCGCCCTCGGCGTTGAACGCCAGCGGGCCGCCCGGCCCGGGCGGCAGCAGCTCGGCCAGGTCGAGATGCGGCGAGCGGAGGGTGAACGTCACGCCGGCGGGCGGGACGCTGCCCGGCGGGCGCAGGAGCGCGAGCGGGCGCGTCAGCGAGGCGTCGAGCGTGAACGAGGACTCCCCGGCGCGCGCGGTGAGGCCGCGCACGGTGGCCCGCTCCGGCGCGAACTGCAGGGACGCGGCGATGGCCTCCACCCGCCGCGGCAACGCCGGCCCTTCGAGGCTGGCGTTGGCGAGCGCCGCGCTCCCCTCGAGCACGAACGAGCCGGGGTCCCGCACGCGGCCGCTGCCCCGCACGTTCAGCTGGGCACGGCCCGCCGCCCGCGTGTCCTTCGGCGCCAGCGCCTGCGACAGGGCCGCCAGGTCGAGTCCTCCCTTCAGGGCGAAGCGCGCCCGCGGATCGGCGAACCGGCTCACCTCGAGCTGGGCGCGCAGCGGCTCGCCACCCACCCGCGCGCTGAGTTCGTCCACCGCGACGGCGTCGGGCAGGAAA
The DNA here is from genome assembly GCA_034678345.1 of Candidatus Eiseniibacteriota bacterium. Classification (GTDB taxonomy): domain Bacteria; phylum Eisenbacteria; class RBG-16-71-46; order RBG-16-71-46; family RBG-16-71-46; genus JANXPZ01. The sequence continues at coordinate 1,595 of JAXDBZ010000305.1, forward strand.
CGGGCGCGCAGCGCGAGGCCGTCCACGCCCACCGGCGCGCCGGGGTAGCGGAGGGAGCCGCCGGTCACCGCCAGCGTGCCGGTCACCGCCGGGCGCGTGCCCGGTCCCAGCCGGCCGGAGACGCGCAGGTCGAAGGCGAGCCGGCCGCCGCCGGTGATGCCGCGCAGCGCGCGCGCGTCCGCCGCCGCGGCCGCCCGGAGCAGCTCGCCCAGGTCCACCTGCTCGCCGCCGGCGCGCAGGTCGAGAAGCGCGCGCGGTCCCGGCTCGCGCACGGTCCCCGTCAGGGCCAGCCGTGCCCGGCCGAAGCCCAGCGTGAGCGAGGTCAGCTCGAGCGTGCGGCTGGCGGCGGCGTAGCGGCCGGCGTGTCCGATCGTCCACGTCAGCTTCGCCAGGGACGCGTCCAGATCGGCCGGCCGGCGTGCCGCCAGCGGGCCGAAGGCCACGCGCTCCACCCGCGTGCGGCCCTTCGTCGCCAGGCCTCCGTCCCTGGCCGCGGCGAACGACAGCCGCGTCTCCAGGCCCGCGAAGATCCGCCGCCGCCCCGCCAGATCGTCCACCAGCACCTCGCCGCCGCGCACGGCCAGCTGCCGCACGGCGAGGTCCATGGCGGGCGCCGGCTTCGCCCCGCCAGCGCCGGACGGGGCCGCGGCCATGACGCCGTCGAGGTTCGTGGTGCCGTCGGCGCGCAGCACGAGGTGCAGGGACGGCCGCTCGAGCACGATCCGGCGCACGATGATCCGCCGGGAGAGCAGCGCAAGCACGTCGAGGTCGAGGTCGAGCGCGGCCAGCTTCAGGGCCGTCCCGCGGGCGAAGCCGCCCGGCTCGGCCAGTTCGAAGCCCCGCGCCGCGACCCGCACCGGCGGCCACAGACCCACCGACACGTCGGCGAGCCGCGCTTCACGACGCAGCGACGACGCCAGCTGCGCGCGCACCATCGCCAGCACGCGGTCGTGCGGCAGGAGCACGGCGAGCGCCACCCAGGCCGCGACGATCACCAGGACCACCGCCGCCAGCATCCCGACGACGATGCGGACGACGGTTCGCGGCCGTGGCAGACGGATGGACATGGCGGGCCCCCCGCGGCGCGCGACGTG
>JAXDBZ010000306.1:0-5773 GCA_034678345.1 Candidatus Eiseniibacteriota bacterium
GCCCGGCCCGGAGCGGCGCGAAGGCGGCCACCGCGGTCGCCCCGCGCAGCGCCCCGCTGGGCGCCCCGCGGCCCGCCCCGCCCCGGGGGCGGCCTGCCGGGAGAGACCATGGACCAGACCATCCTGATCGGCGGCCTCGTGGCCGGAGCCGCCGTCGTGTTCTTCATCGGCTACCTCGTCCGCGCGCGCATCGGACGGAACAGCCTCCAGAGCGCGGAGCATCGCGCCCAGAGCGTGCTCGAGCAGGCCCAGCGCGAGGCCGAGACCGCCCGCCGCAACGCGGTGCTGGAGGGCCGCGAGGAGGCGCTGCGGCTCAAGCAGCAGGTCGAGCGCGAGACCCAGGAGACCCGCAACACCCAACTGGCCGCCGAGCGCGCCTTCCACGAGAAGGAGGCCGCCTTCAGCCGCCGGGTCGAGCTCGTCGAGAAGAAGGAGCGCGACCTCAAGCGCTTCGAGAACGAGATGCGCGAGCGCGAGGCCGCCGTCCAGGTGCGCAACGGGCAGCTCGACACGCTGATCGGCGAGCAGACCGCCCAGCTCGAGCGCATCGCCGGCATGAGCTCGGACGAGGCGCGCGCCCGCCTGATGGCCAACGTCGAGAACGAGGCCCGGGCCGAGGCCGCCCGCCGCGTCACCGAGATCCGCGAGACCGCCCAGCGCAACGCCGAGCGCGACGCCCGCAAGATCGTCGGGCTGGCCATCCAGCGCTTCGCCGCCGACCACGTCTCCGAGGCGGCGGTGTCGGTGGTCCACCTGCCCAGCGACGACATGAAGGGGCGCATCATCGGCCGCGAGGGCCGCAACATCCGCTCCTTCGAGGTCATCACCGGCGTGGACGTCATCATCGACGACACCCCCGAGGCGGTCATCCTCTCCGGCTTCGACCCGGTGCGGCGCGAGATCGCCCGCATCGCCCTCGAGCGCCTGGTGGCCGACGGCCGCATCCACCCGGCCCGCATCGAGGAGGTCGTGGCCAAGGTGAAGGGCGAGGTCGAGAACCGCATCCGCGAGCTGGGCGAGACCGCCTGCCTCGACGTCGGCATCCCCGGCATCCACGCCGAGCTGCAGAACCTGCTCGGCCGCCTCCACTACCGCACGTCGTACGGCCAGAACATCCTCAAGCACGCCATCGAGGTGGCCCACCTCGCCGGCATGATCGCCGCGGAGCTGGGCCTCGACCAGAAGATGGCGAAGCGCTGCGGCCTGCTGCACGACATCGGCAAGGCGCTCGACCACGACCGCGAGGGCACGCACCCGCAGCTCGGCATGGAGGTGGCGCAGCGCTACGGCGAGCCGCAGCCGGTGCTCGAGGCCATCGGCTTCCATCACGACGACTACGCCGGCGGCAGCCTGTGGCCGGTACTGGTCTCGGCCGCCGACGCGATCTCGGGGGCGCGGCCCGGGGCGCGGCGCGAGAGCCTCGAGGTCTACATCAAGCGGCTCGAGGCGCTGGAGAAGATCGCCAACACCTTCCCCGGCGTGGAGAAGTCCTACGCCATCCAGGCCGGCCGCGAGGTGCGCATCATGGTCGAGCACAACAAGGTGGACGACGGCCGCGCCCAGGTGCTGGCCACCGAGATCGCGCGCCGCATCGAGAAGGAGCTGGAGTACCCGGGCCAGATCCGCGTCACCGTGATCCGCGAGACCCGCGCGGTGGACTACGCGAAATGAACATCCTCTTCGTCGCGGACGTGATCGGCGCGCCGGGCCGCGAGGCCGTGAAGGCGCTGCTGCCCGCCCTGCGGCACCGCTACGACGCCCATCTGATCGTCGCCAACGTCGAGAACGCCGCGGGCGGCTTCGGCCTCAACCGCGACTCGGGCGAGGCGCTCGCCGCCGCCGGCGTGGACGTCTTCACCGGCGGCAACCACCTCTGGGACCGCAGGGACAGCGCCGCCTACGTGGGCGAGGAACCCCGCCTGGTGCGTCCCGCCAACCTGCCCCCCGGCACGCCGGGGGAGGGCTGGCGCGTCTTCCGCGCCGCCGACGGCACCGAGGTCGTGGTCGTGAGCCTGCTCGGGCGCGTCTTCATGAAGGAGGCCGACTGCCCCTTCCGCACCGCCGACCGCGTGCTGGCCGAGCTCGAGGACCGCTGCCGCGTGGTGTTCGTGGACTTCCACGCCGAGACCACGGCCGAGAAGGTGGCGATGGGCTGGCACCTCGACGGGCGCGTGAGCGCCGTGATCGGCACGCACACCCACGTCCAGACCGCCGACGAGCGCGTGCTGCCGGGCGGCACCGCGTTCCTGTGCGACGCCGGCATGACCGGCGGCTTCGAGTCGGTCATCGGCATGGACCGCGGGGCGGCGCTGGGGCGCTTCCTCACCCTGCTGCCGCAGCGCCTGACGCCGGCCACCGGCGATCCGCGCCTGAACGGCGCGCTCGTCACGGTGGACCCGGCGAGCGGTCGCGCCGTCTGCATCCGCCGCGTCTCCGTGCCGGTGCCGGCGGAAGCGCCCCCGGCCGGGCTCCGCCTGCTCGACGGCGAGGCCCCGGCGGCGACCGCCCGCCTGGCCGCCCACGCCGAGGTCGAGCGCCTGCGCGCCGCGGGCATCGAGCCCACGCTGGCCCTCGTCGCGGTGGGCGAGGACCCCGCCTCGCAGATCTACCTGAAGCGCAAGCGCGCCGCCTGCGCCGAGGTCGGCATCCGCGTCGTGGACGCGATGCTGCCGGAGGGCTCCGACACCGCCGCGGTGGTGACGCGGGTGCGCGAGCTGGGCGCCGACCCCGCCGTGCACGGGATCCTCGTGCAGCTGCCCATGGTCGGACCGGCCGATCCCCGCGTCGTGCTCGAGACCATCCCGCCGGAGAAGGACGTGGATGGCTTCCACCCGGTGAACGCGGGCCGCCTCGCCGCCGGCCTGCCTTGCTTCGTGCCCTGCACGCCGCTCGGCATCCTCGAGATGCTGCGCCACCACGGCATCCCGCTCGCCGGGCAGCACGTGGTCGTGCTCGGCCGCAGCAACCTGATCGGGCGCCCGCTCTCGGCGCTGCTGTCGCGCAAGGGCGTGGACGCCACCGTCACCGTCGGCCACAGCGCCAGCGGCCCGGGGCTGCGCGAGCTCGCCGCCCGCGCCGACGTGCTGGTCTGCGCCATCGGCCGGCCCGAGCTGGTGACGGCGGAGTGGGTGCGGCCCGGCGCCGCGGTGGTGGACGCCGGGATCCACCGCGTGCCCGACCCCACCCGGCGCAGCGGCTCGCGCATCGTCGGCGACGTCGAGGCCGCCTCGGTCTCCCGCGTCGCCGGCGCCCTGACGCCCGTGCCCGGCGGGGTCGGTCCCATGACCGTGGCGATGCTGGTGCACAACACGGCGCTGGCCGCGGCGGGCCTGCCGGCGTCCTGATGGCGCCCGTGCCGGAGCCCGAGGGCATCCTCTCGGTCTCGGCCCTCACCGGGCTGATCAAGGGCACGCTGGCCGAGGCGTTCCCGGCGGTCTGGGTCAAGGGCGAGATCACCGGCTTCCGCCAGCCGGGCAGCGGCCACCTCTACTTCAACCTGAAGGACGAGGGCGCCGTCCTCGGCTGCGTGATGTGGAAGGGCCGGGCCGCGCGCCTGCCGTTCGACCCGCAGGACGGCGTGGCGGTCGAGGCCTTCGGCGCCGTCACCGTGTACGAGCCCCAGGGCCGCTACCAGCTGGTCGTGGACGAGATGCGGCCGGCCGGACTGGGCGCGCGGCTGCTGGCCCTCGAGCAGCTCAGGCAGCGCCTCGCCGCCGAGGGGCTGTTCGACGAGGCGCGCAAGCGCCCCCTGCCGCGCTACCCCGCCCGCGTCGGGCTCGTGACCTCGCCCACCGGAGCGGCGGTGCACGACCTGGTGCGCGTGCTGCGCGCGCGCTGGCCGGCCGTCGGCATCGTGCTCGCGCCGGTGCGGGTGCAGGGCGAGGGCGCGGCGCAGGAGATCGCCGAGGCCGTCGCGCGCTTCGACCGCTACGGTGGCGTGGACCTGCTCATCGTCGGGCGGGGCGGCGGCTCGCTCGAGGACCTGTGGGCCTTCAACGAGGAGCCGGTGGTGCGGGCCATCGCCGCCTGCCGCCTGCCCGTCGTCTCGGCGGTCGGCCACGAGGTGGACGTGACCCTGGCCGACCTGGTGGCCGACGTGCGCGCGGCGACGCCGTCCAACGCCGCCGAGCTGGCCGTGCCGGACCGCGCCGAGGTCGTCCGACAGGTCGGGCAGTGGACGGGCCGCCTCGAGCGGGCGGTACGGCAGGGTCTGGACGCGCGCCACCAGCGGGTCGCCGCCCTCACCGCCCAGTACGGCTTCCGCCGCCAGGGCGAGGCCGTGGGTCACCTGCAGCAGCGCGTGGACGAGCTGCTCGACCGCCTGCACGACGCCCTGCGCGACCGGCTCGAGCGCGCGCGCGAACGGGTGGAACGGCTCGCCGCCGCCTACGGGCTGCGCGAGTGGCCGCGCACGCTCGAGGCGGAGCGCGAGGTGCTGGCCGACCTGCACGAGCAGCTCGACGGCGCGCTCAATCGGACCACCCAGACGCGGCGCGCCTTCGGCCTGGCCCTCGCCGACCGGCTGCGCGCCCTCTCGCCGCGCCGGGTCCTCGAACGCGGCTATTGCCTCGTGCGCGCCGCCGACGGTACCTTGGTGCGCGTCGCCGCGGCGCTGGCCACGGGGCAGCGTCTCACCATCGAGTTCGCGCGCGGTGAGGCCGACGCGCGCGTGGAAGGGGTCCGCCCGGGAGGTGATGATGGCACGTGAGAAGTCGGGGGCGGCCGCCGGCCCGCCCGATCCCGCGACGCTGAGCTTCGAGGCGGCGGTCGAGCGCCTGCAGCTGATCGTCGAGCAGCTCGAGGGGGGCGAGCTCTCGCTCGAGCAGTCCATCGCCTGCTACGAGGAGGGCGTGAAGCTCTCGCGGCGGCTCACCCAGACCCTCGACGAGGCGCAGAAGCGCATCGAGCGGCTGGCGGCGGGGGAGGACGGCGAACCGGTCACCGAGCCGATGGTGCTGGTGGGCGACGCGGGGCCCGTGGAGCCCGCGCCGCCGCGCGCGCCGCGCCCCGCCCCGAAGAACGCGCCGCGCCCGCCCTCGGGCGGCGCCGGCGAGCTGCCCTTCTGATGGCCCGCCCGGCGAGACGCCGCCCGGCCCGGGCGCCCGCACCCTCCGCGACGCTGGCCGACGCGTTCGAGATCTACTTCCGCGACGCGCTGTCGGAGCGCTGCCCGGGGCCGCGCCGGCTGCGCGAGGCGATGCGCTACGCGGCGCTGGGACCGGGCAAGCGCCTGCGCCCGCAGCTCGTCCTGCTGGCCTGCGACGCGGTCGGCGGTGACTGGTTCCATGCGCTCCCGGCCGCGGTCGCCGTGGAGTGCGTGCACGCCTTCTCGCTGGTGCACGACGACCTGCCGGCCATGGACGACGACGACTACCGGCGCGGCCGGCTCACCACGCACCGCAAGTACGGCGAGGCGCTCGGCGTGCTGGCGGGCGACGCCCTGCTGGCGTTCGCCTTCGAGGAGCTGACCATGCTCGAGGGCGCCGGCGTGCCGCCGGCCCGCGTGGTGGAGGCGGTGCGCCGCCTCGCCCACGCCGCCGGCGCCGACGACCTCGTCGGCGGCCAGGCCCTCGACATGGCCGCCGAGCGGCGCCGGGTGCGCGCCGCCAGCGTGGAGGCGATCCACACCCGCAAGACCGGCGCGCTGATGGGCGCCTGCCTCGCGCTGGGGGCCATCGCCGGCGGGGCCGATCGCCGCACGGTGAGCGTGCTCGACGACGCCGGGCGGCTCGTCGGCTTCGCCTTCCAGATCCGCGACGACCTGCTGAACGCG
>JAXDBZ010000307.1:0-5089 GCA_034678345.1 Candidatus Eiseniibacteriota bacterium
TAGCCGCCGCGGCGAGCAGGGAATCGCGCCCCGGCGCATCCGGCCGCCGGGCCGGGTCGTAGCGGAACAGCTCGAAGCTGCCGGAATCGTAGGCGCTGAAGACGACCTCGCCGGTGCCGCGGGCCACGGTCAGCGCCGGGCTGAGGTGCGTGATCCCGGAGATGCCGGTGCCGAGCCGGGTGAGGCCCTCGAGGCGGCCGCTCTCCAGCTCGACGCGGTGCAGATCGGGGATGCCCTCGGGATCGGCGATGAAGTAGAGGCCGTGGCCGTCGGGCGTCCACTGCGGGTTGATGCTCTTGCCGCGCTCGAAGGTCGCGACGGGGCGGATGTCCCCGGTCCCGGGGTCCACCAGGGCGAGCCGATAGCGGTCGCGCGGGTCCGCCGTGCCCTCGGGAGCGAAGCGGTCGGTGACGAAGGCGATGCGGCCCCCGTCCGGCGACCAGGCCGGCTGCAGGTCGGCCCAGGTGTCGTTCATCAGGCGCCGTGACCGGCCACTCTCGAGATCGTGAACCCAGAGGTCGGTCACGCCGCCGGCCAGGGCGCAGAAGGCGATGCGCCGCCCGTCGGGCGACCAGGTCGGATGGAAGATCTCGCCCAGCTCGGGGAAGCGGATGCGGCGCAGCACGCGCCCGCTGGCGGCGTCCATCAGCGAGAGCACCGGCCGGCCGCGGCTGGCCGTGGCGATGACGAAGCGGGCGCCGTCGGGGCTCCACTCGCCGGCCGAATGGATGAAGCCGAGGTTCTGGATCTCGGGATCCACCGCGCTGCGGGTGAGGGCGTGCAGCACCTTGCCGGTCGCGGCGTCGGCCAGGTAGAGCTCGATGGAGACCTGCCCGCGCTCCGAGAAGAACAGCAGCCGCCGGCCGTCCGGCGAGAGCGACGGCGCCAGGTTCATGCGCCCGCCGCCGCGCCGGGCCATCACCAGCGGCGTGGCGGCGTGGGTCACGCGGTCGGTGCGCCCGCCCAGCGCGCCCTGCCACTGACGGAGGACCTCGTGCCAGCCCTGCACGATCGAGTCGGGCGGGAGGCCGAGCGTGAGTTGCAGGGCCTGTTTCACGTCCCCGGAGCGTCCCGCCGCCTTGAGCAGGCGGCCCACGGCGTCCTCGCCGAAGCGGCCGGTCATGTAGGCCCACAGCGATTGGCCGAAGCGGTAGGGGAAGAAGCGCGGGTCCTCGAGCCGGCCGAAGTCGGGCAGTCGCTCGATCTGCGCCGCGTCGCGCATCCACATCGCCGTGTGCGGATCGTCGGCGCCCAGGGTCAGGTACTCGGCCATCCCCTCGACGAACCACAGCGGCAGCCTCGACGCCGTCGCGATGCCCATGGTCTGGGAACGGCCGAGGCCGACGACGTCGTACTGGAAGGCATGGACCAGCTCGTGTCCGATGACGTGGTCCGTCTCGCCCAGGGACGCGCCGAAGGGGACGACGATGCGCCGCTTGAGCGCCTCGGTGACGCCGCCGGTGCCCTCGGAGAGGTCGCCGTAGATGGCGTTCGTCTGCTCGAAGGCCGGGTGGCTCGGATAGAGGATGAGCGGCTGGCGCCGCGTCAGATCGTGGCCGAGCGCCTTCGACAGCCGGGCGTACCAGCGCTCGGCCATGCGCGCCGCCTCCGGCATGATCGCCGCCGTCTCCTCGTCGTAGTAGATGTCGAAGTGCTCGGTCTTGAGCACCCGAAAGTTGAAGGAGCGGTAGCGGACCTTGTTCTGGCCGAAGTAGTTCTGGGCCCCGGCGGGCAAGGCCCAGCCGGCCGCCAGCACGAGGACGGAGAGCGCGGTCGCGATCGAGTGGCGCCACAGGGGCATGGAACGGTTCTCCCGCCGGTCCGAAGGGTGGGGGCCCGCCACGCCCGTGCGGCGCAGCCCCGGGGCCGTCGCGCGACCCCACGCCGCGATGCTACCCCGTTCGCGGCCCGGCGCAAGTGCGACGGCGGCCCGGCTGCGGGAATCGCAGGGCCCCCGCGTCGCATCTCGACCGGCAGCCGCGGCGCGCGTGCCCGGGCCGCGGGCTTCGTGGTAGTCTGCGCGCCCTCGCCCCGGTGGCGGGGTTTCCCATGGAGGACGCATGGCCTCCCGGCTGGACGCCATCCAGCGCGCGAACGCCGGCCTCATCGAGGAGCTGTACGAGCGGTTCCGCGCCGACCCCGGCTCGGTCCCCGAGGACTGGGCCATCTTCTTCGCCGGTTTCGAGCTGGCCCGCCCGCCGGCCGCGGCCGGGCGGCCCGAGGGCGGTGTCTTCGGGCTGGTCCAGCACCACCGCGTCTTCGGGCACCTCGCCGCGTGGCTCGACCCGCTGGGCGAGCGCCCGCCGTGCCCCGCCCTGCTCGAGCCGCAGACGTTCGGCTTCGCCGGGGCCGACCTCGAGCGCGAGGTGGACTGGGCGCCCTTCCGCCCGGGCCGGCGGGGCCCCCTCGCCGGACTGCTGGCGGCCCTGCGTCGCACCTACTGCGACACCATCGGGGTCGAGTACATGCGCCTCGCCGACGAGGAGCGGCGCGCCTGGCTGCAGGAGCGCATGGAGGCGGTGGAGAACCACCCGGTGCCGGAGCCGGCGGAGCGGCACCGGCTGCTCCGGCAGCTGCTCCAGGCCGACGGCTTCGAGGAGTTCCTGCACGCGCGCTACCCGGGGCAGAAGCGCTTCTCGCTCGAGGGCGCGGGCACGCTCATCCCCATGCTGGATGCCCTGGTCGAGACGGCCGCCGCGGAGGGCGTCGGGCAGATCGTCTTCGGCATGCCGCACCGCGGGCGCCTCAACGTGCTCGCCCACATCATCGGCAAGCCGCTCGAGGTCATCCTCGGCGAGTTCGAGGCGACGGCGCTGCCGGAGGAGGTCCAGGGCCACGGCGACGTCAAGTACCACCTCGGCTGCCACGCCGACCACCGCACGCGCGGCGGCGCCGAGGTCCACCTCGACCTGCACTACAACCCGAGCCACCTCGAATTCGTGGACCCGGTGGTGCTCGGCGCGGTGCGGGCCAAGCAGGACCGCATGGGGGACGGGGCGCGGCGGCGCTGCCTGCCGGTGCTGATCCACGGCGACGCCTCCTTCGCCGGCGAGGGCATCGTGACCGAGACGCTGGCCCTGGCGGCCCTGCCGCGCTACGAGACCGGCGGCACGGTGCACGTGGTCGTGAACAACCAGGTGGGCTTCACCACGTCGCCGGAGCAGGTGCGGACCGCCCGCTACCCCACGGACATGGCCCGGGTCGAGGACGCCCCCGTCTTCCACGTGAACGGCGACGACCCGGAGGCGGCCGTGCACGTGATCCGGCTTGCGGTGGCCTACCGGCAGCGCTTCGGCCGCGACGTGTTCGTGGACCTGGTCTGCTTCCGCAAGCACGGGCACAACGAGATGGACGACCCGACCTTCACCCAGCCGGTGATGTACCGGAAGGTGGCCGCCCATCCGCCGGTGTCGCGGCTCTACGCCGAGCGGCTGCGAGCGGGGGGTGTGCTGGACGAGGCGGCGTCCGGGGCGATGCGGGACGAACTGCTGGCCGCGCTCCGGACGGCGCACGAGAACGCCCGCCGCGAGAAACGCCCACCGCCCGGTTGCCCCCCGGAGCGGGCCTGGGCGGGGATGGAGTGGGCGGGGGAGGACTGGACGGCCGAGACCACCGTGCCACGGGAGCGGCTCGAGCACGTGGCGCGCGCGCTCGTGTCGTTCCCCGGTGGCTTCCAGCCGCACCGGCGCGTGGCGGCGCTGGCCGAGGCCCGGCAGGCGATGCTGCGCGAGGACCGCGTGGACTGGGGCCTGGGCGAGGCGCTGGCGCTGGGCACCCTCCTGCTCGAAGGCCACCACGTGCGCCTGAGCGGACAGGACACCGAGCGCGGCACGTTCAGCCACCGCCACGCGGTGCTGCACGACGCCCACGACGGCCGGACCTGGATGCCCCTGCAGCACCTGGGGGCCACGCAGGGGCGCTGCGAGATCTTCGACACGCCGCTGGCCGAGACGGCGCCCGTCGGCTTCGAGTACGGCTACAGCACCGCCGACCCCGGGACGCTGGTCGTCTGGGAGGCGCAGTTCGGCGACTTCGTCAACGTGGCGCAGGTCTACGTGGACCAGTTCCTGGCCAGCGCCGAGTCCAAGTGGCGGCGCATGTCCGGGCTGACGCTCCTGCTGCCGCACGGCTACGAGGGCCAGGGGCCGGAGCACTCGAGCGCCCGGCTCGAGCGCTTCCTGGAGCTGTGCGCGCGCTGCAACCTCCAGGTCGTGAACCCGACCACGCCGGCGCAGCTGTTCCACGTGCTGCGCCGGCAGATGCACCGCCCGTTCCGCAAGCCGCTCGTCGTGATGAGCCCCAAGAGCCTGCTGCGCCACCCCGCCGCGATCTCGCCGGTGCGCGAGTTCACGCACGGCTCCTTCCGCACGGTGATCGACGACGCGGCCGTCGCCGACCCGCGCGCGGTCGAGGTCCTGCTGCTGGTCTCCGGCAAGCTCCACTACGCGCTCGCCGGGGCGCGCCCGGCGCGGGCCGCGCCGGGCCTGGCGCTGGCGCGGGTCGAGCAGCTCTACCCGTTCCCCCGGGCCGAGCTGGAGGCGCTGCTGCGGCGCTACCCCGGCGTCCGGGAGCTGCGCTGGGTGCAGGAGGAACCGGCCAACATGGGGGCGTGGCGCGCGACGCGCCACCGGCTCGAGGCCATCCTGCCGCCGGGCGTGCGCCTGCGGTTGGTGTCGCGCCGGGCTTCGCCCACGCCGGCGACGGGGAACTACCACGTGCACGAGGAGCAGGAGCGCATGCTGCTGGAGCGGGCGCTGGCCCCGGCCGGCCCCGGGCGCCGCCGCGCGGTGCCGGACGAGCGGGAAGGAGCGTCGTCGTGAGCGTCGAGCTGCAGGTCCCGCGGCTGGCGGAGTCGGTCGCGGACGCCACGCTGGTGGAGTGGCTCAAGGGGGATGGCGAGGTGGTGCGGGCGGACGAACCCCTCGCCACCCTCGAGACCGACAAGGCGGCGGTGGAGATCGCGGCCCCGCAGGCGGGCACGCTGCGGCACGCGCGCCGGGTGGGCGATGTCGTGCGCGCCGGCGACGTGCTCGGCCGCATCGAGCCCGGACCGGCCGCCGCGGCCCCGCCGCCGGCGGGGAGCGCGGCC
>JAXDBZ010000308.1:0-6555 GCA_034678345.1 Candidatus Eiseniibacteriota bacterium
GTGGGTGGTGCTGGTGCGGCGGGTTTTGCGGCGGCGTTTCGCCTATCTGGCGGGCGTGCTGCGGGGGGCGCCCGGGGCGGCACCACCGGGTCGCCCGGCCGCGGGCCCGGCGCTCGTCGTCGGCTCCAACCGCATCGCCGCGCGGGCCCTGTGCGCCGAGGCCGGGGCCCGCGGATTCCGCGCGCTGCTCCTGACCGACCGGTTGCAGGGCGAGGCCCGCGAGGTCGGCCGGGTGATCGGCGCGCTGGCCCGCGGCCCGCGCGACAGCGCGCTCCCCTTCCCGCCCCCCGCCTGCCTCGTGGCCGGCGGCGAGACCACCGTCACGGTGCGCGGCCGCGGCCGCGGCGGGCGCAACCTCGAGCTGGCGCTCGGCGCCGCGCAGGCGCTGGCCGGATGCGCGCGCACGGCGGTGCTCAGCTTCGCCACCGACGGGGTGGACGGATCGAGCGGGGCGGCCGGGGCCCTGGCCACCGGGGACACGCTCGCTCGGGCGGAGGCCCTCGGCCGGTCGGCCGAGGACGCACTCGCCGCCAGCGACACGGCCCCGTTCTTCGACGCGCTCGGCGACCTCTGGGTCACGGGCCCGAGCGGGACCAACGTGAACGACCTGGTGGTCGTGCTCGCCTATCCGTGACGCGACGGGCACGGCTCACCCGCCGGGCCGTTGCAGGTACTCCATCACCGCCTCCGCGAAACCCACCGGGCCGGCGCCGCGCGTGAAGCGCGCGCCGGGCAGGCCGGCGCGCAGCTCCGGGGCGTGCGAGCCGTCGGGGCGGGCCACCACGACGGCGTGGTCCACCGCCTGCAGCAGCTCCAGGTCGTTGGGGCCGTCGCCGGCGCCGAGCGACGCCACCGGGTCGCCGCCCGACCGGTACGCCGACATGAGCAGCCGCGCCACCTTGCCCTTGCTGTTGAAGCCGGTCAGGTGATGGAAGCGCCCGCCCCGCGTCACGCGCAGGCCCCGTTCGTCGGCCAGCCGCTCCAGGCACGCGGATTCCTCCCGCGTCAGCGGGCGGTCGGGGACGAAGGGCTCGTCGTACTCGCGCTGCCGCGCGAGCTCCAGCGCCTCGCCCGTGAGCCCGGTGAGGTCGGCAATCTCCTCCGCCTGCATGTCCCCGAAGCCCCGCAGGCCGACGCCGAGGTCCCGCGCGAGGGACCGCAGCGCCTCGCGCAGGCGCACGTAGGGCGTGCCGAACTCGACCCGCTGCAGGCCCCCGGCGGGCACGCCGCCCGGGATGGGCGGGACCGCGGCACCCGCGGGCACGAACAGCGCCCCCCCGTTCTCGCTGATGAAGGGGTCGCCGTTCCCGAGCCGGCGCCGCCAGGCCTCGATCTCGGCGCGCGTCTTGCTGCTCGCGATCACCAGCGGGATGTCCCGGCGCGCCAGCTCGGCCACGGCCTGGCGCGCCGCGCTCCAGTCGTAATCCTCGTGGCGGAGCAGCGTCCCGTCCAGGTCGGTGAACACGACCAGGGCGGGCGCGGCGGTCCGGTCAGGCATTGTCGGCATCGATGGCCTCGCGGTAGCGCGGCAGGAAGTCCGGGATCGCCGAGGTGACCCGGTTCCAGTTGGGCAGCCCGGTCTGCGCCACCGGCGCCCGCTCGAATGCCTCGCAGCCGCGCGCCAGGGCGTCCACGAACACCTCCACGGCCAGCGTCTCGGCGTGGCGGTCGAACTGCAGCCCGTTGGTCACGGCGTCGTCGTGGTAGCTGCGGATGGCGTCCTGGGCGTTGCGCAGGTAGGACACCTTGAGCGTGGTGTAGAAGCCCGGACCGAAGACCACGCCCTCCATCGCCAGCGTGCGCAGCACGGACTGGCAGATGTCGCCCGACATCCGGTTCAGCCCGGCGGACGAGTCGTCCCGCGACAGGGCCTGGTGCTTGTGCTCGTAGTTCTCGGCCACGTCCACCTGGCAGACCCGCCGCAGGGAGGTGTTGCGGTAGACCTCGGCGAGCATCCCGATCTCCAGGCCCCAGTCGCCGGGGATGCGGATGTAGCGGGCGAGGTCGGTGTGCATCGCGAACTCCCCCGACAGCGGGTAGCGGAAGCTGTCCAGGTAGCGCAGGTACGGCACCGAGCCGACGAGCATGATCAGGGAGCGCACGAGCGGCGTGAGGAACAGCCGGGTGACCCGCCCGTGCAGGCGGTCGGTGACGCGGGCGTAGTAGCCCTTGGCGTACTCGTAGCCGAGGCTGGGCTGCACCAGGGGGTAGCACAGCCGGGCGAGCATGGCGCGGTCGTACGAGACGATGTCGGCGTCGTGGAGCGCGACGGCCTTGGCGCGGTTGCCGGCGAGCACGTAGCCGAGCGAGAGCCAGCTGGCGCGCCCCTTGCCCGGGGGCCCGATGTCGAGCCGGTTCTCGAGCAGCAGCCGGATGAAGCCCTGGACGCGCTCGCCCTCGATCCACAGCAGGCGGCAGCGCTTCCCGAGCGGCGCGAAGAAGCGCCGGGCGTGCTCGAACTGGTGGCGGTCCGCCCGGCCGATGGGGACGACGATCTCGTCCAGGTAGTCCACCCGCGCCAGCTCCTCGACGATCCGGCCAATGGCGGGCCGCTCGAGCTCGGTGATGAGGCACGGGATGATCAGCGCGACCGGGTTCGTGCGTCCGTGCAGGCGCAGCTGCGCGTCGAGGGTCTCCGGGGACGCCTGGCCGAGGCGGTGCAGCGTCGTGATGACGCCGTTCTGGAAGAAGTCGCTCATGGCGTGGCCCCCCGCCTACAGGTGGGACAGCGTCTCCTGGTCCTCGCCGCGCGCCTCGCGCGTCATCCGGTCGAGGGACTCCCGGGCCAGGTCCTTGCCGGCCAGGCCGTAGGCGAGCGCTGCCGCCAGCACGCCGCCGCCCAGCAGGATGGCGAGCACGACGAGCGCGATGTCGCGCCCGAAGCCGAGGTTCTCCAGCGCCAGCGCGGCGAAGAAGACGCCGACCAGCAGCCGCACGCCGCCCGCCAGCCAGCGCGCGCCCTGGATCTGCGCGTTGACCGACCAGATCAGCACGCCGCGCCCGGCGAAGACGCTCACCGCGTAGCCGGTCACGAGCAGGAGCAACCCCGCCACGAGCCGCGGCAGGTAGGCCACCATCGCGGCGAGCACGACGTCGGTCGCCTCGGCGCTCAGGATGGACAGCGCCCCCAGCAGCGTCACGATGACGATCAGCCAGCGGAACAACTGTCCGAGCAGCACCGACGGCGGCTGCCGCAGCCCCGCCCGCCGCAGCGAATCCGCCACGCGGGGACGGTGGGCGATGCGGTCGAACCCGGCCGCCCGCAGGATCCAGCGCAACAGCGCGTCCACCAGCCACGCCAGCAGCAACCCGACCGTCAGCACGATGGCGATGGCCAGCAGCACGGGGAGCAGAGCCTCTCCCCGCTGCAGGAACCGCGTGAGCGGATCCCACAGCGAGTTCGTCGTCTCGGGGATCACGATGGCATCCTCCCTTCCCGCCAGGCGTCGGCGAGGCTTGGTTTGAGCGTCTCGAACAGTTCACAGAGGGATTCCAGCTCGGTCTCCACCTCCGGGGCCCCGTAGTCCGCCGCCTGGTTCACCCAGGAGGCGGTGCGTCCGAGGTAGAGCGGGGTCAAGCTCGGCAGCAGGTGATCGGGGTTCAGGCGCCGCAGATGGAAGGCGAGCGCGAACGCGTGGACCGTCCGCACCCACAGGTCCTCGGGCATCCGGAAGTCCTTGGGTGTCCGTCCCGCCAGGACCGCCAGCCGCCGCCGCGTCTCGGCGTCGAGGAACCGGGCGTACAGCGGCGCGAAGTCGCGCACGCCCTGGTCGAAGGCGTGGACCATGCGCCCGACGTCCACGGCGACCGGCTCGAGCCCGACCTCGTAGCGGAAGCCGAACTCCGGCACCGGCTCCGAGCCGCGCACGCCGAGCCAGTGCGGGGCGTGGGCCTCCAGCTGCTCGAACAGCGCGCCGGTGACCTGCGCCAGCATCCTGCTCAAGTGGGCCCCGGGATCCTTCGCGTCGTGGATCTTTGCCCCGAGGTACGCCTGGCAGACGCGGAAGTCGCCCACCAGCGCGGTGGTCGTCATCCAGATGTCGATGCCATAGCGCGCGACGTCGCCCTGCCAGACGTCGTGGCCCACGAAGTGCGTCGCCAGGCGTCCGGAGAACCCGAAGTCGCCGCCGATCGGCTGCCGGATGCGGCGGCCGTAGAGCGAGCGCACCAGCGGGTAGACGACCGAGTTCGTGATCGTGCCGTCGAACTTGTGCCGCGCGTAGAGCGGGCAGACGTAGTCGAAGTCCTCGTCCAGCACGGGGGCGAGCAGGAGCTGGAGCCACTCCGGCGTGATGCTGCGCAGGTCGGAGTCCACGACCGCGCAGGCGCGGGCCCCGAGGCGGTGCGCGATCTCGAAGACGGTGCGGAAGGCGCTGCCCTTCCCCGGCAGGCCCTGGTAGGCGGTGACGACCCGGTGGACCGGCTGGGGCGGCCGGGTGAGCAGGATGGCCCGCGTCGCGCCCAGCTCGGCCCCCGCCACCAGCGCGGGCGTGCCGTCGGTGGAGCCGCCATCGGAGTTGACGAGCACGGCGCGGCGCTCGGGGAAGTACTTGGCCAGTCCCGCGGTGACGGCGTGGACGACGTGGGGGATCGTGCGCGCGTTGTTGAACGACGGAATGCCGACGACGAGGTCGGCGGTGCCGATCGTCCCCAGCTGGCGCCTCACGTCGTCGCGCAGGATGGTGGACTCCGTCATGTCCCCCTCATTCCCGGGCTTCGCCGGCGGCGGCGAGCCGCGCGCCGCTGTCGGCATCGAACCAGTGCACCCGCTCCGGCGGCCAGCGCAGCCAGAGCGTCTCCGGCCAGTCGGCCGGCTCGGCCAGGACGCGGGCATCCTCCTCCCCGACCCGCAGGTTGAGCAACGCCCTCGCCCCGAGGGGCTCGACCACGACGCGGCGCGCCTCCCAGGCATCGGCCAGCGGTCGCGTTGCGACCTCGGCGTCCTCGGGCCGGATGCCCGCACACAGCCGCTCCCCCGCCGGCAGCCCCGCCGGCAGCGGCACGCGGACGCCGCGGCAGGCGAGCGTGTCCCCCTCGCGCCGCCCCCGCCACAGCGTCATGCGCGGGCTGCCCACGAAGCTGGCCACGAACGTGTCGGCCGGCCGCCGGTAGACGTCCAGCGGCGCCCCCTGCTGCAGGACGCGCCCCGCGCGCATCACGACGAGATCGTCGGAGAGGCTCATCGCCTCGGTCTGGTCGTGCGTCACGTAGATCACCGTCGCCCCGACGCGCCCGAACAGGGCCTTCAACTCGGCCCGCATGCCCTCGCGCAGCAGGGCGTCCAGGTTCGACAGGGGCTCGTCCAGCAGGTAGAGGCGCGGCCGGCGCACCAGCGCGCGCCCCAGCGCCACGCGCTGCTGCTGCCCACCGGAGAGCTGGGCGGGACGCCGGTCCAGCAGTTCCGCGATGCCGAGCAGGGCGGCGGTCTCGCGGACGCGCGCCGCGACCTCCGGGCGCGCGACGCCTCGCGTCTCCAGCGCCAGCGAGAGGTTGCCGGCGACGGTGAGGTGCGGGTAGAGGGCGTAGTTCTGGAACACCAGCCCCACACCCCGGCGGCCCGCCGGGACGTCGTCGAGCGGTTCGCCGTCGAGGTGCAGGGTCCCGGAGGTGGCGCGCTCGAGCCCGGCCACGATGCGCAGCAGCGTGGACTTCCCGCAGCCCGACGGCCCCAGCAGGGTCAGCACGCGCCCGGGGCGCGCCACGAACGAGACCCCGTCGAGCGCCCGTGTCCCGTCCGGGAAGGTCTTGGTCAGGTAGGTGCCCCGGAGCTCGGCCATGATCACCCCTTGATCGCGCCCCGGGTCAGCCCCGAGACGATCCTGCGCTCGAACAGCAGCACCAGCGCCACGAGCGGCAGGGTGGCGATGACGATCGCCGCCGACAGCTGCCCCCACGGGATCTCGTAGAGGGACGCCCCGCTGACGCTGGCGATGCCCGCGGTCACGGTCTTGCCCGCGTCGCGCGTCATGAAGGTCAACGACAGCATGAACTCGTTCCAGCAGAAGATGAAGACCAGGATCGCCGTCGTCGCCAGCGCCGGCAGCGCCAGCGGCAGGTGGACGCGCCACAGGCGCCGCAGCGCCGTCAGCCCGTCGAGCCGCGCCGCCTCGTCCAACTCGGCCGGCAGCGCCCGGAACGCGCTCTCCAGCACCCACACGGCCAGCGGCAGGTTCAGCGCCGCGTAGGGGAGCACGAGGGCGAGCGGGTGGTTGATCCAGCCGACCGCGCGCGCCCCCTCGTAGAGCGGGAAGAGCAGCAGGATGGGCGGGAAGAGCGAGACCACGAGCAGGCCGAGCAGCAACCCGAGGCGGCCGCGGCCCGGCATGCGCGCGAGCGCCGCGGCGGCCAGCGCGGCGAGGGCGACGCACAGCGCCGTGGCGCCGGCCGAGATCCAGGCGCTGTTCGCCAGGTAGTGCGCGAAGGGCTTGCGCTCCCACAGGGCGGCGACGTGCTCCCACGTCGCGGGACGCGGCAGGTACACGGTGGGCACGCGCGTGATCTGGCTGTCGGGCTTGAGCGCGGTGAGGGCCTGCCAGAGCGCCGGCGCCAGGCTCC
>JAXDBZ010000309.1:0-3624 GCA_034678345.1 Candidatus Eiseniibacteriota bacterium
CCGGCGTCACTCCGGCCTCGGCGCGCAACATCGCGATCACGGCCGGGTCGGGGGACGTCATGAGCAGGATGCCGCCACCCTCCACCGGGATGACCTCGCGCGCGATGCGGCCGCTGGCCGCCGCGCCACGCAGCAGCCGGCAGGTCGGGCAGAGCCGCACGGCGTCGCCGGTCATGGTCAGCGCGACCATGTGCTCCACGTAGCGCGTCAGCGCCTCGCGGACCACGCGGATGCCCGCGGGCGAGGAGGTGGTGTAGACGGACATGACGCCATTGCGCAGGGGCACGCTCTGCATGACCGTGCCGACGCCCTCGAGATCCATGGCGCAGACCTCCCAGGCGCCGCAGGCCTCGCAGGTCTCGACCACGGAGGCTTCGCCGGTCCCGGTGGCGGGCAGCCCGAGGCCGCCGGCGCGCACCAGCCGGGCCTTCCCGGTGCGGTGCGGACAACAGGGGGTCACGCCGGCCAGCGCCGGCATCGCACCCCAACCCATCGCCAGGACCACGGACACGCTGAGCAGTCGTCGCCAGGGCATGAAGTCGTCTCTCCTGTGGTCTCGCGTCCCGCCGCGACGGCCCGCGGCAGCCGGTCCTCCTGCCTACGTACAGGTTGACACCGGCCCGGGCCCGCCGTGTCACACCGATGCAAATCCGCGCCCGCCCGCAGGCCGGGCGCGCCCCCCGCATCCCCGGCTTGCGGTGCGGGAATGGGCCGGGCTAAGTTGGCGCGCGAGCCCCGATCCGCCATGCCCCGAAAGCCCCGCCGTTCATCCGCCCTGCCGCGCGCGCTCGTCGTGCTGGCGGCCGTCGCCGCCCTGCTCTTCGTGGGCGGCGAGGCCTGGGTGCTCGCCCGCTCCGGCCGCGGCCAGGTGACCCAGGCCCGCTGGGGCCTGCGCGACCCCGCCCGTCTCGTCCCGCTCTTCGCGCGCGAGATCCGCGCCGGGCTCGACGCGCTCGGCGTGCCCCCGGACAGCATCGCCGAGGCCGAGCTGCCGCGGGACGGCGGGCCGCAGCGCTGGCGCGTGCGGCTGCCAGCCGGGGCTTCGCTGCTGCAGGCGAACTACGCGGTGAGCCACCGCATCGAGGAGCTGGGGGGCGAGGTGCTCGGCGGCCGCGAGAGCCCCGCGCCCGGCGGCGCGCGCCGCCTCACCCTGCGACTCGGCCTGCCGAAGCGCGCCCTGGTCGAGCTGCTGTTCACCGCGCCGCCGCGGCCGCGCGATCCGGAGCAGCGCCCGGCGCCGCGTCTGGCGCTGGTGCTCTACGGCTTCGGCGACGACGCCGCGCAGGCGCGCCGCGCCTTCGCGCTGCCCGTGCCCTTCGCGGTGGCGATCGTGCCCGGCGCGAAGTCGAGTGCCGAGTTGTTCCGCGCGGCGCACGAGAGCGATCGCGAGGTCGTGCTCCACATCCCGCTCGAGCCGGTCAACTACCCACAGCTCGACCCCGGACCGGGCACGCTGCTCGTCACCACCGAGCCCGACCGCGCCACCGGCACGGTGCGGCGCTGGCTCGACCAGTCCGGGGCCGTCGTCGGCGTGGCGAACCACATGGGCTCGTTCGCCACACAGGACATGACGCTGATGCGCGCGGTCTACCGCGAACTGCGGCGGCGGGGACTGCCCTTCATCCACGTCCAGCCGGCGGCCGGCGCGGTGTGCCGCTCGGTGGCGGCGGAGATGGGCGTGGTCTACGACGAGCCCGACGCGGTGCTGGACCTCGAGGCGCGCGCCACCACCACGAAGGGGCTCGACGCGCGCTGGAGCGGCATCCTCGCCGAGGCGCGCGGCCGGGGGCGCTTCACCGTCTGGCTGCGGGCCACGCCGCTGGCGCGGGACTGGCTCGCGCGCGCGACCGCACGCAAGCGCCTCGGCGACGTGGACCTCGCGCCCCTGTCCGCGGTGATGCGCCGCCCGGCGGTGCTCTAGCGATGCCGGCGCCCGGCGCCTCCGCGGCCGCGGAATGGGTGCTCGCGAACGGGCTGGGTGGCGGCGCCTGCGGGCCGGCCGCCGGGCCACCCGCCCACCCGCGCCAGGGCCTGCTGGTGACCGGGGCGGGCCCGCGGCCGCTCGTGCGGCTGCTCGACCTCGACGAACGCGTGGCCGGCGCGGGCACGCACGTGCGGCTCGCGGCCGGCGCGCGGCTCGAGGCCTTCCGCGCCGAGCCCTGGCCGACCTGGCGCTGGAGCGCGGGCGGCACCGTGCTCGAGCGCACGATCCTCGTGCCCGCGGGGCACGATGCCGTCGTGGTCCGCTACCGGCACCTCTCTGGCCCCGCCGTCCACCTCACCGCCAGCCCCCTGTGCGTGACGCGGGCCCTCGACGGCGAACCCGCCGGCGCCGCGCCCGCCCTCGCCGCGCTGCGCGGCATCCCCGGACGCGTGCGCATCGAGCTGGTAGGGGACGCACCCCCGCTCACCCTCTGGCACGACGGGATCTTCCTGCCGGCGCGCGCGTGGCGGACGCTCGCCTACGCGGATCCGTCCGCCTCCGGCGGGGCTCCCGCCCCGCGCGAGGGCGCGCTCGTTCCCGGCCACGCCGAGGGGCTGGTCGGCCCCGGTCGCGCCTTCCACCTGGTCCTCGCCGCCGAGGAGGGGCTCTTCAAGGCGCTGGCCGCCGAGCGACGCCTCGGTGAACCGCCGGAGCGCACGCTGGCCGGCTGCGTCGCGGCGCTGGAGCGCGGCGAGGTCGAACGCCGCGAGCGCTGGCGGCGCGCGGCCGTGCAGGGAGCCGACGTCACCGCCCGCCAGGCGGCGACCGCGCACGGCGGGGCCGCCCAGGCCCGGCTGGACGAGCGGGACGCCCTCTTCGGCGACCTCGCCCTGGCCGTGCGGGCGGGGCTGGCGCGCCGCGGACACCGGCGGACGCTTCTCGGCGCGCTGCCCGGCGACCTCGAGCGCGGCGAGGAGGCGCTGCGCACCGCGACCGCGCTGGTGAGCCTGCGCGGCTTCGCGCTGGCGCGCGAGGTGTTGGAGGGCTACGTCGAGTACCTCGACGAGGGCCTGGCGCCCCAGGCCTTCGACGCTCCCGACGGCGGCCCGCGCTACGGCGACCCCGCGCCCTCGCTGTGGCTGGTCGCGCTCGCCGACCTCTACGCGCGGCGCAGCGCCGACGGCGCGTTCCTCGCGCAGACGCTCTACCCGGCGCTCGACGGCGTGATGCAGGCGCTCCGCCAGGGCACGCGCCACGGCGTGCGGGTGGACCGCGACGGGCTGCTGGCCGCCGGCGACGTGCGGCGCGCGGACCTCAACGTGCTCTGGTACCACGCGCTCGTGGCGATGGCACAGCTCGCCCGCACGCTCGGCCACCGGGAGACGGCGGCGTTCTACCTGGCCTGGGCGCACGAGCACCAGCAGCGCTTCCTCGCCGCCTTCTGGGACGGGGCGGCAGACCGGCTGCACGAGGCCCGCGGACCGGACGGCCCGGTGGGCGGCCTCGCGCCGGCCCAGGCGCTGGCGGTGAGCCTGCCGCCGGCGCTGCTCGAGCCGGAGCGCGCCGCGCGCCTCGTCGCCACGCTCGAGCGCGAGCTCGTCACGCCCTGGGGGCTGCGCGAGTCGCCCGGCAGCGACGTGGTCTCGACCGCGGCGCTCGGCGCATTCGTGCCGGCCTGGCTGCGCGTGCACGGACGCGAC
>JAXDBZ010000310.1:0-7627 GCA_034678345.1 Candidatus Eiseniibacteriota bacterium
CGGTCGCGCCGACCCCGCGCACGGACGAGGCGCTGGGGCTGCTGCGCCAGGCCTTCGCGACCGGCACGGCCAGCGGCTGCTCGGCGGGGCGCAAGGTGGCGGCGCACGCGGCGCTGATCGAGGGCGACGCGCCGATGCTGGAGAGCGGCGAGCGCCGGCGACTCTACGAGACGGCGGCGCGGCTGGGGCGCGTGAGCGGGCTGGCGCAGGGCCGCGCCATCGCCGAGCAGGCCGAGACGCGGCTCGGCGACCTCGGCGCGTGACGGGGAGCGCGCTTCCCGTCCGCCCGAAGCGGGCGCCCGGCGCGGCTTGACGCCCTCCTCACCCGCGCTTGACCCCCGTGCGGCCCCCGCGTAGCGTGCCGGGCATGACTGCCCGCACCCGCCGTGCCCTGCTCGCGCTGCTCGTCCTGCTGGCGCTCCCGCTCGCGCTGTCCTCCTGCTCGATCCGGCGCTGGGCGGTGAAGGGCGTGGCCAACACACTGACGAGCGGCGTGGACGTGTACGGCACGGACGACGACCCCGAGCTGGTCGGGGACGCGCTCCCCTTCGGCCTCAAGACCATGGAGGGGCTGCTGGCCGTCGTGCCCGACCACGAAGGCCTGCTGCTCTCGCTGTGCCGTGGGTTCACCTCGTACGCGAACGCCTACGTGCAGTCCGAGGGCGACCTGCTCGTCAACACCGACTACGCGCGCGCCGCCGAGCTGCACGAGCGCGCGCTCAAGCTCTACCTGCGGGCGCGGGACTACGGCCTGCGCGGCCTCGAGCTGCGCAACCGCGGCATCGCCGACCAGCTCCGGCTCGACCCGGGGCGGGCCGCGGCGCGCATCCAGAAGCGCGACCTGCCCATGCTCTACTGGACCGCGGCGGCGTGGGGCTCGGCCATCGCGCTGGGCAAGGACCGCCCGGAGCTGCTGGCCGACCTGTCCGCCATCCGCGCCCTGATGGAGCGCGGCCTGGCGCTCGACGAGGGCTACGAGGGCGGGGCCATCCACGAGGCGCTCATCGTGCTCGACGCGCTGCCCGAGGCGATGGGCGGCTCGGAGGCGCGCGCGCGCGGGCACTTCGCGCGGGCGGTCGAGCTGTCGCACGACACGAAGGCCTCGCCCTACGTCACGCTGGCGCAGACCGTCGCGGTGCTCAAGCAGGACCGCGCCGAGTTCGAGTCCCTGCTGAACCGTGCCCTGTCGTTCGACCCCAACGCCGATCCGTCGCAGCGGCTGCTGGCCACCGTGATGCAGCGCAAGGCCCGCGCCCTGCTCGCGCGCGAGGACGAGTTCTTCCTCGACGAGACCGTCTCCCCGGACACCACGCAGACCCAGGAGCCGTGATGCAAAGCACCTGTCGTTCGTTCCCGCCCCGTCGTCCGTCCGTCCGTGGCCTGGCCTCCGCGGTGCTGCTCGCGCTGGCCGTCGCCGCGCTGGTCCCCGCCGTGGCGGGGGCCCAGGTCATCAAGCTCGCCACCCTGGTGCCCGAGGGCTCGGTGTGGGACAAGGCCATGCGCGACCTCGGCGCGCAGTGGTCCGCCGGCACGCAGAACCGCGTCAGCCTGCGCGTCTATCCGGGCGGCGTGGCCGGTGACGAGCCCGATCTGGTGCGCAAGATGCGCATCGGCCAGCTGCAGGCCGCGGCGGTGACCACCGCCGGGCTGGCGAACATCGACCCGGCGTTCAACGTCTTCAACATCCCGATGTTCTTCACCTCGTACCCCGAGCTCTACGCCACGCTCGACAAGCTGGAGCCGATGCTCAAGGCGCGGCTCGAGGCCAAGGGGTTCCGGCTGCTGGCCTGGGGGCACGGCGGCTGGGTGTACTTCTTCACCAAGGACCCGGTGGCCACGGTGGACGGCCTGCGCAAGACGAAGCTCTTCTTCTGGGCGGGCGACGACGAGATGGTGGCGCTGTGGAAGAAGTTGGGCTTCCAGCCGGTGCCGCTCTCGGCGAACGACGTCATGACCGCCCTGCAGACCGGGATGATCGACGCCTACCCGACGACGCCGCTGCTCGGGCTGTCGCTGCAGTGGTACCGGCAGACGCCGAACATGGTCGGTATCGGCATGGCGCCGCTGGTGGGCGGGCTGGTCGTCACCAAGGCGGCGTGGGCGAAGATCAAGCCCGCCGACCAGGCGAAGATCCTCGCGTCGTGCACCCGCTTCGAGAAGCGCCTCGAGGTCGAGGTGCCGCGCCAGGACACCACCGCGGTGGCCGAGATGAAGAAGCGCGGGCTCAAGGTGAACGCCGTGACCGCCGCCAACGCGGCGAAGTTCCGGGCCGCGGCCGAGGAGTTCGCGGGCGGCATGAGCGGCATCCGCGTGCCGCCGGACATCCTCACCACGGCGCGCCGCGAGCGCGACGCCTACCGCGCGAAGCACGGCATCGCGCACTGAGCCGATGGAGACCGCCGCCGCAGCGCGACCACCCGGGCGTCTCGCCGCGGCGTTCCACGGCCTGGAGGGCGGCGTGCTGGTCGCCGCCTTCCTCGTCTCCATGGTGCTGCCGCTGGTGGACGCGGTCGGCCGGCCGTTCCACGGCTTCTCCATCCCCGGTTCGAGCACCTACCGGCCGCAGCTCACCCTGTGGCTCGCCTTCCTCGGCGGCCTGCTGGCCACGCGCGAGCGGCGGCACCTGACGCTCTCCACCGCGGAGGCGCTCGGCCACGCGAAGGTGCGCGAGGCGGCGCGGCTGTTCTCCTCGACGGTGGCGGCGGTGGTGTGCGGCGTGCTGGCCTACTCGGCCGCCGGCGTGGTGGCCGCCGACCGCATGCAGGGCGAGGTGCTGGCGATCGGCATCCCGGCCTGGTGGAGCGAGTGCGTCATGCCGGCGGCGCTGGGGCTCATCGCGCTGCGCCTGGCCTGGGGAGCCTCGGACGGCTGGCGCGGCCGCGCCGTGGCCCTGGCGGCGGTGGGTGTCACCTGGGCGCTCATGGGCGCGTGGCTCGGCTGGGGCGTGCCGCACGGCTGGGAGGGGCGCGTGCCGGTGGCGCTGGTGGCGTCGCTGTGGGCGCCGCTGCTGGCGCTGATCGTGCTGGCGGCGCTGGTCGGCGCGCCGGTGTTCGTGGCGATGGGCGGCATCGCGCTGGTGCTGTTCTTCAAGGACGGCGTGCCGGTCTCGGCGGTGACCGCCGAGGTCTACCGGCTGATGATCTCCCCGACCCTGCCGGCCATCCCGCTGCTGACCGCCTGCGGCTACGTGCTGGCCGAGTCGAAGGCCTCGGAACGGCTGGTGCGCTTCTTCCGCGCGCTGTTCGGCTGGATGCCGGGCGGCGTGGCGGTGCTGGTGGCGGCGGTGTGCGCGCTGTTCACCACCTTCACCGGCGGCTCGGGCATCACGATCATGGCGCTGGGCGGCCTGCTCTACCCGATCCTGCGCCGCGAGGGCTACCCCAAGGGATTCTCGCTCGGCCTGGTGACCGCCGCCGGCAGCCTCGGCCTGCTCTACCCGCCCAGCCTGCCGGTCATCCTCTATGCCGTCGTCGCCAACGTGCCGCCCGACTCGCTCTACCTCGCCGGGCTCATCCCCGGCACGCTGCTGGTGGTGATCGTCGCGCTGTACGGCATGGTCGTGGGCCGCAAGGTCCAGGCGCCGCGCCAGGCGTTCTCGCCGCGCGAGGTGCTGGCCTCGCTGTGGAGCGCGAAGTGGGAGCTGTCCGTCCCGGTGCTGGTGGTCGGGCTGTTCGCCACCGGGCTGGCGACCATGGTCGAGGCCGCGGCCATCGCCTTCGCCTACGCCATCGTCGTCGAGTGCTTCGTCGTGCGGGACATCCATCCGCTGCGCGAGCTGCCCGGCGTGCTGGTCAAGGCCGGCGTGCTGTGCGGCGCCGTGCTCATCCTGCTCGCCAGCGCCATGGGCCTGACGAGCTGGCTGGTGGACGCGCAGGTGCCCACCGCGCTGCTCGGCTGGGTGCGCACGCACATCCAGTCGCCCTACGTGTTCCTGCTCGTGCTCAACCTGGTGCTGCTGGTGCTGGGCAGCGTGCTCGAGATCTACTCGGCCATCATCATCCTGGCGCCGCTCATCGCGCCCATCGGCGTGGCCTTCGGCATCGATCCCATCCACCTCGGTGTCATCTTCCTGGCGAACCTCGAGCTGGGGTTCCTCTTCCCGCCGGTGGGGCTCAACCTGTTCCTGTCCTCGTCGCGCTTCGACGAGCCGCTGCCCCGGCTCTATCGCTACGTCGTGCCCTTCCTCATCACCATCGGCGCCGGCGTGCTGCTCATCACCTACATGCCCTGGATGACCACCGGGCTGCTGCGGCTGCTCGGGAAGATGTAGGCGGCGCAGGTCGCGCGGGAGGGGGCGTTCGTCCCCGCGCGGTTGTGGGCCGCGGGGGCAGGCGGAGGATGGAGGGCGGGCATAGGACCGCCCGCGGCGGAGCGCCCGCTCCGCCCGCGCCGGGATCGCCCGACAGGAGGGTGTGATGCGCATGCTCTGCCGCCGGCTGGTGCTGGCCGGCCTGATCCTCGGCCTCGGCGTGGGAAACGCGCTGGCCGCGCGCAGCGAGGATGCCGAGAAGGCGAAGATCGCGAAGGTCATCCGCACGTCCATCGAGTGGGCGATGACCAAGGACACGCTCGCCTCCTACTCGTGCTTCGCCGCGGACCCGGATCTGTTCTTCTTCAACCCGGACACGAACGCGACGGAGGGCTTCCAGGCATTCCGCGAGCTGACGGAGTCCGTCTTCATGGATCCGCGGTTCCAGGCGGTCGGCTCCCGGTTCGATGACCTGCGCATCCACCTCTCGAAGTCGGGCGACGTGGCCTGGTACTCGTGCCGGCTCACCGACCACAACACCTGGGAAGGCCGGCCGGCCAACTGGGACGACGTGCGCTGGACCGGCGTGCTGGAGAGGCGCCGCGGCGAATGGAAGATCGTGCAGATGCACTTCTCGAAGGCCGAGGAGCACGTGGCCGCGGCGGTCCGCGGCGGCGGGAGCTTCGCGGCCTGGAGCGGGCCCTATCTCGGCCAGAAGCCGCCCGGCGCGACGCCGGCCCTGTTCGCGCCCAACCTGGTGAGCGGCGGGCTCGACGAACGCGACGTGGCGATCACGCCCGACGGCCGCGAGATCTACTTTGGCCTTATGACCGGGCAGCGTGCCACCGTCCTGGTGACGAGGCTGGAAGACGGCCACTGGACCGAGCCCGTGGTCGCGAGCTTCGCCGCCGACCCCGCCTTCATGACCTTCGAGCCGAGCCTCTCGGCCGACGGGAACCGCGTGCTCTTCCTGAGCACGCGGCCGACTGCCGGGGAGGAGGCGAGGCCGGGCTGGGCGAACCAGAACATCTTCGCCGCCGACCGTCGCGCGGACGGCTCGTGGGGCGAGCCCTACGACCTCGGCCCGCCGGTGAACACGAAGCACAACGAGTTCTACCCGTCGCTGACCCGCGGCGGCACGCTCTACTTCACGCGCGGCAAGGCGCGCGGGCCATACGTCATCGTGCGGTCCCGCCAGGTGGACGGCCGCTTCCAGGAGCCCGACACGCTGCCGGCGGCGGTGAACGGCAAGGGCACCCCCTACAACGCCTTCGTCGCGCCCGACGAGTCGTACCTGATCGCCTGCGTGGAGGGCCGCGACGACGGCGCCGAGCCCGGACGTCCCCAGTACTTCGTCTTCTTCCGCGACGCCGCCGACCGGTGGAGCGAGGGCGTGTGCCTGGGCAAGGACGTGAGCCCGGCGGGCAGCGGCTCCGGCTCGACGTCTGTCTCGCCCGACGGCCGCTACTTCTTCTTCGCCTCGACGAAGAAGGACGAGACCGCTCCGACGGCCGGGACGCCGGTGACGCTGCGCTCGCTGCGCGAGGCCGGCACGCGGCCGCGGAACGGGAACCTGGACATCTACTGGTTGGACGCCTCCTTCCTCGAGCGGCTGCGGCCGGCGCGGCGGGACTGAACGGGCGCCCGCGGGCGCGGCGGATCGGAGGGGACATGTCGGAACGCATCGAACAAGCGGTACGCACCTTCGAGCTGGACTTCTCCTGCGCGCAGTCGGTCTTCACCGCGTTCGCCGACCCCGCGGTCGTGAGCCGCGAGACCGCGCTGCGCCTGGCCTCGGGCTTCGGCGGTGGCCTGGCGCGCTCGGGCGAACTCTGCGGCGCCGTCACCGGCGCGATCCTGGCGCTGGGGCTCCGGCACTGCGGCACGCCGGCGACCGACCCGCAGGCCAAGCTCGCCGCCTACCCGGCGGTGCAGGAGTTCCTCCGCCGTTTCCGCGCCGCGCACGGCGCCATCACCTGCCGCGAGCTGCTCGGCGCGGACCTGGGCACCGAGGAGGGCCGGCGCCGCTCGCAGGAGGAGGGGCTCGTCCGTCAGCGCTGCCCCGCGTTCGTCCGCGACGCCGCCCGCATCGTCGAGGAACTGCTCTAGTCGGCTCCGCCGGGGCCGCCGCCTTCGCGTTTGCCTCGGCCCCGGCCCTCGTCTAGTTTGTGCCCGACCGGCGTTCCCCTTCGTCCGCAACGACTCCAGGAGCTTCCCATGGCCTCGAAGACCAGCGCCCTCGAGCGCTTCCTCCGTTACGTCACGTACGACACCCAGTCCGACGAGAACTCCACGACCTATCCCAGCACCGCCAAGCAGCTGGTGCTGCTCGACCTGCTGGTCGAGGAGCTCAAGGCCATCGGGCTGAAGGACGCGGGGCGCGACGAGCACGGCTACGTGTTCGCCACCGTGCCGGCGACGACCAAGAAGAAGGACGTCCCGGTCATCGGCTTCATCGCCCACGTGGATACCTCGCCCGAGGCCGACGGCGCCAACGTGAAGGCCGTCATCCACCGCAACTGGCAGGGCGGGGACATCACGCTGCCCGACGATCCCACCGCGGTGCTCCGGGTCAAGGACAACCCGTCGCTGGCGGGACAGAAGGGCAACGACATCGTCACCGCCTCGGGCCGGACCCTGCTCGGCGCCGACAACAAGGCCGGCGTGGCCGAGATCGTCGCCGCCGCCGAGTACCTGATGCAGCACCCCGAGATCCCGCACGGGGCCATCCGCCTCGGCTTCACGCCGGACGAGGAGGTGGGCGGCGGGACGAAGTACTTCGACGTGAAGCGCTTCGGCGCCTTCTGCGCCTACACGATGGACGGCGAGGAACTGGGTGAGGTCGAGATGGAGACCTTCTCGGCCGACTCGATGACGATCACCTTCGAGGGATTCAACACCCACCCCGGCTTCGCCAGGGGGAAGATGATCAACTCGATCAAGATCGCCGGCGACTTCCTCTCGCGCCTGCCCAAGGACCGGCTCTCGCCCGAGACCACCGAGAAGCGCGAGGGCTTCGTCCATCCCTACGTGGTGGACGCCGCGGTCGAGAAGACCTCCGTCAAGTTCCTCATCCGTGACTTCGTCACCGCCGAGCTGAAGACCAAGGAGGAATTCCTCGAGAAGCTGGCGAAGGCGACGGTCGCCGACTGGCCGGGCGCCTCGGTCGTCTGCAAGGTGGACGAGTCCTACCGCAACATGAAGGAAGTGCTCGACAAGTACCCGCAGGTGGTCGAGAACGCGCGCGAGGCGGTCCGGCGCGCCGGGCTCACGCTGCGCGAGGCGGCCATCCGCGGCGGCACCGACGGCTCGCGGCTCTCGTTCATGGGCCTGCCGACGCCGAACGTCTTTGCCGGCGAGCACAACTTCCACTCGCGG
>JAXDBZ010000311.1:0-14904 GCA_034678345.1 Candidatus Eiseniibacteriota bacterium
GGCGTGGGGACCGAGGCTCATCGCCCAGAACGCGAATGCAGCCATGAAGCCCGCGAGTGTGGCCCCCGACCGCAGGGCGGGTGTTCGGCTTCTCATGTGCGGACGACCTCCCACGTGCCCGGTCTGAGTGGACGTGCCCCGGCTGCCCGGGGAGACCCCGACGACCCGCCGGCTCTCTCAGCGGATCAGCACGAGCCTCCTGGTCTCGCTGCCGTTCAGCGTCACGATGCGGCACAGGTACGTCCCGGGCGCGACCTCCCGCCGCGCGTCGTCGGTCGCGTCCCAGACCACTTCATGGCGGCCCGGGGGGAGGACCCCGCCGCCCAGCAGGGAGCGGACCCGCCGGCCGCTGGCGTCGAATACCCGGAGGCTCACGGGGGTCGGCGCCGCGAGGTCGAAGTGGATCGTGGTGTGCGCGCGGAATGGATTGGGCTCGACACTCAGCGACAACCGGGACGTGGCTTCCGTGGGCGGTGATGGAACCTCTACCGGCGAGACGTCGGACAGCCAGGGGTCCAGACGGCAGATGAACCAGTCCGCGGCGCCGTTGTAGGTCCGGTCGTAGACCCCCTCCGTGGTCGGGAAGTCGGACGACTCCGTGGTCCCGACGACATCGACGTTCCCGGCCGGGTCAACGGCCAGCCCCCTTCCGAAGTAGTCGGACATGCTGCCGCCCAGGTACGTGGAGGCCTGCAGGGTGGTCAGACCCTCGTCGAGCCTGCAGACGAAGGCATCGACGGTGCCACGCAGGGTCCGGGAGTACGCGAACGACGCCACGGGGAAGTCCGTCGAGAAGACCTCGCCGGCCACGAGCACGTTGCCCCGGCCGTCGCAGACGACGCGCGTTCCCATCTCCCATGCGTTCCCTCCCACGAAGGTCGAGGCCACGAGCGCCGTCAGGTCGGGGCTGAAGCGGGACACGAAGACGTCGTCGCCGACGTTGAACGGCCCGCTGCCGTTGTAGGTCGGGTCGTAGGCGCCGGGCGTCGTGGGCAAGTCGGACGACCCGCTGTGTCCGGTGATGAACACGTCGCCGGTCGTGCCGATGGCCACGTCATAGGGGAAGTCGCCGGAGGAACCGTCGAAGTAGGTCGAGGCGAGCAGCGTCGTGAGGTCGGGCGACATCTTCGCCAGCCACCCGCTGATGACCTCGGCGTTGCGTACGGTGTCGAAGGCACCCGGCGTGCACGGGAAGTCGGCCGACCCGGTGGCCCCGGTCATGTAGAGGTCTCCCGCGCCGTCCAGGACCATCGCGCCGACGTGGTCGATGGCGTCGCCCCCCAGATACGTCGAGACGACGAGCGTGGTCAGGCCGGGGTCGAGGCGTGAGACGAAGCCGTTCCAGTCACCACCCGGCGTGCGATCGAAGGCGCCCTCCGTCGTCGGGAAGTTCGCGGACGCCGTGTAGCCCGCGACGTAGACCCGACCCTGCGGGCCCAGCATCAGGCACGCGGTCTCGTCGTCCAGCGAGCCGCCGAGGAACGTGGAGGCCAGCAGCGTGTCCAGGCCGCTCGAGAGCCGCGAGACGACCACGTCACGGCCGCCGTTGGGGTATCGGTCGTACGCCCCGATCTTCATGGGGAAGTTGGCCGAGATCGTCGAAGCAGCCAGGTAGACGCTCCCGTCCGGGCCCAGCGCCAGGCCGCCCCCCCACGAGTCCCCCTCGTCCCGGCTGCCGCCCAGGAAGGTGGCGGTCTCGAGGGTCGTGAGGGTGCTGTCGAGCCGCGCGATCACGATGTCCCAGGAACCGTTGTAGGTCGGGTCCAGGACCCCGGCCGTGGTCGGGAAGTCGCCGGAGTAGGTGGAACCCGCCACCAGCACGTCTCCGTCGGGCTCGCGCAACAGGCCCAACCGTCGGTAACCGTCCTGGGCCGTGCCCCCGAGAAAGGTCGAGGCCAGCAGCGGATCGATCGTCAGCGGCAGTCGCCGGTCGTAGCGGCCCACCCGGAACCCGTACGTGTCCCCTGACGTCACGTACGCCACGTCGACCTCGTCGCGGCGGCCCTCCCGCTCCTGGTACGCCACCGGCCGCGTGAAGTGCAGCGGCCCCGCACCCGTCTCCACCTCCAGCCGCCCATCCTCCGTCACCCGCAGGCCCGAGGCCCCTGCGACCTGCACCCGGATGTCGCTCACTCGCGCCCTCGGCGCCACGCGGAACAGCTTCTCCACCTCGCCGCCGCGCGCCACCAACTCCACGTCCACGCCCCGGTACGCCCCCGCCACGTCCACCGACTGCCACGTCCGCAGCCCGCGCGTTGCGGCCGGCGCCGAGGGCATCAGGTAGTTCACCGTCGTCGCCGCCGGCCGGCCACCCCGTACCTCCACCGCCCGCGCCCCCACCAGCTCCTCGCGGACCGACGAGCCCTTCTTCTGTGACCCGTCCGCCGCGGCGCCCGCCAGTGCGTGCACGATCCGTCCGTCGCGCGTCACGAACACCGTGCCTCCGCCAGCCGGCGCGTAGTACGCCACCTCCGCCGGCGCCTGCCCGGCGTTCTCGATGAACGGCAGCGCCGCGGGCGCGGGCCCGGCAGCCGCCGCGGAACCCGGGGCCCGGGCGATGGCCAGACAGGCCACGACGACCGCGCATCCTGAAAGGACGAGGCCGCGCCTCATGGAACACCCCCATTCGGGGTGGCGGGGAGAGGAACGGCGCGGACCGACACCCGCCTCCGGACGGCCGGTCCGCGCTCGCCGGCGGTACGCGACCAGCATGGCGCCCGATCCCGCGTCGGGCGACGGCCGGGCGACGGAGTCCCGGCGGAGCGCGCTGAGTGCGCCCGGAGGCACGACGAATCGCCGGCGCCGGGGGCGCGACGCGAGGCGCTCGATACGGCGCGGCCCCGGCACCTCCCGAGAGGCACCGGGGCCGCGAGCCGTCAGCCGCTTGTCCGCGCGCCGCTACGCCCGTTCCTTCGCCGCGCGCTTGAGCCCGAGGAAGACCGTCTCGGGGTCCAGCGGCAGCTCGAAGAACTCCACGCCGGTGGCGTTGGCCAGCGCGTTGCCGACCGCGCCGGGGATGGAGATCATCGGGTGCTCGGCCACGCCGCGCGCCCCGTAGGGCCCCTGTGGGTGCGGCGTCTCGACGAACAGCTGCCGCATCTCGAGCGGCACGTCCTTGGCGGTCGGGACCTTGTAGTCGGTGAAGGTGTTGTTCACCAGCCGGCCGCGGTCGAACACGAACTTCTCCATGATCGCCGAGCCCAGCCCCTGCACCACGCCGCCGATGACCTGCATGCGGCACTGCTGCAGGTTGATGACCTTGCCGGCGTCGAAGGCCGAGACCAGCTTGAGCACCTGGATGTGGCCGGTGTCGGTGTCCACCTCGATCTCGATGCCGTGCGCGCCGTAGGTCCAGTTGAGCGCCGGCAGCCCCTGTCCCGTCTCGGGGTCGAGGTTCGTCAGTCCGTGGGCGATGTAGCGGCCCCTGCCGATGACCGGGCCGCCGATGCTGTGCCCGTCCGGGAAGGAGTAGCCGAGCACGAACCTCGCGTAGTCGAGCTTCTTCTCCGGCTTGCCCTTCACCCACACCTGGCCGTCCCCGCACTCGATCGCGTCGGCCGCCACGCCGAACGCCTCCCCGGCCACCGCGCGGATCTGGTCGAGGCACTCCTTCGCCGCCTGGATGACGGCGTTGCCGCCCATCACCGTGAAGCGGCTGGCCACCGTCTGCCAGTCGTACGGGGTGAAGTCGGTGTCGCTGTCCCACGGCACGCGCACCTTCTCCAGCGGGATGCGCAGCTCGTCGGCGGCGATCTGCGCCAGCGCGGTGTAGGTGCCCTGCCCGTAGTCCACGCCGCTCACCAGCAGGTTGACCGAGCCGTCGCCGTTGAACAGGAGGCTGGCCGAGCACGAGGTGTAGGTCGGCATGGCCGGCGCCTTGTGCAGCATGGCCACGGCCTTCGCCCGGCGCCTGCCCGAGCCCGGCGCGGCCGGCGGCTGCGGGACATCCTGCTTCGCGTCCCAGCCGATCGCCTCGCTCACCAGGCGCAGGCACTCCTCCGGGCGGCCGTGGCCCGCGGTGAAGGGTTCGCCGGTGATCGTGGTCTCGCCGACGCGCAACAGGTTCCTGCGGCGGAACTCGACCGGATCCATCCCCAGCCCGCGCGCCACCAGGTCCATGTTGCGCTCGATGCCCCACAGCACCTCGAGGTGGCCGAAGCCGCGGTAGGCGGTGCCGTGGATCTTGTTCGTGTAGACGACCTTCGAGTCCACCTTGCAGTGCGGGATGACGTAGGGGCCCGCGCCCGAGTAGGCCGCGGCGCGGCCGACGTTCACGCCGTAGTCGGCGAAGGCGCCGGCGTCCCACAGGTAGGTGGCCTCGAGCGCGGTGATGCGCCCGTCCTTCGTCACGCCGGTGCGGATGACGCTCTCCAGCCCCTGGCGCGAGGGCAGCGTGTTGAACTCCTCCTCGCGCGTGGCCGCCAGCTTCACCGGCCGACCGCCCGCCGCCCTCGACAGGCAGTAGACCAGCGGCTCGAGGTGGATGCCCGCCTTGCCGCCGAAGCCGCCGCCCACGTAGGGGATGCGCACGCGCACCTGGTGCAGCGGCAGCCCGAAGGTGTGGCAGAAGAGATGCCGCACGGTGAACGGCGACTGCGCCGAGGTGATGATCTCCACCTCGCCGTCGGGCCGCGCGGTGACGATGGCGGTGTGCGTCTCCATCGGCACG
This sequence comes from Candidatus Eiseniibacteriota bacterium, assembly GCA_034678345.1. Lineage (GTDB taxonomy): Bacteria > Eisenbacteria > RBG-16-71-46 > RBG-16-71-46 > RBG-16-71-46 > JANXPZ01. The sequence goes on from JAXDBZ010000311.1 coordinate 4,670, forward strand.
TGCTGCACCGGCGGGTTCGTGAAGCGGAACTCGAAGACGCGGTCCGCCTCGGCCATGCCCTTCGCCGTGTCGCCCTTGCGGATCTTCTGGTGGTGGGCGACGTTGTGCCCGGGCTGCGGGAAGAACACGCCCTTCATCCACGAGTACGTCCCGAGGTCGGGGTGCACCTGCGGCGCGCCGTCCGCCAGCGCCTCGTGCACGTCGAGCACCGGGTCGAGCGGCTCGTACTCGACCTCGATCGCCAGCGTGGCGAGCTTGGCCTGCAGCCAGGTCTCGGCCGCCACCGCCGCCACCGCCTCGCCCTGGTGGTGCACGATGCCGCGGGCGAGGATGTCCTTGTCCTCCATGTAGAGGCCGAGCTCGTACGGCACGTCCTCGCCGGTGAGCACCGCCCGCACCCCCGGCATCGCCTTCGCCTTCGACACGTCGATGCGCTTGATGCGCGCCTTGGCGTGCGGCGAAACGAGGAGGCGCCCGTGCAGCATGCCGGGCAGGAACATGTCGTGCACGAAGGTCGCGGCCCCGGTGACCTTGGCCGCCCCGTCGAGGCGGTTCGCCTCGCCGCCCACGTACGGCTTCGCCGGCGCGGGCTTGGGCCGGTAGGTCCCGTTCGCCACCGCCTCGACGGCGTTGACGATGGGCTCGTAGCCGGTGCAGCGGCAGTAGTTGCCAGCCAGCGCCTCGACGATCTCGGCGCGCGTCGGCTTCGCCTTGCGCGCCAGCAGCGCCCGCGCCGAGACCAGCATGCCCGGCGTGCAGAAGCCGCACTGGATGGCGCCGAAGTCCACGAACGCCTGCTGCAGGTCGGAGAGCTGCCCGGGCGCGGGCGTCTCCACCGTCGAGGTCTCGATGACCGCGCCGTCGGCCTCGACCGCGAACACCAGGCAGGAGTTCACCGGCCGGCCGTTCAGTCGGATGGTGCACAGCCCGCACTCGCCGATGTAGCAGCCCGACTTCACCTCGTGGTGGTGCAGGCCCTCGGACAGGAGCTGGTGCAGCGTCATGCCCACCGGCACCTCGAGGGTCGAGGTCTCGCCGTTCACCGTCAGGGTGATGGTGCGCGCGCTCATGACGCCCTCCCCGCGCCCAGCAGCCGGCGCGCCAGGCGCCGGCAGAGCGCCGCGCTCATCTCGCGCCGGTACTCGGCCGAGCCGCGCACGTCGTCGATGGGCCGGATGTGCTCGAGCGCCCGTTGCGCCAGGCGCTCGCCGGTCGCGGCCGGGTCGGCTCCGGGCTTCACGCCCTCGAGCGCCGGGGTGAGCACCGGCCGCACCGCACAGGAGCCGATGGCCACGCGCAGCGTGCCCGCCCGCGGATCCCACGCCGCCGCGCTGTTCACCAGCGCCAGATCGTGCCCCTGCGTGCGCTTGATCTTGTCGAAGCCGCACGCCAGGCCCGGCGGCGGCGGCGGCAGCACGACCGCCGTGATCAGCTCGTCGGCCGCCAGCGCCGTCTGCCGCACGCCGAGGAAAAAGTCGGCGAGCGGCGCCTCGCGCGTGCCCTTCGGCCCGGCGATGCGCAGCCGCCCGTCGAGCACGAGCAGCGGCGGCGCGGTGTCCATGCAGGGCGAGGCGTTCGAGAGGTTGCCGGCCACCGTGGCGCGGTAGCGGATCTGCAGCGAACCGATGGCCTCGGCGCCCTCGGCCAGCGCCGGGAAGACCTCGCGCACGCGCGGCTCCTCGGCCAGGTCCTGCACCAGCACGCAGGCGCCGATCTCGAGCCCGCCGTCCGGCGTCCAGACGATGCGGCCCAGCTCGGGGATGTGCTTGATGTCCACCAGCACGTCGCAGGGCAGGCCGCCGCGCAGCGCGATGACCAGGTCGGTCCCGCCGGCCAGGATCCTCGCGCCACCCGCGGCCAGCAGCCCGGTGGCCTCGGCCACCGTGCCCGGTCGTTCGTAGCGCAGGTCACTCATCTCGTCCTCTCCCCCGCGGCCGCACCGGGAACGCCGCCGGACCCGCGGCTCGGCCGCGGGCCCGGAGCGTCCCGCCTCAGACGGCGCCGAATACCAGTCCGGTGATGTCCTTGCCGTTGATCTCGCGCACCTTGCCGACCCGGGCCCGCACGCGCTGGCCCGTCTTCGGCTCGGCGATGTCCAGCTGCCCGGTGGCGCGCACGCCCATGTCCAGCTCGACGATGCCGAGCGTGGTGTAGAGCACGGCGTAGTCCAGCGGCAGCGCGTAGACCCGCGTCCAGGTGATCAGCCTGCCCTCGCCCTCGACCGGCACCGGCTCGAACCTGGTGCCGCGGCAGGACGGGCAGTAGAAGTGCATCGGGTACGAGATCTTGCCGCACTTCACGCACTTCGCGGCTTCGACGATCTTCGCCATGTCACACCCCCCGCTTGAGCACGGTGGCGACGACGTTGTTGCCGAAACCGCCGAAGTTCACGGCGAAGCCGTGCCTCGGCTGGTTCGGCACCTGGTAGTCGCCTGCCTCGCCGCGCAGCTGCAGCACCAGCTCCACGATCTGCGACACGCCGGTGTTGCCCACGGGATGCCCGCGCGACTTGAGCCCGCCCGACGGGTTGATGGGCAGCCTCCCGCCGATCCTCGTCTCGCCGCGCTCGAGCGCCTTGTGGCCCTCGCCCTTCTTGAAGAAGCCGCACTCCTCGCTCTCGGCGATCTCGAGGATGGTGAAGGCGTCGTGCAGCTCGGCGACGTGGATGTCTTTCGGCGCCAGCTTCGCCATGGCGAAGGCCCGCTCCGCCGCCATCCGCACCGCCGTCAGCTCGGTCGGGTCCGGCCGGTCCTGCACCGCCTGCGAGTCGGTCGCCTGCCCCATGCCGGCGACGAGCACCGGCGTCTTCTTGAACTCCTTCGCCATCTCGGCGGGCGCCAGCAGCACCGCCGAGGCCCCGTCGCTCACCGGGCAGCAGTCGAAGAAGCGCAGCGGCTCGGCGATCCACGGGTTGTTGTTGAGCGCGTCCGGCCCGGTCAGGATGCCCTCCATCGTGATCGGGATGCGCACGTGGGCCTTGCGGTTCTTCGCGCCGTTCTCGTGGTTCTTGATGGCCACCATGGCCAGGTGCTTCGGCTCGAGGCCGTAGCGCTCCATGTAGAGGCGCGTGAACATCCCCGCCAGCGCCGGCAGCGTCACGCCGTAGACGTACTCGGCGTAGCGGTGCGAGAGGAACGAGACGAACTCGGTCGCCTCGAAGTTGTTGACCTCGCGCATGCGCTCGCCACCGCACACCAGCACCAGGTCGCACAGGCCGGAGGCCACCGAGTGCAGGCCGTGCTTGATGGCCGAGGCGCCCGAGGCCGGACCGTTCTCGATCGTCTCGGACACGGTGTGCGGGTACAGGTTCATCCGGTCCACCAACCCGCTGGACAGGCCGGACATGCGGTTGTTGCGGGGCGCGCCCATGTTGCCGACGTAGACCGCGTCGATCTTCCTCTCGCCGATGCCGGCGTCGGTGATCGCGTCGTGCGACGCCTCGCACATCATCTTGAGCAGGCTCCACTGCGCCCGCCCGAACTGCGTCGAGCCCACACCGACGATGGCCACGTCTCTCATAGCCGGGCCTCCAGCGTGTCCTCGATCTGGGTCAGCATCACCTTGAGATCGGGTTCGCGCAGCGGGTACGAGCTGGCCAGCAGCTCGGGCGACACCGGGCGCGTGCCGGTCACCAGCCGCGACTTGGCCTTGAAGTAGGTCTCGCGGGTCAGCACGTACGACGGCGCACCGCCCAGCTCGTGCTGGATCTCGAACTTCTTGTCGAGCGGGTACTCGATCATCCAGCGGCGGTGACCGATCGGGCTCTCGGCCACGACCCAGACCTCGTCCTGGCCCAGGTACTCGATGTGGTGTTCCATCTTCGAGGCGAAGAGGTGCGAGCCCACGCGCAGGCCGCGCTTGAGGGTCAGCGTGTGGTAGGAGACGCCGTGCTTCTCGTCCCACAGGCGCCCGTTCACGATGCCGGCCAGCACCCCGTCGACGACGCCGACCAGGCAGTACTCGTTGCGCACGCGGTAGGTCTTCCAGCCGAGCAGCTCGGCGAAGAGCCGTGCCGCCACGATGTCGTAGAAGTCCCGGTCCAGCCACGACAGCGGCTGGATGACCTTGAGCATCGTGTCCACCTCGTCGATCGAGGCCTGGCGCACGACCATGGTCTCGCCGCTGGCGAGCAGGACGGCCTTGGGGGGATAGGGGGCCATGGGCAGCACCGGTGGGCGCAACATGGCCTCGAGTTCGTCGATCATGCGCTCCTCCTCGGAGGTGAGGTATTCGCCGGCATCCCAGTCGTAGACGGGAGGGCTCATCACAGGCTCCAGGTCTGGTCGCTCGTCCCGCGGGGCCCGCAGGGACGGGTAGAAGAGGGTAAGATTGCCACTCCGGCGCGTCGCCCACAAGCGGAACGGCCGCCCCGGAGCCGGAGCGGCCGTCGTCCGCGCGCCACCCCCTACCGCAGGAACAGCACGACCACGCCCGCGGCGGCCACCAGCGCGCCCAGCAGGTTGCGCAGGGTGAAGCGCTCGCCGTGGAAGCGCGACGACAGCGCCAGGGTCAGCACCGGGTAGATGGACGTGATGGCCGCCGCCACGCCGGCCTCGATGAACTGGAGCGCGGCCAGCGACAGGGTCACGCCCATGAACGGGCCGAAGAACGCCCCGCCCACCATGAAGGCCGCTCCCCGCCGGTCGCGCAGGGCGCCGAGCGAGCGGCGCACGTCGCGCTGCAGCGCCGCCAGCACCCAGATGCCGGCGACCGCCGCGACCACGCGGATCACGGTGCCCGAGAGCGCGTCGATCCCGGTGTTCATCGCCATCTTCGAGAGCACGTAGCCGCCCGCCTGCCCGAGCGCGGCCAGCACGCCGGCGGTGATGCCCACCGCGACCGAGCCCTCGACGTGCGGGTGCTCGCGCCGCTCGCTCTCGAGCAGCACCCAGGCGATGCCGCCGAGCGTGAGCGCCACCCCCAGCAGCACGAGCGGTCCCGGCGTCTCGCCCAGCACCGGCCAGCCGATGAGCAGGGTGAAGATGGGCGACATCGACGTGACCAGCGCGGCGCGGCCCGGGCCGAGGATGACCAGCGCGCGGAAGTAGTAGAGGTCGCCGAAGACGAAGCCGACCAGGCCGCTCAGCCCCAGCAGCCAGACCTGCATCGGGCTTGCCCAGGTCGGCCAGGGCGAGCCGCGGGTGACGAGCAGCGCCGCGCCGAGCAGCACCATCGCCACGGTGATGCGCAGCCGGTTGAGCACGACCGAGCCCATGCGCTGGCCGGCGGCGGCGAACAGGTTGGAGCCGGCCGCCCAGCACACGGCGGTGCCGAGGGCGGCGAACTCGCCGGCGAACCTCATGGGCACCCGGGGTGGCGGGGGACGCGGCGCGGGCGGCCGCGCGGGGCGGGCGGCACGCTCAGCGGCGCGGCGCGCCCGCGGAGGAGGTCTTCACTTCGATCACGCGGTTGTTCCCGTCCACGAGCACGATGTGCGGCTTGAAGCCCGCCAGCTCCTCCTCGAGGAACGACGCGTAGGCCGCGATGATCAGGTGGTCGCCGACGCTCGCCAGCCGCGCTGCCGCGCCCATCACGCGGATGGTGCCCGAACCGCGCGGGGCGCACACCACGTAGGTGGCGAAGCGCTGGCCGGTGTTGACGTTGTAGGCCTCCACCCGCTCGTACTCGCGCAGGTCCGCGGCCTCGAGCAACGCCTCGTCCACCGCGACCGAGCCCTCGTAGTGCAGCTCGGTCTGCGTGACGGTGACGCGGTGGAGCTTCGACTTGAGCAGCATGCGGATCATGGGGAGCTTCCTCCGTCGCGGCCGCCTAGGGTACCCGAGCCGGGGCCGGGGACGCCACCCGGCCACGTCGCGCGCGATTCCGGCGCACGGGAAGGCGGGCTCGTCGCAGCGGACTGTCCCCGTCCCGCCGGGGCGGGCTAGAATGCCGGGCAGGCGGGAGTCACCGGGCCCGCCGCCTCGACCATGACGACCACGCCCGACGCGAAGCGCCCGAGCACCGGGAACTGGGGCCTGCTCACGGCCCTGGTCGCCGCCATGTGGCTGCTGGCGGGAGCCATCGAGTGGGTGTCCTGGGTGGTGGTCGTCGCCGCCCGGGGCGAGCGCATGGATTGGAGCGCCCTCAACAACGGCGTGAGCAGCTTCTGGGTCCTCGCCGCCCTGCTCACGCCACCCCTGGTCTGGGCGGGTCGCCGCGCGCTCTTTGGCCTCCGGCCGCGTTGGTGGACGATCGGTGCCTGCGTGCTCCTCGTACTCGCGCTCATGGTGGTCCAGCCCCTGCTGCGTTCCCTGTGGATGAACGCGATGGTGTGGCACAAGCCGGTCCCGCTGGAGAAGCTGCCCGGCATCCTGCCGGAGTGGATCACCCGGTACATGGGCGGGAGCATCCTCATCTACCTCGGCGTGATGGGCGCGGTGCTGGGCTGGGACAGCCACCAGCGCTACCGCGAGCGGGCGCACGCCGCCGCCGCACTCGAGCTGGAGCAGGCCCGGCTGCGCGCCTCGCTCTCGGAGGCCCGGCTCGAGGCGCTGCAGATGCAGCTCCAGCCGCACTTCCTGTTCAATGCCCTGCACGCCATCTCGACCCTGATCCTCAAGGGCGAGACGCGCGGCGCGAACGAGATGCTGTCGCACCTGAGCCAGTTCCTGCGCATGACCCTCGACCGCGCCGACACGCCCACCGTGCCCCTCGCCGTCGAGCTGGAGTCGCTCGACGCCTACCTGCGCATCCAGCGCGAGCGCTTCCGCGACCGTCTGCAGGTGGCCATGCAGATCGACGAGCGCACGCTGTCCGCCGCCGTGCCCAACCTGATCTTCCAGCCGCTGGTCGAGAACTCCATCCGCCACGGCATCGCCGCGGAGACCGGCTCCGGCACGATCCTGCTCCGGGCCCTGCTCGGCGACGGGCGGCTGACGCTCGAGGTCGAGGACGACGGCCGCGGGCTGCCGAACGGCACGGCGCCGGCCGACGGCGTGGGCCTGGCCAACGTGCGCGAACGCCTGGAGCAGCTCTACCCCGGGGAGCACGACTTCTTCCTGTGCGAGCGGCCGGGCGGTGGCACGATCGCGCGCATCACCATCCCGTTCCGGGTCGCGGCCACCGAATCCGGCACGCAGGCCGACTGAGCCGGAACCGGAGGCCGCGAGCATGGAGACCATCCGCACGCTGATCGTGGACGACGAGCCGCCGGCGCGAGAGAACCTCCGCATCCGCCTGCGTGGCGTGCCCGACTTCGAGATCGTGGGCGAGTGCGGGAACGGGCGTGACGCCATCGCCGCCATCGGCGAGCAGCGCCCCGACCTGCTGTTCCTCGACATTCGCATGCCCGATATGGACGGCTTCGAGGTGCTCGAGCGGGTCGAGCCCGAGGTCCAGCCGGTGGTGGTCTTCGTGACCGCCTACGACCGCTACGCGCTCGAGGCGTTCCGGGTGCACGCGCTCGACTACCTGCTCAAGCCGTTCGACGAGGAGCGCTTCGCCGAGACGCTGGAGTCGTGCCGGCAGCGTGTGGCCGAACGCCGCCGCGCCGGCCCGCCCGACACGGCCGGCGCCGTCGAGCCGGCCGACGGCGTCCTGCCCGCGCCCGACCCGGCCCATCCCGACCGCTATCTGGACCGCCTGGTCATCAAGAGCCGCGGCCGCGTGTTCTTCCTGCGCATCGGCACGCTCGACTGGATCGAGGCCTGCGGCGACTACGTGAGCCTCCACGTGGGCGATAAGTCCTGGCTGCTGCGCCGCACCATGAACGAGATGGAGACCCGGCTCGACCCCCGCGAGTTCGTCCGCGTCAGCCGCTCGGCCATCGTGCGGCTCGACGGCGTGGCCGAGCTGGTGCCGGTCGCCCGCGGGGAGCACCTCGTGCGGCTGGCCGGCGGCAGGGAGCTCAAGCTGACGCGCCTGTACCGCGAGAAGCTCGAGCGCCTGCTCGGCGACCGGCTCTAGCCGGGCCGGCCCGCGGCTTCGTCGCCGGCCGCGGCGGCTTCGTCGCCCGGTGCGCCCGGATGGCCGCACGAGGCTGACGCTCCGTACCCCGCCGGAGCGATGCTCGACCCTGCATCGAGCCGGGCAACGGGGGGCGATCGGATGGCCGCGTCACATTCCATGTCTGCAAGCCCACCGGCCTGGACGTTCCGCGAGCGCCTCCTCGTCATCGCGCTGCTGGTCGCCCTGGCCGTCTTCCTCGTCCATCTCGCGGTCTCGTCGCTGCTGCTGCCGCCGGCGGCGCTCGCCGCGCCGGCGGGGGCCGCCTGGCACGCGCCGGTGAACCTCGGCCCGACGGTCAACAGCGCGGCCGACGACTGGTACCCCGTGCTCGCCCGGGACGGCTCGTTCATGATCTTCGTGTCCACCCGGGCCGGCGGATCCGGCGACTCCGACCTCTGGATCTCGCGGCGGGTCGAGGGCCAGTGGCAGAGCCCGCAGAACCTGGGGTCCGCCGTCAACACGTCCGGCACGGAGTCGGCGCCCTTCCTGGCCGACGGCGACAGCACCCTCTACTTCCTCTCCACCTCCACCGGCGGCGGGGACATCTACTCGTGCCCGCTGACCGACGGCGTGCCCGGCACGCGGAGCAGACTCGGATACCCGATCAACACCGCCTGGATCGACTGCTGTCCGGTGCTCTCCCGTGACGGGAGCCGGTTGTACATCTGCTCCAATCGCCCCGGGACCCACGGCGGCGACGACGTCTGGGTGTCGCAGCGCAGCGGCGCGTCGTGGAGCACGCCCGTCAACCTCGGCCCCACCGTCAACTCGGCAGGGGAAGACTGTCCGCGCTGGATCTCGGACGACGGCGCGACCCTGCTGGTCTGCTCCAACCGGACCGGTGGCCTCGGCGGCGCCGACCTCTGGATCACGGAGAACGACGGCGGGACGTGGGGCGCCCCGGTCAATCTGGGCACGCCCCTGAATTCGAGCGCCGCCGAGTGGGGCGCGTGGCCCTCGGCCGGGGACGGGACCCTGCGCGGCACGATCCACATCGGCTCGGGGCGCGTCGGCGGTTGCGGAGGCTGGGACATCTGGACCGCCGACGAGGACGTGACCGCCGTCCCCGGGCCGGCCGGGGACCCGGCCGGGGAGCGTCTCCGCCTTACGGCGCGACCGAACCCCGCCTCGGTGGGGACGGTCCTCTCGTACCGCCTGCCCGAGGCGGCGCGGGTGACGCTCGACGTCCACGACGTCGGCGGGCGGCGGGTCTGCCGGCTGCTCGACGCGGAGCAGGCTCCGGGCGATCACTCCGTCCGCTGGGACCCGCGGAGCGAGGGCGGAGCGACGACGTCGCCGGGCGTCTGCTACTGCAGGCTGCGCGCCGATACGACGGAGGCCTCCCGCCGGGTCGTCGTGCTCCGGTGAGCGGCGCGGGGCCGGGTAGCCCCTCGCCTGGTCCCGCCCCCGCGGAGGTGCCCGCAGGCACCCCGACAGGCTCTTGTACCGCACGCCCGGCCGGGCTAGGGTGCGGACGGCAGTTCCACGGTTTTCCCCTTCTGCCCGAGGAGGCCGCGCATGAGGATCCGCAGCGCTCACGTGCTGTTGCTCTGTGTCACGCTGGTGATGCTGGGCTGTGCGAAGGGGGACCGCGGTCCGACCGGACCCAAGGGCGACCCGGGAACGGCCAACGTGATCTACTCGGACTGGTTCAGCCCCCCGACCTGGAACGCCGTGACCGAGTTCGGCATCGCGTGGCGCACCTACACGATGGGCGCGCCCTCGCTCACGCAGGACGTCGTGGACCACGGCGCGGTGCTGGTGTACATGCGCTTCATCGGCTATGACCCCGCCGTCGTCCAACTGCCGGTCGTGTTGCCCGACGTGGGGCTGAGCTTCAGCTTCCGTGCCCGCGTCGATTCCGTTCGGGCCGAGTACTACTCCCCCGCGAGCCCGACGACCTATCCCATGATCGCCCCAAGCTACAACCAGGTCCGCTACGTCCTGATCCCCGGGGGCGTCGTGGACGGAGCGATGGTGGCCGAGGGCGGCACCCGAGAGCAGGCGATCGCGAGGTTGAAGTCCCTGACGTACGACGAGGCCCGCCGCCGGTTCAACCTGCCCGAGTAGCGGCGGCGGCCCGGCACCACGGGCCGCGCCCGGACACGCGGAGGCCCGGGTGGCATGCCACCCGGGCCTCGTGCTGTGCGCGACGGATCGTCGCGGCGCGGCCGGGTCAGGCGACGGCGCCGGCCCGCTCCTCCCAGACCTTCGCCAGGTTGACGATCACCTCGACCGCCTTCTCCATGTCCTGGACCGAGATCCACTCGAGCCGCGAGTGGAAGTTG
>JAXDBZ010000312.1:0-4053 GCA_034678345.1 Candidatus Eiseniibacteriota bacterium
AGGCCTGGGCGGTCTCGAGCGGCACGCGCATGGCCGCCAGATCGGCCGCCGCCATGGCCTTGTCCCGTGCCTCCACCTCGGCGGGCACGGACTGCGGCATCTTGCGCGCCCTGAGCACCGCCTCGAAGGCCTCGCTGTCCTTGCGGGCCAGACCGAGCAGGCGGCCGCGCAGCGCCGCCGCCCGGCGCCGCACCTCCTTCATCGCCTCCTCGTGCGCGGCGTACTTCTTCTTGCCCATCGTCAGCCCGGCCACCATGGTCGGCAGCGTCGCCGCCAGCGCGCCGACGAAGGCCGAGACCGTGCCGCCGCCCGGGGTGGGCGTGGGCGAGGCGACCGAATCGAAGAAGCCCGCCACCGTGGTCGCCCCGGTGAGCGGCGGTGTCTTGAGCCGCAGCTCGAGCACCTGGTCGCGCTTGAAGCCCTCGAGCTGCAGGTAGTGCTCGGCCACGTCGAGCATGGCGTACTCGGGGATGAGCCCCACCACTTCGCAGCCCGAGACGGCGGCGCCGTGCCGCGCCGCCTCCTCGCGCACCAGCGCCAGCACGCGGTGGATGGGCGTCGCCTCGGTGTTCACCAGGTTCATGCTCACCTGCGCGCGCCGCCCGCCCTCGATCGAGAAGCCGAGCGCGCGCACGTTCTTGAGCCCCCCGCTCTGCTCGCGGATCGAGGCGGCGACGGCCTTGGCCACGCGCACGTCGGCCGTGTTGAGGTTGGCGTTGAAGGCGACGAGGAAGCGCCGTGCCCCCACCGCCGTCGCTCCGGCGGTAGGATGGATGCGCTCGGGGCCGAAATCGGGCTTCTTCTTCGGGTCCTTGCCGATCAGCTCGCGCAGGCCCTCGAACTCGCCGCGCCGCACGTCGGACAGGATGGCGCGGTCGGGCCGCGAGGCCGCGGCCTCGTAGAGGTAGACCGGGATGCCCAGCTCCTCGCCGATGCGCTTCCCGGTCCGCCGCGCCAGCTCGGCGCAGTCCTCGAGCGTGACCCCTTCCACCGGAACGAACGGGACGACGTCGGCCGCACCCATGCGCGGGTGCTCGCCCTTGTGCTGGTTGAGGTCGATCAGCTCGCTGCCGCGCTTCACCGCTCGGAAGGCGGCCTCCATGACCGGTTCGGGCTCGCCGGCGAAGGTGAGCACGCAGCGGTTGTGGTCGGCGTCCATCTCGCTGTCGAGCAGTGTCACCCCCGGCACGGACGCGATGGCCTGCATGATCTCCTCCACCACCTCGCGGCGGCGGCCTTCCGAGAAGTTCGGTACGCACTCGACGAGCTTGGACATGCGAAGGATCTCCGTTCGTTTGGATCAGGCTTCGAGTTCGATCAGGAGGTTCTCACCCCGAGGCGCCGCGACGGCCCGCAGGAAGGTGTTCTCGCCCCCGAGGCGCGTCAGGACGCGCGGCTGCAAGGCGGAGTGGCGCGCGTGACCGAGGCGTGTCCACCGGACACGTCGCAGGTCGCGTGCGCCACGACAACGCCGCAGCCGCACGTCCTGGCGCGCCTCTACGGCCATACCCGGCGCTCGACCGAGGGCAGGGCCAAGTCCGCGCCCCGCATGAACACCGTGTCCGGTCTCACCGCCGGCAGCCAGTACGGCAGTTCCTCGAGCGCCTCGCACTCCCACACCACCGCGTCGCCCCAGGCGCCGGGATTCAGGTGGCCGACCTCGGCCTCGACCCGCAGCGCCCGCGCCGCGTTCCAGGTGATGCCGAGCAGCGTCTCCTCGGCGTCGAAGCCGCACAGCCGCGCCGCCAGCGCGGCGCACTCGAGCAGCGACTGGGCCGGCGAGGTGCCGGGATTGAAGTCGGTGGAGAGCGCCCAGCGCGCGCCGCTGGCGCGCAGCATGGCCGCCTCGGGCAGCGGATTGCGCAGGGTGATGGCCGAGCCCGGCAGCAGCACGCCGACCACGCCGGCCTCGCCCAGCACCTTCCAGTCCTCGGCGCTCGCCCCCTCGAGATGGTCGGCCGAGCAGGCGCCGACCTCCGCCGCCAGCGCCGCCCCACCGCTGCGCTCGAACTGGTCGGCGTGCAGCTTCACGTCCAGTCCCAGCTCCTTCGCCTTGAGCAGCACGGCGCGACACTCGTCCACCGTGAAGGCCACCGGGTCGCAGAAGACGTCCACGGCGCTGGCCAGCTGGCGCGTGTGGATGTCGGGCAGCACGCGCCCGATCATGGCCTCGAGATACTCGGCGCGCCGGTCGCGGAACTCCGGCGGCAGGGCGTGCAGCAGCAGCGCGGTGCGGTGCAGCCGCGCCGGCACCCGCTGCGCCGCCGCCCGCATCAGCTCGAGCAGGCGCGTCTCGCCCGAGGGGGTGAGGCCGTAGCCGCTCTTCACCTCGACCGTCGTGCAGCCGCTGGCGCGCCAGCGCTCGAGCCGGTTGGCCAGCGACTTCTCCAGCGTGTCGTCGCGCTCGGCCGCGGTCGCCGTGACCGTCGAGCGGATGCCGCCGCCGCCGGCGGCGATGGTGGCGTACGACTCGCCCTTCAGGCGCCGGATCATCTCGGGCGCGCGGTGCCCGGCGAAGATCATGTGCGTGTGGCAATCCACGAGCCCCGGCGTGACCAGCCGGCCGTTGGCGTTCAGCGGCCGCGCGTCGGCGTGGCGCCGCAGCAGCTCCGGCCCCGGCCCGACCTCGAGCACGCGGCCCTCGCGGAACACCACCGCGCCGCGCGGGTAGCGCAGGACGTGCCGCCCCTCGGGGTCGGCGGTCACCACCTCCGAGGTATTGTGCAGGATCAGGTACGACGCCCGGCCCGCCACCGCGCGGGTGGACGGGTCGCGCACCGGTCCGAGGTCCATGGCGCCGCTCACCCGGTCACGCCGGGCAGCTTCATGCCCGTCCGCTTCGCGTGCGCGATGGCCTCGGGGTAGCCGGCGTCGGCGTGGCGCATGACCCCGGTGCCCGGGTCGTTGGTCAGCACGCGTTCGAGCTTCGCGTCGGCCTCGGCGCTGCCGTCGCAGACGACGACCACGCCAGCGTGGATGGAGTTGCCGATGCCCACGCCGCCGCCGTGGTGCACGCTCACCCAGGAGGCGCCCGAGGCCGTGTTCAGCAGCGCGTTCAGGATGGGCCAGTCGGCCACCGCGTCGGAGCCGTCCCGCATCCCCTCGGTCTCCCGCCAGGGCGAGGCCACCGAGCCGGCGTCGAGGTGGTCTCGCCCGATCACGACCGGCGCCTGCAGCACGCCCTCCCGCACCATGCGGTTGAAGCGCAGCCCGAGCCGGGCGCGCTCGCCGTAGCCCAGCCAGCAGATGCGCGCCGGCAGCCCCTGGAAGGGCACGTGCTTCTCGGCCAGCGGGATCCAGCGGTGCAGCCGCGCGTCGTCGGGGAACTCCTCGAGCGCGGCACGGTCGGTGGCGAGGATGTCCTGCGGGTCGCCGGAGAGCGCCGCCCAGCGGAACGGGCCCTTGCCGGTGCAGAAGAGCGGACGGATGTACTCGGGCACGAAGCCCGGGTAGGAGAACGCCTCCTCGTGCGGCAGCCCGCCGCGCTCGGCCTCGCCGCGCAGGTTGTTGCCGTAGTCGAACAGCACGGTGCCCATCCGGCGCATGACCAGCAGCGCCTTCACCTGCGTGGCCATCGAGGCGCGGGCCCGGCGCACGTACTCCTCGGGGTCGCGCGTGCGCAGCGCCGCGGCCCCGGCCAGCGTCAGGCCGGCCGGGACGTAGCCGTTCAGCGGGTCGTGCGCCGAGGTCTGGTCGGTCGCCACGTCCACGCGCAGGCCCTGCTTCACCAGCAGCGGGTGGGTCTCGGCGGCGTTGCCGATCAGCGCCACGCTGAGCGGGCGCCTCGCCGCCAGCGCCTCGCGGCACCAGCCGATGGCCTCGGCCATGTCGCCGGTGATGCGGTCGCAGTAGCCCTGGTCCACGCGGCGCCGCGCGCGGGCCTCGTCCACCTCCACCGCCAGGCACACGGCTCCGTTCATCGTGGCCGCCAGCGGCTGCGCCCCGCCCATGCCGCCGAGGCCGGCGGTGAGCACGAGCCGGCCGGCCAGCGTGCCGCCGAAGTGGCGCGCCGCGCACTCGCCGAAGGTCTCGAACGTGCCCTGCACGATGCCA
>JAXDBZ010000313.1:0-19530 GCA_034678345.1 Candidatus Eiseniibacteriota bacterium
TTCGCGCAGCCGGCGGCGAAGCCGGCGATGGTCATGGACTCGACCACGGCGAACGGGTCGCCGGTCAGCAGCACGCGGTCCTTGAAGGTGCCCGGCTCCGACTCGTCGGCGTTGCAGACCAGGTGGCGCGGTGCCGCGGTCTGGGCGCGCACGGCCGCCCACTTGCGCGCGGTCGGGAAGGCGGCGCCGCCGCGACCGACGAGCCCGGCCGCCTCGACCTCGGCGATGACCGCCTCGGGCCCCATGGCCAGCGCCCGGGGCAGGGCCCGGTAACCGCCGGCGGCGACGTAGGCCTCGAGACTGGCGGGGTCCACGACGCCGACGCGGCGCAGCAGGACGAGGCCCGCCTCGCCGCGCTGCGGCAGGGCGAAGCGCGCCGCCGCGTCGGGCGACACCTCGCCGCCGGCCAGCAGCGCCCGGACCGACTCGGCGGTGACGGGGCCGAGCAGGCGCTCGATGGGCGGATCGCCGGCCTCGGTCAGCAGCGCGGCCGGCCCGTGGTCGCACAGGCCCAGGCAGGGTGAGCGCATCCAGCATGCCCGGGGCGACTCGGGGTCGTGGCGGTGGGCCAGCTCCGGCCCGCACTCGTGCGCGAGCTGCCGGCAGAGTTCGGCGGCGCCGTGCGCGCGGCAGCGGATGTCGTCGCACACGTGCACGACGCGGCGCGGCCGCGGGCTGGTGGCGAGCAGGGCGTAGAACGTCGCCACCGCCCAGGCCTCCGCCGGCGGGACGCCGAGCTGCTCGCAGACCAGGCGCATGCCGCCGTCGCTCACCCAGCCGACGCGCGCCTGCAACGCCTGCAGGGCGGGCAGGAGCAGGTGGCGCCGCTCGCGCCGCGCGCGGCCGTCCGTCGCGGTGTTCATCTCCGGCCCGGTCGTGCGCGGGCCGCCCTCCCAGGCGGAGGCGGGCGATCCGAGCACCGCGGCGACCGCGGCGCGCTCCTCGTCGGTGGGCCGGGCGTCGTGCAGGTGGATGTCCACGGGCTCAGCCCCCCCGCCCCGTCGGCCCGGCGGGCTCGACCCGCACGGCGCAGGCCTTGAACTCGGAGGTGCCGGACTTGGGGTCGGCGACGTCGGTGGTCAGCACGTTGGTCGCGACGTCGTCGGGGAAGTGCAGCGTCATGAAGACCGTGCCGGCGCGCAGGCCGGGGTCCACGTGCGCGGGGGCGACGACCGCGCCGCGCCGCGAGCGGACGCGGACGAGCGTGCCCTCGGCGATGCCGAGGCGGGCGGCGTCCTCGGGCGAGAGGTCGAGGGACTCGCCGCGGTGCAGCGGCGAACGATAGCGGTTGCTCTGCACGCCGGTGTTGTAGGACTCGAGGCGGCGGCCGGTGGTGAGCACGAGCGGGTACTCGGCGTCCGGCCTCTCGACCGGGCCCTCGTGATGCACTACCGAGAACGGCGCCGCCGGTCCGCCGCGCGGCCGCTCCCACAGCCGGGCGTGCAGGAACGGCGTGCCGGGGTGCGACTCGTCCGGGCAGGGCCACTGGAGGCCGCCCAGCGCCTCGAGCCGCGCGTAGCTCATGCCGCCGGCGAAGGCGGGGGCCAGCCGGCGGAACTCGTCCCAGACCGCCTCCGGCGTCAGCGGGCCGAAGTCCGCGCCCAGGCGCCGCGCCAGCTCGCCCAGGATCCACAGCTCGTCGCGCGCTCCGGCGGGCGGTTCGACCGCCTTGCGCACGCGCTGCACGCGCCGCTCGCTGTTCGTGACCGTGCCGTCGGACTCGCACCAGGAGGCGGCCGCCGGGAGCACGACGTGCGCCAGCTCGGCCGTGCCGGTGGGGAAGAGCTCCTGCACGACGAGGTGGTCGAGCGACCCGAGCAGCTTCACCACGTGGGTGGCGTCGGCGTCCGACTGCGCCGGGTTCTCGCCGATGACGAGGAGCGAGGTCAGGGCGCCGCGGTCCATGGCGCGGAACATCTCGGTAAGGTTCCACCCGTAGCGGGGTTGGATGGGTACGTTCCAGTGTCGCTCGAAGCGCGCGCGCACCGCGGGGTCGAGGATGTCCTGGAAGCCCGGGAGGCGGTTGGGGATGGCGCCCATGTCGCCGCCGCCCTGCACGTTGTTCTGGCCGCGCAACGGGTTGCAGCCCGAGCCCCACTTGCCCACGTGCCCGGTGAGCAGCGCCAGGTTGATGAGCGCGAGCACGTTGTCCACCGCGTCGTGGTGCTCGGTGATGCCCAGCGTCCAGCAGATCATCGCGTTCTTCGCCGTGGCGAAGGCTCGTGCGGCCTCGCGGATGACTCCGACGGGCACAGCGGTGATCTGCTCGGCCCACTCGAGCGTGCAGGGCTCCACGGCGGCGCGGTAGGCGTCGAAGCCTGAGGTGGCGTGCTCGATGAAGCCGCGGTCGAGCAGCCCGGCGTGGATGATCTCGCGCGCCATGGCGTTGGCCAGCGCGATGTCCGAGCCCACGGCGAGACCCAGCCAGACGTCCGCCCACTGCGCCGTGGGCGTGCGGCGCGGGTCCATGACGTAGAGCCGCGTGCCGTGGTGGATGCCCTTCAGGAGGTGGTGGAACCAGATGGGGTGCGTCTCGCGCGCGTTCGAGCCCCAGAGGAGGACGACGTCGGCCTCCTCCACCTCCGCGTAGGAGTTCGTCCCGCCCCCCGCCCCGAAGACCGTCGCCAGACCGACGACGCTGGGGGCGTGTCAGGTGCGGTTGCAGCTGTCGACGTTGTTGGTGCGGAAGGCGACGCGCGCCAGCTTCTGCGCCACGAAGTTCACCTCGTTGGTGGACTTCGAGCAGCTGAAGATGCCGAGCGCATCGGGGCCGTGGGCCTCGAGGTTGCGCCGGAACCCCTCCGCCGCGCGATCGAGCGCCTCGTCCCAGGACGCGGGACGGAGCACGCCGTGGTCGCGGACGAGCGGCTGGGTCAGGCGGGCGCGGGACCCTGGGGCGGTGTGAGCATCCATCGTGACCTCCGGTCGCAGCGGGTGGACCCTGCGGCCGCGGGGAGAATCGCCGAGCCGGGTGGCCGGAGGCAAGGGAAAGGTGAGGGCGCCCCGGGCTCGGGGCGCCCCGAGGAAGGGCCGGGTCCGCCGCGTCAGTAGATCTGCCGGAGCCGGAGGGTGACCGGGGGCATCGGGCTCCCACCGCGCCGGAACTCGAAGCGCACGTCGGAGCCCTCGGCGCGCAGGAGGGCGCGAATCTCGTCGGGCGGGTAGGCGGTGGTCTCGCGGCCGTTGATGGACCCGACGACGTCGTCCACCGCGAGACCGGCCCTGGCCGCTGCCGAACCGGCGTAGACCCTCGCCACCCGCAGCCCGCCGTCCGCGTCGGGCACCAGGTCCATGCCGGTCATGTTCACTAGGAAGGGATCGGCGAACGTCCGCGATGGCTCGAGGATCAGGCGATCGCGGAAGTAGTCGAAGGCGAAGTTGAAGCGCTGCAGCAGAGGCAGGCCGAGCATGGTGTTGCCGTAGATGTCGGGCGCATCGGCCGCGGGCACGAAAGCGGCGGTGACGTCGCGCAGCCGGTAGGAACCGAGCCGGACGCTCCGCAGCCGTCCGAGGTGGCCATCCTGGCGCTGCAGGCCGGCGCCCAGGCTGGACTCGACGGCGCCCGCCGGGAGCCGGATGTCCGGCCGCCGGCCCAGGGGCAGGTAGACGGGGTGGATGCCGCCGAAGTCCACCAGCAGGTCCAGGCCCACCGTGGCGCCGTCCTGCAGGCGGACGCGGGCGGGCACCGTCCGCGAGTCGTGCGGTCCGTGCTTCATGGGCAGGACCTGCCCGGGGCCGTGGTGATCGAATCGGTCCGGGGGGATCAGCTCGATCATGGACGAGTCGAAGTCGAACCTGACGACGAAGTGCTTGAGGAAGGTCGCGCTGACCTGCCCGTCCATGCCCGTCCACAACTGGGGCCGGGTCGAGTCGTAGGGTGTCACCACGGCCGCCTGTCCGCGGAAGACGACGTCACGGAAGCCCACGGTGAGGCCGTCGGACCGGTCGGCGGGCATGTCCCCGCCGATCGTGGTCCGCCCGGTGCGCGGCAGGGCAAGGGAGTCCACGCGGGGGCTGCCGAAAAAGAGCAGCTCGTCCCACAGCGAACCGTTGTCGAAGGTCAGGTAGCACGTCTTGCCGTTGACCTCCGCCTGGAAGCGGATCTTGCCCCGGTGCGTCTCGAAGGGGATGCGGATCCGCCCATCCTTCGAGAGGACCTCGTAGGTCCCGGGCACGGTGGCGAAGGGCGCCGCCGCCCGGTCGCGGCCCGCGGACGTCCCGGCGGCGAAGAGAACGCCGTGGGGCCGGGCGGTGAGGGCGAAGAGCAGGGCGATCAAGAGGAATCGGCAAGAGGGGCGCATCGTACCTCCGAGGGTGGCTGCCTGGGTGCTGCGCGCCCTCGGCCACGGTGAGGATCGGGCCGCGCGGCGTCCGCGCGCCTGGCTCAGGGTCAGACTAGCACGGCGCCTTCGCGGAGGCGGGTCGGTGCGACCAGCGCAGGGATCACGGTCACGAACGGCTGCCTCGCCCACGCGGGCGGTTCCCGTCGGCCCAAGGCTCGACTATGATTGTGGCGTCGCCCGGCCCCGTCGTCCCAACCCAGGGAGAGCCCGAGCATGCCCCGCCCCACCCCGCACTCGTTCCCCATCCGCACGCTGCTCGTGCTGTCCGCCGTGGCGATCGTGGCCGGTCCGGCTCCGGCCGCCGACGAAGCCGCCCTTGCGAAGATCGCTCCGTGGGTGGTCGAGCGCACGGCGGGAGGCGGCGAGACGGAGTTCCTTGTGGTGCTGGCGGAGCAGGCGGACCTCTCTCCCGCCGCGACGTTGTCGGGTCGCGCAGCGAAGGGGCGGTTCGTGCGGGACGCGCTGTACGCGAAGGCACGGGCCAGCCAGGCGCCGCTGCTCGCGTGGCTGGACCGTCAGGGGCTGCCGCACCGTTCCTTCTACATTGTCAACGCGGTCCTGGTGACGGGGTCGCTGGCCGTGGCGCAGGAGATCGCCTCGCGCGCGGACGTCGCGCGCGTCGAGGGCAACCCCGAGATGCACGCGCTCAGTCCGGTCGAGCCCTCCCCGGCCGAGCTGGGGGCGGCGCGATCCGCGCTCGAGCCGCAGGCGGTCGAGCCGGGCGTGGCGGCCATCCGCGCGCCCGAGGTGTGGGCGGCGGGCGTCACCGGCGAGGGCGTCGTGGTGGGCGGGGCCGACACGGGCTTCGATTGGGACCACCCGGCCCTGATCGGGCACTACCGGGGCTGGAACGGCGCGAGCGCCGACCATGACTACAACTGGCACGACAGCGTGCACGATGGCGTCGGGGACTGCGCGCCCGACTCGCCGGTGCCCTGCGACGACCACGGCCACGGCACGCACACGCTCGGCACGGTGGTCGGCCTCGATGCGTCCGGCACCAACCAGATCGGCGTCGCGCCGGGCGCCCGCTTCATCGGCTGCCGCAACATGAACGAGGGCGTCGGCACGCCGGCGCGCTACCTCGAGTGCATGGAGTGGTTCCTCGCCCCCTACCCGGTGGGCGGGACGCCGGCCGACGGGGACCCGGCGATGGCCCCCGACCTGACCACGAACTCGTGGGTCTGCACGGCGTCGGAAGGCTGTGCGCCCGCCACCCTGCTGGCCGCCGTGGAGGCGCAGCGAGCCGCGGGGATCATGTTCGTGGCCTCGGCGGGCAACAGCGGTCCGAGCTGCTCGACAGTGAGCGAGCCGCCGGCCATCTACGACGCCGCCTACAGCGTGGGTGCCTACTCCGTGAGCACCGGGGACATCGCCTCGTTCAGCAGCCGCGGTCCGGTGACGGTGGACGGCAGCAACCGGTCCAAGCCGGACATCGCCGCCCCCGGGGTCTCCGTCCGGTCGGCCTACCTGAACGACGCCTACATCCAGATGAGCGGCACCTCGATGGCCGGCCCGCACGTGGCGGGAGCGGTGGCGCTGCTGTGGTCGGCCCACCCGGCCCTGCGCGGGCGCATCGCCGAGACGGAGGACGTGCTGAACGAGTCGGCGGTGGACGTGGCCTCGACCCTGTGCGGCAGCGGCGGCGTGCCCAACAACGTCTTCGGTTGGGGCAAGCTCGACGCCAAGGCGGCCGTGGACCTGGGCCCGGTGGCGGTCCCGGCGCCCGCTCCGGTCGCGGGGTTGGTCTCGCTCGGGGTGCCCCTGCCGAACCCCGCGCGCCGCTCGACCCTGCTGCGGCTGCGGCTCGGGCGCGAGTCGGCGGTGGACCTGGCGGTGCTGTCGAGTGACGGCCGGCGCGTGCGGACGCTGTTGCAGGGCGCGCAGCCGGCCGGCGAGCTCGGCGTGCGCTGGGACGGCCGCGATGCCCGGGGCCGCGTGGCGCCTCCCGGCGTGTACTTCGTGCGGGCGCGCGTCCCCGGCGAGACGGCGAGCCAGCGCGTGATCTGGCTCGGCCCGTAGCCCGGGCGGACGCCTTCCTTGCCCCGGCTTCCGGCCGGCTGCTAGCCTGTCCCCGCGTATGACCGCCACGTGACGGCCGGAGCGGGTTGCGATCCCGCGCCGGCCCATCCCACGGCGCGGGCGACCGGTCCGGGCGAGCAGTCCGGATGCCTCCCGCGCGACCGCCGGAAGAGGATGCGCCATGAGCGAGGCTGAGCGGCTGAAGCGTGATCTGATCGCGCAGTGGGCCTTCGACACCCGCCCCATCCTGGGGCGGCTGCACCTCTGGCTGGAGGACGTGGAGATCGAGTGGATCCGCGGCAAGCAGGCCGCCGAGTTCACCAGCCAGATCTCCTTCCTCGACGGCCGGATGGAGCGGCTGATGGCCATGACCGTGGCGGTCACGGCGCTCGGCACCCAACTCTTCGGCCGCTACGGCGAGGGCAAGGGCAAGGACAAGCACGGTCTCAACCAGGTCAAGAAGGACGCCGACGCCATCTCGGCCTACGCCATGAGCGAGGGGCTCTGGTATGCGTCGCGGCACCTGCCCGAGAACCACGCCATCATGGTCTGCCTCGGTGAAGGCCTCATGCCCAAGGCCGGCGAGACGCCGGAGATGGGCTCGAACCCTCAGCTCGGCTACGGGCGCATCTACGCGCGACCCCAGGTGGCCCGCTGGCTCGAACAGCGCGTGACGAAGATGCTGAACGTGCCGGAGTACTGCTGGGACACCTTCTACCGCGAGGTGAAGGCGGCGGGCATCACCGTCTGGGGCGCGGCGATCGACACGCTCGAGAACACCTCCCGCTTCGCCAAGGGCGAGCCGACCGGGCCGCTCACCGTGTTGCACCTGTTCGACCAGCCGCTGCGCATGCGGCGGCCCTACGAGGGCTATGTCGGCAACCTGTTCCTCCCCCGCCTCGTGGTCGAGACGGCCGCCGAGCAGTCTCTGCTCATCGACTACCGCACGCCGCGCGGCAAGGTGATGGAGACGATCGAGGCCGCCTACCCGGGGATCCAGCGCGAGCACGTGCACGTCTGGACCCTGGGCGGCAAGAGCCGGGCCGCGCGCATCGGCAAGCTGTGGGAGGAGTGGCGGGCGGCCGGCGCCCACGTGGTCGAGGACGGCTGGACGCTGCCGACCGGGATGAAGGCCTTCGAGGAGTCCGGCACGTACGCCCCGACCTACTGCATCGGCCCCTGGACGGATGCCGCCGGCCACCCGCACCTCTTCCTGTGCGACGGCTACGCCGCCTCCGCCGAGGCGATGCAGGCGGCCAGCCTGGCGCCGATGCTGGGCCTCGACGCCTCGCTGGCCGTGTTCACCTCGCGGTTCGAGCTGTCCTACGACACCGAGCTGCACATCATGCACCTCGACCCGGACGCGGCCGACTTCGCCGAGCGGCTCGCCGCGCGGCTGGGGCACGCCGTGGACGAGGCGGAGTGCACCACCTACCGCGAGCTGATCCTCGAGGCGCGCGACGCCGGGGTGCCGCTGGAGAAGGCCGTCATCACCGCCGACGACTTCTTCCCCGAGAAGCGCTGGGAGGTGGCGGCGCTCTCCGGCTACATGTGCGACGATCCGTACTCGGGCGCCACCGGCGTGCAGGAGAAGGGGCCCGGCACCTACCGCGTCGGGGTCCGCCTGGCGACGGCCCGCGGCGACAAGCGCGTCTACTTCACGCTGCGGCTGATGGAGGAGCGGCGGGAGTCGCGTCTGGTGTTCAACCCGCTGCTCACGCGGTTCATCTACGGCGAGGACTTCCGCACCCGGCCGGTCAAGATCTCGGACTCGGGGCGCATCCGCAACGAGCTGCAGACCCTCTGCTCGGAGGCCATCGAGTACCTGGACCAGCAGCGCATGCGCATCCACTTCGACCGCATCCCGCCCGAGGTCATCTCACCTGAGAACCAGAAGGTGCTGCTCGAGGTGCTGCGCTGGTACAAGCGGCACCATCCGCTGTGGTTCTCCTGGCTCATGGTGGCGGGGCACGGCGAGAAGTCCTGAGGCCCGTGCGCGAGCCGGGGCCGGGCGATGCCCGGCCCCGGCGCTTCGTCACCCGGCCGGGTTCGAGGCCAGCTCGCGGAAGGTCGTCAGCTCCTTGAGAAGCCCGGCGATCACCGCCGCGCGGCCGCGGTTGCCCTCCGCGCCGAGCATCTTCCGCAGGCGACCCGCGTCGGCGGCCTTCATGCCCAGGAACTGGTCGAGGAACGACCTCTCCTTGAACGTCTGGTCGCGCTCGCGTGCCCGCTGCACGTAGATGCCGACGATGGCCCCGGCCCCGTCCAGTCCGAAGACGAACTCGACGGCTCCGTACTGGCCCTTCTGGGTGGCGGCGATGATGGTGCCGATCGGCCGCCCGGCCTCGCCGGTCATCGTGAAGTACTGGAACTGCTCGCGCTGACCCGGCAGCAGCGGGAAGCCGATGGCCTTCTCGATCGCGGCGCGCCGGGCGGCGCCGATGGGCATGGTCACGGTCCGGTAGTCCCGCGCGGCGGGGAAGATCCGCGTCATGGTGCGCTCGGGGTTGCGCCAGACGCAGGCGAACGCCTCCTGGGCCGCGGCGGGCTCAGTAAGGAAGAGAGAACAGACGATGGAGCTGCAGAGCCAGCCCGTGATGCGGCGTGCCCGTGTGCGCATAGTGGTATCCCCCGCGGATGGTGAGCCAGGAGGGGCGGAAGCTGAGGCCCAGGAACAGGGCCTCGTCCCCCCTCCCCTCTCGGTGAACGAGCGAGCCGGCAGCGTTGACCTCCCAGCGGGGCCGCACGGCGACGTCCAGTCCGGCGTAGAGCGTCGCCAGCGCGTGCCCGCCGAGCGAGCCGGCGGCGGTCTCCAGCCGCACGGTCGCCTGCCCTTGGTAGAGGGTCGCGTCCACGGCCGCCAGCCGCCGTGACACGTCCCTCTCCGGGGCCATGTCGTGCCCCATACGGCTCCGCCCGGCGGCGAAGGAGAGCCCGAAGTTCGCCTCGCCGGACTCGCCCCGGGTGAGGGCCAGGCGGCCGGTGAGGAGCCCCGGGCCCGGCCAGTCCGGGGTGCGGTGCGGGCCGAGCCCCTGGGTGGCGGCGAGCCCGTATTCCCAGTCACCGCTCTGACCCGAGACCAGGAGGCCGTCGTCCGCGTCGAAGCCCAGCGTGTGCTCCTCGACCGTGGAGAACAGCAGCCGTTCGCTGGTGAAGCCGGGGAGCAGGCCGAAGGGCAGACGGAAGCGCCCGGCGGTTGCGTTCCAGGCCCCCAGCGGTCCCTTGTAGCGGACGTAGAGCTCGTGGAACATGCGTTCGTCGAGATCGGCCCGGGCCTCGGCGAGCGCGTAGAGGGTGATGCGGTCGCCGGTGCGGTCGGCGAAGGTGTGGCGCAGCCCCGCGGCCAGGGCGTGCACCTCGACGTCGGCCGGGCGCCCGCGCGCGGCCGTGCCGCGGACGTCGCCCTCCAGGACGAGCACGCCCGCGGCGAATGCGGTCGGCGCCAGGGCCAGCCAGCCGAACAGGACGGCGCTACGCGACCAGCCGGCCGTCTTCAATGTGCACCGTCCGCGTACAGCGCCGGGCGAGGTCCGGGTTGTGCGTCACGACCACCACGGTGAGCCCCTGCGCGTGCAGCTCGTGGAACAGATCCATGATGACGCCGGCGTTGCGGTTGTCGAGGTTCCCGGTGGGCTCGTCGGCCAGCAGGATGCGGGGATCGTTGATGAGGCTGCGGGCGATGGCGGCGCGCTGCATCTCCCCGCCCGAGAGCTGACCCGGCCGGTGCTGCACGCGGTGCCCCAGCCCCACCCGCTCCAGCAGCGCCCGTGCCCGGGCCTGGCGGTCCGGGCGGCGGCTGAAGAGGGCGGGCAGTTGCACGTTCTCGAGCACCGTGAGCGTGGGGACGAGGAAGAACTGCTGGAAGACGAAGCCGATGGCCTCGCGGCGCACGCCGGCCAGCTCGGTCTCGTCGGCGGCGTGGATCTCGCGGCCGTGCACGAGCACGCGGCCGGCGGAGGGACGGTCGAGGCAGCCCATCAGGTTCAGCAGCGTGGTCTTTCCGGAGCCGGAATGGCCGACGACGGCGGCGTACTCCCCCGCACGCACGGACAGGGAGACGTCCTCCACCGCGTGCACCGTCTCCGGGCCGCGCTGGTAGCGCTTCGAGACGGCGTCGAGCTGGATGGCCGGGGCGTCAGTCATTGCGGAGCACCTCCATGGGCACGATGCGGCTGGCCCGCAGCGCCGGGACCAGCGAGCAGAGCGTGCCGATGGCCAGGCAGGTGACGAACGAGAGCGCGGCGATGCCGGCGTCGGGCCGGGCGATGGCCCCGGCCGGGACGTAGGCGACCAGGAAGCCGCGCAGGAGGTTGCCGGCCACCGGGCTGAGGAGCACGCCGGCCAGGACGCCGGCGGCGCTGCCGGCGAGGCACAGGACGAACGTCTCGGTGGCGATGAGGCGCAGCAGGTCGGCGCGGCCGGCGCCCATGCACTTCAGGTAGGCGATCTCGCGCCGCCGCTCGAGCACCGCCATGAGCATGGTGTTGACGATGCCGAAGACGGAGATGAGGAACGCCACCGCCACCATCACGAACATGATGACGCGGGTGGAGCGGAAGAACTCGAGCAGGCCGTCGCTCAGCTCCTTCGAGCCGATGACGTAGTAGTCCGCCGGCAGCCGGCCGCGCAGGGCGGCGCGGGTGGCGTCGAGGGTCGAGATGTCGGCGAGCTGGACGGCGACGGCGGAGAGCTTGCCCTCGCGGCCCACCAGGCGCTGGGCCGTGGCCAGCGGCAGGAAGATGGTGCCGTCGTCCTGGGTGTAGTTGCGCTTCAGGATGCCGCTGACCGTGAACTCGCGCTGGAAGTGCTCGCTGTAGATGCGCTCGCCGACCTGCCGCTGCTCGAGGCGGGCGATCTCGGCGCCGAGGATGACGGAGGAGTCGTCGGCGAACCAGCCGCCCTGCACCGGCGTCCAGTCCGGCTTGATGCGGCGGATGGCCTCGGTCACGCCCATGAAGATGTCGGTGCGCGAGCCGTCCTCCGTGGTCACCGAGAAGAGCTGGAACGGCAGCACCGCCGCCACCGCCGGGTCGGCCTGGATCGCGGGGACGATGTCCTGGGAGACGTAGAGCGGGCTCAGCCCGCCCTGGGCGATGACGGACGCGGCCTCGATGGGGCAGCCCTCCTTGGTCACGTAGAGGTGCACGCCGGTCTTCTGGACCAGCTCCTCGGTGACCGCGGACGAGTAGCCCCGATCGAGCGCCAGCACGGTGCTCAAGGTGGCGGCGGCGACCACCAGGCTGAGGGCGGTGAGGACGCTGCGGGCCGGGTTGCGCCGCAGGTTGCTGAGCGCGGTCCTGGTGAAGGTCATGGCCGTGCCCTACTTCCGCTCGAGCCCGAGGGCGGTGAGCACCACGTTCCGCTCGCCGGCCGTGACCCGAGCGTAGAGCCTGACCGGCTCGCCCTTCTTCAGCTTGGGCAGCTTGAAGCCCTGCGGGTAGATGAGCGACTTGTGGGGCCCGTCCTGGAAGGTGAACTCGCAGAGCGAGGCGCACTGGGCGCTGACCGTGCCCCGGAGCACGACGCTCTTCTCGTGGTAGCGGGCCGGGTCGGCGAGGATGGCCGCCAGGCGCGCCTGCGGTGCGTTCGACGGGGCGGCCGTGCCGAGGAGCCGGCCGGCCTGGGCCGGCGCGGAGGTCAGCAGCAGGACGAGGGCGAGCGGCGCGGCGAACAGGAACGGCGTGGTACGGCGTCGCATGAGGGAACTCCTCTCCGTGAGGGATGCAGCTCGTCGCCCGGAGGACGGATGTCGGCCGGGAGGACAGGCGGGCGCCGCGGGGCGCCCGGGACGGAAGGGAGTTCAGACCCGGAGGACGATGCTGGGGACGTGGCGGGAGACGTGCCTCGCCCGACCTCGACAGGCTGGATCGGGCGGATGGTGCCCGGCCGGGGCGCACGCCGGAGGGGCGAGGCCCGGGATCGCCGGGGCGGGCTCGACGCGGGTCGGCAGCGGCTGGCCCGGGGCGGACGCGATGGCGGGGGGCCCCGGGTCGGGCATCCCGCACTCGTCGCAGAAGAGGCAGGCCGCGCGGGCGTCGTCTTCGGGGCAGCAGGAGGACGGCGAGGCGTCCCCCGACGCGGCACACGGGCAGTCGGGCCCGGGGCAGCGCGCCGGAGCGAAGCCGGGCAGCACGAGCGCGGCAACGAGGAGCGCGAGGACGAGACGGATCGGCATGCCATCAGGATGCTGCGGCCGGCGGCGGCGGTTGTGACGAAAAGGACAGGGCCGCCTTCCGGATCCGTCAAGGAGCATCCGCCGGGGCGGATGAGGCCGCTAGGTCACGGGGACGATGGCGTCCAGGCCGTCCAGCCAGGCCATGTCCGCTGGTCCGATCTCGAAGTCCACGTCGGCGTTCTCGCGGATGTAGTCGGGATGCGTGGACTTCGGCAGGGGCAGCACGCCGCGCTGGAGCACGTAGCGGATGCACAGGCGCGGCACGCTGACCCCGTACCTGCGCGCCAGCGGCGCGAGCGTGGCGTGATCCGCCAGGGCCCCGGTGGCCAGGGGCGAGTAGCCCTCCACCAGGATGCTGCGCTCCTGGCAGTGCCGCGTCAGTGCGGCCTGGGCATGCCCGACGTAGACCTTGATCTGGTTCACCAGCGGCTGGATCTCCCACGTCGCGGCGAGCGAGGCAAGGTCGGCGACGTCGAAGTTGGACACGCCGACGGCCCGGCAGCGGCCCTCGCGGTAGAAGCCCTCCAGGACCTTCCAGACGATCCGGTTGCCCTCGCGGCAGTCGCGGCCGATGTCGCTCCACGGCCACGGTGCGTGGATGAGGTAGAGGTCGAGCGGCTCGGGCCCGAGCGCGGCCATGGTCCCCTCGAAGGCACGCATGGCCCCGTCGGCGGTCTTGACCTCCGCCGGCAGCTTCGAGGTCACGAACACCTCGTCGCGCCGCAGGCCGCTGTCGCGGACCGCGCGCCCCACGCTGGCCTCGTTGCCGTAGGCACGGGCGGTGTCGATGTGGCGGTAGCCGTTCCGCAGCGCGCAGAGCGTGGCGTCGTAGGCGGCGGGGCCCTCGGGGATCTGCCATGTGCCGAGTCCGATCTTCGGGGCTCGGACCCCGTTGGCCAGGATGAAGGAATCTTCGAGCGCTCTCATGGCGGGATGCTCCCCTCGAGTGAGAGCGGCCCGCCGCGGATGCGACGGGCCGCCGGTGACTGCCGGAAGGTCGTCAGCTGCCTACTTCTCCATGGACGGCTTCCAGACCTTCCAGACGTTCCCGACCAGGTCGGGGCCGGGCTTGAGGGTGGGCTCTCCCGGCATCCAGCCCGCGGGCGTCGCCTCCTTGCCCTGGCTCTTGCGCACGTGCTGGAACGCCTGGACCTGACGGATGGTCTCGGCCAGACGGCGGCCCACCGGAGGCGTCATGACCTCCATGGCCTGGATCATGCCGTCCGGGTCGATGAGGAACCGGCCGCGCAACTCGATGCCCTGGCTCTCGTCCCAGACGCCGTAGGCGCGGCCCAGGTTGCCGGCCTGGTCGGAAGCCATGTGGAAGGGCACGCCGCCCTCGACCATCTTCGACAATTCGTGGTCGTTCCACATCTTGTGGACGAAGTGGCTGTCCACGCTGACGGAGATGACCTCGACTCCCAGCTTCTGCAGCTCAGCGTAGTGGTCGGCGACCGCCGACACCTCGGTCGCTCACACGAAGGTGAAGTCGCCGGGATAGAAGCAGAGCAGCACCCACTTCCCGGCGAAGTCCGAGAGGCTCACCTGCGTGAAGCCGCCCTTGTGGTACGCCGGCGCCGTGAACTCCGGCGCCTTCTGGCCGACGCGCACTCCCATCGGGACCTCCCTGGCGGGATTGGACTGGGTCGGGGCGTCGTGCGCCGGCGGCTGGCCGGCGACCGTGCCCGTCACACGCGCGCATCCCTGAGGCTGGTCTGACATCGCGCCTCCTTTCTGATGGATGCCGACTGGGAGGCAGACTAGCACAGCGCCGCGCGCAGCAGCACGACGCGCGACCGACGGCGGCACACGTTCGGGCTGGAACGTTGTGCAGCGTGGCGCCGGAAGGTCGCCTGCACCCGCCGGCCCGCGGCCTCAGTCGGCCGTGGGGTTCGCCTCGAGCCCTGCGGCGCGCTCGCGCAGCCGGGCCGCCTCGGCCCGGAGCTCCTCCGTGCTGGGTCCCGCCGTGCCGCGGCCGGTCCCCTTCGGGTTGAGCCCCAGCGCCCACATCGCCCCGAAGGTCCCGCCGTCCCGTCGCCGAAAGGCGTCGTCCAGGATGGCGCCGCGGAGCATCTCGACCCCGCCGAGGCCTGTGCCGCGCGGCGAAGGCGCTCCCCCGACGGGGCGCCGGGCCTGCTCGTCCAGGCAGTCGGCCGCGAGGCGCAGTTCGGCCGCGGCCGAATCACGCTCCATGCGACCGAGATGCCAGTCCGCCTTCAGGCGGTGCGTCACGCTGGCCACGTCGAGACGCCCAGGGCTGCGCTGTGGCACGGCGCCGATGTCCAGCAGCGCGCAGGCCATCACGCTGTCGGCGCGCAGGGCGGCGAACTCGAGGGGGGTGAGTCCTCCTCCGCCCTGCGCCTGCAGGTCGGCGCCACCTTCGACGAGCGCCCGGACCAGGAGCGGATCGGCCGCCTGGACCGACACGTGAAGCGCGGTCCAGCCCTCGTCGTCTCCCCGCCGCGGGTCGGCGCCGTGACGCATCAGGAGCCGGGCCAGCGGGACGCATTCCTTCCCCTCCCGCGGGATGGCAGTGGCGTGGAGCGCGGTGAAGCCGTTCGCGATCGCCGTGTTCGGGTCGGCGCCCAACTCGAGCAGGGCGGCGGCCGCCGCCGGCTGGCCTTCCAGGGCCGCCAGGTAGAGGGGAGTCGCCTGCTTGTCGCTGCGGGAATCCACGATGGCCCCGTTTGCGACCAGGAAACGGATGATCTCCGCATGTCCCTTCATGGCCGCCTGGTGCAGTGCCGTGCCGAACCTCGGCGTGGCGCGGTTGACCTTCACGCCGCGGGCGACGAGCGCCCTCACCACGCCCAGTTGGCCGCGGTCGGCAGCCATCTGCAGCGGTG
The DNA here is from genome assembly GCA_034678345.1 of Candidatus Eiseniibacteriota bacterium. GTDB lineage: Bacteria > Eisenbacteria > RBG-16-71-46 > RBG-16-71-46 > RBG-16-71-46 > JANXPZ01. The sequence goes on from JAXDBZ010000313.1 coordinate 15,387, forward strand.
TCGCGCCGGCGAGGGTCATGATCTCGACCTTCTTCCCCTGCGACGCCAACTCGATGGCGCGGGTGGTGTCGCCGCGCTGGATCGCCGTGTGCAGCGGGGGCATCGCCCGGCCGGCACCCGGCCACAGGACGGTGGCGGCAACGACACCGATCGCCAGCGAAACGCGGTGGCCCGTCAGCATTGAGGTCTCCTCTCGAGCGCGGCCGCCGCCTCGACCGCCACGCCTACCTCTCCCCCTCCGCCAGCAGCTTCGGCAGCCAGGCGTACCACTCGGCGGCACGGACGACCTCGTCGAGGGGGACGTTCTCGTGGATCATGTGCGCGGTCTTCTCGTCGCCGGGGCCGAGACCGATCGCTGGGATACCCGCCTTGCCCGCCCAATAGGTGCCGTTGGTCGAGAAGTCCCAGGTGCCGAGCGGGCGCTCGTTCCCCCACAGCTGGGCGCGGGCGCGCTGGCCGGCCCGGGCCAGCGGGTGCTCGTCCTCCAGCAGCCATGCCGGGTAGTACTTCGCGACCGGGAAGCGGAACCCCGTGTACGACGGCTGGTCGTAGTAGAGCTCCTCGACACGCACTTCGTCCTGCTGGTAGTCGGGGATGAGTCCCATGACCTGGGCGATGACGTCGTCATGCGGCTCGTTCGAGGTGATGCGCCGGTCGAGGTAGATGGTGAACTGGTCGGGAACGGCGTTGAGCGAGGCCGTACGCGCCTCCGCGTCGGTCACGACGATCGAGGGCGCGCCCTGGATCGGGTGACTGCCCAGCCCCTGGCGCATCTGGTAGTCGAGCTCGCGGACCTGGGCGACGATCGCGGCCATCTTGTAGACGGCGTTGTCGCCGAGGTAGTGCGAGGCCGCGTGGGCCGAGCGTCCCTGGGCGGTGATCTTCAGCTCGATGCGGCCCTTGTGTCCCCGATAGACGTCCAGGTTGGTGGGTTCGCCGATGACGACGAAGTCCGGGCGGACCTTCGGGTCCACCTCGACGAAGGCGTTGGGCGCGATGCCGTCGCACCACTCCTCCATGTTGCCGAGGTAGTAGACGGTCCAGCCCTTCAGCAGCCCGAGGTCGCGGGCGATGGCCAGGCCGTGCACCATCCCGGGCGTGCTGCCCTTCTCGTCCACCGCGCCCCGGGCGTAGAGCCGGCCGTCCTCCACCTTGCCCACGAACGGGTCCCACCCCCACTCGGCGGGGTCGCCGACGCCGACGGTGTCGATGTGCGAGTCGTAGACGATGACCCTCGGTCCGTCGCCGAGGCGGCCGACGGTGTTGCCCATCCGGTCGAAGCGCGCCTCGTCCCAGCCCAACCGCCGCATCTCGGCCTGGATGCGCTCACCCACGGGTCCGATCTGCGAGTCCATCGAGGGGATGGCGCAGATGTCGCGCAGGAACTGGATGATCTCGTCGCGACGCTGCTGCACGCGCTTCTGGACGTCGGCAACGGTCGGCATGGCCATGTCTCCGAGCCCGGCAGGCTGGTTGGGCCGGCCCCGCGAGGGCCGCCCGCGCACCGGGGACCGTATCAGGAACGGGGCCGGAGGTCACAGCGGCCTCCGGCCCCGCCGCGCCTAGCGCCGGACGGTGACCGAGCCCACCAGCGACCGCCCGTCCGCCTGCACGCGCAGGAAGTAGGTGCCGCTGCTCACCCGCCGGCCGGCGGCGTCGCGCAGGTCCCAGCCCAGCCGGTGGGTGCCCGCGTCGCGGTCGCCCTCGGCCAGCCGGCGCACGAGTCGGCCCGCCGCGTCGTAGATCTCGGCGCGCACGCGCGTGCCGCGGGGCAGCGCGAGCTGCCAGAGGCTGCCGTGGCCGGAGGGATTCGGCACGGCCGGGCCCAGCGCCAGGCTGCCGGGGGCGGCGGGCGTCACCCCGCTGCTGCCGGCGATCTCCACCACCGCATGGCCGCTCTCGTTGCCGTTCACGTCCACGGCGGAGAGCTTGTAGAAACACGCGCCGCCGACGTCCACGTAGCCGGTGTCCGCGACCTCGGCGACCAGGTTGCCGGGCCCTGGCACGAACCCGGCTTCGGTGCCGCGGTAGAGCCGGTAGAACGCCAGGTCGGTCTCGAGGTTGGCGCCCCAGTGCAGCGCGTTGCCCTCGCCGGTGGGTGTGCCGGCGAATGGAGCGGGCGCGGCGGGCGGCAGGTTGTCCACCGAGTAGCCCGAGTCGCGGCAGGAATCGAAGAAGGTCGTGGGCACGGCGGTGGCGGCGCGCACGAAGAAGGCCGAGAGGCCGGGCCCGGCGTCCGAGGAGTCCTTCAGCGTCGGCACCACCATGCTGTACTCGTCCTCGCCGTGGGCGGGCACGGCCGCGGCGAATTCCCAGCCCGCCAGGGCCACGCCGGCGGGGGCGAGCCCGGCTCGTGCCGCGGGCGGGTCTGCCAGCAGGGCGTCGCCGTCCACGCGACGGAACGCCTCGTACTGCAGGACCGGCGCCTCCGAGCCGGCCGCGTCCTGGCTCGAGTGGGCGAAGCGGATGCGCACCCAGCGGCCCTGGTCGTTGCGCACGTCCGCGATGGAGAGCAGGCGCGGGCTGCGGTCCTGGACCGCCGCCGCCGCCGCATTGTCGGCCTCATCGGACTCCTCGAGGTTGCCGCCGTGGTCGGCGAGGACACCCAAGTACATGGATGCGGCGGTGAACTCGGGCAGCGTGAGATCGAGCGAATCGGCGTGGCTCGTCGAGACTGCCAGCTCCGGCACGGCCACGGTGCCCAGCAACTGGTCGCCGGTCGTGATGACGGCGTCCGTGGAGAGGTAGACGCCGGCCTCGCTCTCCCCCGCGTCGCCACCCTGGTTCGTCACGGTGAACCGCACGCGGATGCTCGAGCAGCCGGTGTCGAGACTGCCGGGCAGGGAGAGCGCGCTCACCGTCAGGTCGGGGGGCTGCAGCGCGTCGAGCGGCCGGGCCCACAGGTCGCCGAAGCTGGCGAAATTGCCCGTGTAGCTGTAGCCCATGCCGCCCAGGAGCCAGAACGTCCCGGCGTCGGGGTCGAACCAGTCCGCGGCCCCGTAGCGGGAGCCGGGAGTGACGAGCGGCGAGGGCACGCCCTTGCTGCCGTGGACGTTGCCCTGGTTGCCGAGGTTGCTTCCCGCGATCCAGGTCCAGTTGGTGCCGTCCCACTTCCACAGGTCGGCGAGCGTGCGCCCGGTGTTGGCGGCGTCGCAGCCGAAGCCGCCGTAGATCCACGTCTCCCCGTTGTCTGACTGCCAGTCCGCGGCGGTGAGGCGGGCGCCGGGCTGGTTGGTCGGGGCGGCGACCCCCTGCGTGCCGTACGCGCCGAGCTGGTTGGCGACGCTGCTCCCCCCCATCCACGTCCAGTACGTGCCGTCGAACCTCCACAGGTCGTTCAGGAACCCTTGCGTAGTGGCCCCGTCGTGGCCGTACCCGCCGAAGAGCCACAGCTCGCCGCCCGCCATCGTCCAGGCGTTCCCTTCCCGGCGGGTACCCGGCTGGTTCGACGCGCTGGCCACCCCCTTCGTGCCGTAGGAGCCCGGCTGGTCCGGGACGTTCGAGCCCGCGACCCACGTCCAGTACGTGCCGTCCCACTTCCACAGGTCGTTGAGGAGCCCCATTGCCGCGGCCGCGTAGCCGTAGCCGCCGAACAGCCAGAGGTTCCCCGCCGCGTCGCGCCAGGTCATCGACCCGTGACGCGCGCCGGGCAGGTTGCCCGACGCGGGCACCCCCTTCGTGCCGTACGTGCCCAGCCAGCCTCCCACGTTCGGTCCCGACAGCCACGTCCAGTTCGTGCCGTCGTACTTCCAGAGGTCGTTCAGGTACGTGTAGCTCCCGCTGCCCGCGTAGCCGCGACCGCCGAAGATCCAGAACACGCCCGCACTGTCGGTCCACGCGGCATAGCCATGCCGCCCGCCGGGCTGCCCACCCGGCACGCCGACCGTCCCGTAGGTCCCGAGGGCGTCGGCGACCGAGGAGCCCGCGACCCACGTCCAGTTCGTACCGTCGAACTTCCAGAGGTCACTGAGGTCGCCCGAGCCCCCGGACGCGGGGTAGCCGACGCCGCCGAAGAGCCACAAGTCCCCGTCGCCGGCCGACGCGCCGCTGCAAGCGTAGCGCGCACCGGGCTTGTTGCCGGGCGCGGGCACGCCTTGCGTGCCGTAGACGCCGTTGTAGTCCTGCGCGCTGTCGCCGGCGACCC
>JAXDBZ010000314.1:0-6287 GCA_034678345.1 Candidatus Eiseniibacteriota bacterium
GGCGTGGCCCACGCGGTGATGCTCTCGCACGTGCCCGGCTGCGAGCTGGAGGCCGTGGCGGACCCGCGCCCCGCGGCCCGCGCCGCGCTGCGCGGCATGGGCTTCACCACTCCGGCCTACCCGCGCCTCGAATCCCTGCTCGAGCGGCACACGCCCGAGGCGGTCGTCGTCTGCGCGGCCCAGCACGAGCGCGCCGCCGTCGCCCGCGCCGCCATCGAGGCGGGCATCCCGGTCCTGGTGGAACGCCCGATGGCCCGCACTCTGGCCGAGGCGACGGAGCTCGTCGCGCTGGCCGCCGCGCGCGGCGTGCGGCTGGCGGTGGGGCACCCGCTGGCCCACGAGCCGGTGTTCGCGCGCATGCACGAGGTGGTCCGCGCCGGCGCGCTCGGCCCGGTGGAGCAGGCGCGCTCGGCCATGTTCGTCTCGCGCGTCTTCGCGCCCCGGCCGCGGCGCGGGCCCGGCCGGCTCGATCCCGCGCGCGTCGCCGGCGGCGTGGTCGCACACCTCGCCTCCGACCTGCTGTTCGTGCTCGTGCGCACGCTGGGGGCGCCGGCGCAGGTCCGAGCCGAGCGCCAGGTGATCTACGGCGAGGTCGAGGACGAGCTGCACGCCATGATGACCCTGCCGGACGGCGCCGAGGTCGGCTTCGACTGCTCGTGGAGCGTCCCCGGCTACCATCGCGCCTCCACGGTGATCGAGCTGGCGGGGCGCGAGGGCCGGCTGCTGGCGTCGGACGAGGCGCTCGAGGTCGAGCTGTCGCGCGAGGCCGCCGGACTGCCGGCGGGCTACACGCGGCTCCGCGACGCCGACTTCCCCGCGCCGGCGCGCTTCGACTTCGGCGGCGAGACGCTGTGGCTGCACGATGCGGCCTTCCTCGACTGGCTGGCGGGCGGTCCGGCGCCGGCCAACCAGGCCGAGGCGGCGCTCGCGGCGCACCGCGTGATGGACGCGCTCTACCGCTCGGCCGCGGCCGGCGGCGTCACGGTCGAGGTGGCGAGATGAGCGTGCCCGCCGCGGCCCCGCGCCTGCTGCTCTCCACTCGCGCGCTCGACGGCGTGACCCGCGCGCCGCGCGAGCGCCTGCTCGAGATCCAGCAGCGTTTCCGCGAGCCCGAGTCGCTGGCGGTCACGATGGTGAAGGCCCTGGAGGCGGGGGCGGAGGGCGTGCTCGGCTCGCCCTCGCCCGGCCTGCGCGCGGCCCTGGCCGAGCTGGACCGCGACATCCCGCTCTTCGCGGTCCTGCCGGCGCTCAGCCCGCACGACTTCCGCCTGCTCGAGCCCGGCGTGGAACCGCTGCTGGCGCGGGCGCGCCGCGAGGCCGGCCCGTGGCCGCGCCTGCGCATGGGTCTGACCGGGCTCGCGCGCCTGTCGGCGTTCCGGCGCGGCGACTTCGCGGCGCGGGTGCCGTCGCTGCTCGAGGCCGAGGCCCGCCGGCTGCCGCGCCGGGGCGTGGCCGGCGTCATCGTCGCCTCGCCGCTCACCGACGCGGCGCTGGCCGGCGGGCACCGCCGCTTCTTCGCGACGCTGACCCGCTGGGTGCGGCGGCGCTTCCGCGCGGCGGCCGGGTTCGAGACGCGCAACCCCGGTCTCCTGTTCGAGCGCCTGCAGGACTGGGGGGTGGAGCCGGACCTGGTGGTCGGCCCGGTGAACCCGCGGGGGCTGGGGATGAAGCCGCGGCCCGAGGAGACCCTGGCGCGCATCGCGGCGGCCGGCAGCCCGCCCCTCGTCGCGACCGAGCTGCGGGCGGGCGGCCTGTGCGGTCTGGAGGAGGGCGCCCGCTTCGCGCTCGCTCACGGCGTGCGGGGGCTGGCGGCCGACCTGGCCGAGATGGACGAGGTCGCGGCCGAGCTGCGCGGTCTCGTGGGGATGCGGGCGGCCGCGGACTGACGGGAGGCCCGGCGCATGGGCGCGAAGATCGGCATCATCGGCACCGGCGGGGTCGGCGAGAGTGTCGCCCTGTCGGTGCTGCACTTCGGGGTGGCGGGCGAGCTCGTCCTCAACGACGTGCGGCGCGACGACGCCGAGGGCGAGGCGATGGACCTGATCCAGGGCTCGCCGTTCTATCCCACCGCCCGCGTCCGTGCCGGCGAGGTCGAGGAGATGCGCGACGCCGGGGCGGTGGTGGTCACCGCCGGCGTCGGCCGCGTCCCCGGCCAGTCGCGGCTCGAGCTGCTGGCGACCAACGCGCGCATCGTCGCCGACCTGGGGCGGCGGCTGCGGGGCGCGCGCGGCATCGTCGTGGTGGTGACGAACCCGGTGGACGTCATGACGCGGGTGATGGTGAGCGCCTCCGGGCTCGCGCCCGAACGGGTGATCGGCACCGGGACGATGCTCGACACGGCGCGGCTGCGGCAGGTCCTGGGGCGCGAGCTCGACCTCGACCCGCGCTCGGTCCACGGTCAGGTGGTGGGCGAGCACGGCGCGTCCGAGGTGGTCCTCTGGTCGGGCGTGCGCGTGGGCGGGCGGTCCCTGGAGGGCTGGCCGGGCTGGGACGAGGCCCGACGGCAGCGCCTGACCGACGAGGTCCGCACCGCGGGGCAGGAGGTCATCCGCCGCAAGGGCGCGACCACGCACGCCATCGGCCTGGTGACCGCCACGCTGCTCAAGTGGATGCTGCGCGGGGCCCGCCGCGTGCTCACCGTGTCGCGGGTCCAGGAGGGCGCGCTCGGGCTCACCGGCGTGGCCCTGTCGCTGCCGACCGTGCTGAGCCCGGCGGGGGCGGTGCAGGTCATCGAGCCCGACATGACCGGCGCCGAGCGGGCCGACGTCCTGCGCTCGGCGGCGGTGCTGCGCGAGGCGGCCGAGTCGCTCGACCTGGCCGGCTGACGGGAGCCGCGCCGCCGCGGGGCCGGCCGCGCGGGACCATGGAGGGGCGCCCCCGGCGGGTGGTACGCTTGTGGCACGACACCGCTGCCCGACCTCACCCCGACGAGGAGCCTCCATGCCCGCCCTGTCCCGTCTCTTCCGTGCGCCCGTCCCGCTGGTCCTCCTGGCGCTCCTGGCGCTCCTGAGCCCGACGAGCCCGGCCGCCGCCGCGGCCGACCACGTCGTCATCAGCGAGCTCGAGACGCGGGGAGCCACCGCCTACGACGAGTTCGTCGAGCTGTACAATCCGACTGACAACGCGATCGACCTGGCGGGCTGGAGGATGCAGTACAAATCCGCCACCGGGACCACCTACAGCGACAAGGTCACGATGTCGTCGGGCGCCGTCATCCCGGCGCACGGGTTCTTCCTCATCGCCGCCAGTAGCGGGAACTACACCGGCTCGACCACGCCCGACGTGCTGTTCGCGGCCGGTCTCGCGGACGCCGGCGGGCACGTGCGCATCCTCGACGCGTCCTCGGTCGAGGTGGACCGCGTCGGCTGGGGCACGGCGATCGACGCCGAGGGCGGCTCGCCCGCGGGAACCCCGAGTGCGTACGTCCCGCTCGAGCGCAAGGCGTCGGCCGGTTCCACCGCCTCCGGCCTTTGGACGGGCGGGGCCGAGGAGTTCGAGGGGAACGGCCAGGACACCAACGTCAACGGCAGCGACTTCGTCGTGCAGAGCAACGGGCGCAATCCTCAGAACACCGGCAACGCGCCCGAGCCGGCGTTCGCCTCGGGTGGCAACGGCACTGGCCGCGGCAGCGCGACGCCGGCCACGGTCTTCACCGAGCGCCTGCTGCCAACGCTGGTCTTTGCCGTCGCCCAGGACTCGGCCTACACGCTGACGGACCTGGCCATCACCGTACCGTCGGAGTGGAGCTGGTCGCACCTCGCGGCCGACGTCGCCCTGTCGGGGACGGCGTTCGCGGGCGCCACGCCTTCCGTCGTGGGCGACACCATCTTCGTCTCCGGCGCCGCGGTCACCGCGGCGGACAGCGGGCAGGTGACCGTCGCGGACGTCACCTCGCCGGCGGACAATGGGTCCACGACCTTCACGTTGCGGACCGCGGTCGCCTCCGGGACGCTGACCCAGGTGGTCCAGCACCCGAAGGTGCGCGTGCTCGAGCTCGTCCCCATCGTGAGCGTCCACGTGAACGATCCCACGACCGGGGTGCCGGTGGCGCCCTACGCGGTCGGCTCCGAGGTGACGGTCACCGGCACGGTCACGGTGAACTGGAGCTCGACCAACACGAGCTTCTACGTGCAGGACGGCACGGCGGGCATCAACTGCTTCGCCTACGGCACCCCGCCGGTGACGCTCGTGGCCGGCGACAGCATCCTGGTCACGGGGTCCATCCTGCAGTACCGCGGGCTGACGGAGGTCCAGCCCGACTGGACGCTGCTCCAGGTGCTCGCCACCGGACGGCCCGCCCCGGAACCGCTGGTGCTCACCTGCGCCGACATCAACGCGACCTTCCAACCGGACGGCACCGAGCCGAACGAGAGCCGCGTGATCCGCGTCAACGGGGTCACCTACGACGCGGTGAACTCCACCATCACCGACGCCTCCGGCACCACGAGCATCTACATCCCGGTCAGCTACCCGCCGCCGCCGAGCGTGTTCGACGTCGTCGGCATCCTCCAGCAGTACAAGCCCGGCAGTCCGGCTCCCGGGCCGCCCTACACCGCCGACTACGAGGTCTCGCCGCTCAGCCCGGACCACATCATCGCGCACCCCGGGCCGATCCTCCTGACCGCGCCCTACGAGGACCACATCGAGTCGACGTCCGTGCAGCTGCACTGGACGACCGACGTCGTCTCGACCAGCATCGTCCGCTTCGGCACCACGCCGTCGCTGGGGGACAGCGTGGTGGACCTGACGCCGGTGACCGCGCACGACGTGACCGTGCCGGGCCTAGCTCCGGCGACGGTCTACTACTACGCGGTGGGCTCGGGCGACGCGAACGGCACGAACTTCTCGACCACGCACGTGCTCTGCACCGCATCGCCGGCGCAGACCACGGGCGAGATCAACGCCTACTTCAACAAGAGTGTGGACACGAGCCTGGCCTGGCTGCACCCGGCAAACGGCAACGCCGACCTCGTCTCGCGTCTGACGACCCGCATCGCCGACGCGAAGCGCTCGATCGACGCGGCCATCTACAGCATGAGCGGCGACGCCGGGACGACGGTGGCGAACGCCCTCATCGCCGCCTGGAACCGCGGGGTAAAGGTCCGTGTCATCTGCGAGTACGACAACCGGTACTCGGCCGCCTTCAACTCGCTCGTCGCCGCCGGCATCCCGCTCATCGACGACCGGTTCGACACGATCAACTACGGCGCCGGACTGATGCACGACAAGTTCCTGGTCATCGACCGGCGCGGCGGCGCACCCGAGAGCGTCTGGGTGTGGACGGGCTCGTGGAACCTGACCGATCCGGGCACGGACGCCGACTACCAGAACGCCATCGAGATCCAGGATCAGGCGCTCGCCGTGGTCTACACCATGGAGTTCGAGGAGATGTGGGGCAGCGACACCGACGTCCCGAACGCCGCGGACTCCCGTTTCGGCGCCCGCAAGCTGGACGACACGCCCCACCGGTTCGCCATCGGCGGGCGCGAGGCCTCGTGCTACTTCAGTCCGTCGGATGGCACGACCTGGCAGGTCATCTCCACCATCGGCGCCGCCCAGCACACGATCGGGTTCCAGCAGCTCACCATCACCCGCGCGGACATCGCCGCCGCCCTCATCGCGCAGAAGAACGCCGGGCGCAAGGTGCGCGGTGACATGGACGACGACACCGATACCGGCTCGCAGTACGCTACCCTGGTCGCCGCCGGCGTGGACGTGGGCCTGAAGACCGGCTCCGGCCTGCTCCACCACAAGTACCTGCTGGCCGACGCGGACAACCCCACCTGGGACGGCGTGGTCCTCACCGGTTCGCACAACTGGTCGAGCGCCGCGGAGAACTCGAACAACGAGAACACCTTCATCCTCCACGACCCCGACGTCGCCAACCAATACCTGCAGGAGTTCGCCGCCCGCTACTACCAGTTCGGCGGCACGGACTCGGTGCGGGTGACGGACGTGACGCCGCCGGGCGGTCTGCCGCTCAGCGTCTCGCTGGCGCAGAACTCGCCGAACCCGTTCCGCGGCTCGACCAGCATCGTCTACACCATCCCCGCGGCGCAGCCGGTCTCGCTCCGGATCTACGACCTGCAGGGCCGCGAGCTCCGGACGCTCGTGGACCAGCCGCAGGCCGCGGGCCGCTACCGCGTGGATCTGAACGTGCGCGGTTTGGCGAGCGGGACGTACTTCTACCGGTTGCAGGTCGGCCGGGTCGTGCAGGAGCGCAAGATGGTGCTGCTCAAGTAGTCGCACCGGTTCCTCGCGCCGGGCCGGGGTCTCGTGACCCCGGC
>JAXDBZ010000315.1:0-10212 GCA_034678345.1 Candidatus Eiseniibacteriota bacterium
GGAGCCGCAGCGGCACAGGTTGGCAGTCAGCGCCACGTCGATCTCCGCGTCGCTGGGCGCGGGGTTCTTCGCCAGCAGCGCGGCGGCGGCCAGGATCTGCCCCGGCTGGCAGTAGCCGCACTGCGTCACCTGCTCCTCGAGCCAGGCCCGCTGCACGGGGTGGCTGCCGTCGGGGGAGAGCCCCTCGATGGTGGTGATGCTGCGGTCCACGGCCTGCACGGCGGCGAGGCGGCAGGAGCGCACCGGCTCGCCGTCCAGCAGGACCGTGCAGGTGCCGCACAGTCCGGCGCCGCAGCCGTACTTGGTGCCGGTGAGGCCGAGCGTCTCGCGCAGCACCCAGAGCAGCGGGGTGTCGGGCTCGACCTCGACCGTGTGGGGGGTGCCGTTGACGACGAGTCGGATGGCAGGCATGGGCGACCTCGCGGGTTCCGTGCGGCCACGGTCGTGGGGGCGGAAGGTCCGTCGCGGCGCATCATAGCTCCGCCCGCCGGCCGCGGGGCAGGGGAATCGGCGGCCGGCCGGTGAAGCCGCGGTCAACTCCGGCCGATCCCTGCAGGAGCCACGGCGCATCCACAGGGGGAGGCGCCCGCGGCCCCGGCGCCCGGGCCCGCACCGGGCCGGAAAGGACCCGCATGTCCCGCATCCACGACAGCATCGCCGACACCATCGGCCGCACGCCGCTGGTGCGCCTGCAGCGCCTCCAGGAAGGTCTCGCCGCCGAGCTGATCCTCAAGCTCGAATCCTTCAACCCGATGTCCTCGGTCAAGGACCGCATCGGCGACGCGATGGTGCGCGACGCGGTGGAGCGCGGCGTCGTCCGCCCGGGCGTGACCACGGTGATCGAGCCCACCTCGGGCAACACCGGCATCGCCCTCGCCTTCGTCTGCGCGGCGCGCGGCATCCGCCTCGTGCTCACCATGCCCGACACGATGTCGGTCGAGCGGCGGCGGATCCTGCAGGCGCTGGGCGCGCGGGTCGTGCTGACGGAGGGGGCGAAGGGGATGAAGGGCGCGATCGCGCGGGCCGAGGAGCTGCGGCGCGAGATCCCCGAGGCGGTCGTCCTGGGGCAGTTCGAGAACCCGGCGAACCCGCGCGTGCACCGCGAGACCACCGCGGTCGAGATCTGGGAGGACACGGGCGGCCGGGTGGACGCGGTCGTGGCGGGGGTCGGCACCGGCGGCACCATCACCGGCGTCGCCGAGGGGCTCAAGGCGAGGAACCCGGCCCTGCGCGCCGTCGCCGTCGAGCCGGCGGACTCGCCGGTGCTCTCGGGCGGCGCCGCGGGTCCGCACAGGCTCCAGGGCATCGGCGCCGGCTTCGTGCCGAAGGTGCTCCGTACCGAGCTGCTCGACGAGATCGTCCGCGTGACGACCGACGACGCCTTCACCACCGCCCGGCGGCTGGCCCGCGAGGAGGGCATCCTCGTGGGCATCTCCTCCGGCGCGGTGACCTGGGCGGCGATGCAGGTGGCGAAGCGGCCGGAGATGGCGGGCCGGCGCGTCGTGGCCATCCTCGCCAGCCACGGCGAGCGCTACCTCTCGACCCCGCTGTTCGAGTCCCCCGACGAGAGCGAGGCCGGCCGCTAGGCCGGCGGGAGGCGCCGATGCTCCGGATCGTCGAGGACGTACAGACCATCCGCGCGAAGGACCCGGCGGCCCGCGGCACGCTCGAGATCCTGCTGTGCTACCCGGGCCTGCACGCGCTCGGCGGGCACCGGCTCGCGCACCGGCTGTGGCGCTGGCGGGTGCCGCTGCTGCCGCGGCTGCTCTCGCACCTGAACCGCTTCTTCACCGGCATCGAGATCCACCCGGGGGCGGCCATCGGCCGCCGCGTGTTCATCGACCACGGCATGGGCGTGGTGATCGGCGAGACCGCGGTGGTGGGCGACGACTGCCTGATCTACCAGGGCGTCACGCTCGGTGGCACCAGCGCGAGCCGGGGCAAGCGGCACCCGACGCTCGAGGACCACGTCGTCGTCGGCTCGGGGGCCAAGGTGCTCGGCAACATCACCCTCGGGCACCACTCGCGCGTCGGCTCGGGCTCGGTGGTGGTGAAGTCGGCGCCGCCGCACTCGACCATCGTCGGCATCCCCGGCCGTGCCCTCGAGGAGGCGGTGGACGAGGAGCGGCGGCCGGGCCACGAGCTCGAGCACGACCGCATCCCCGACCCCACGGCCCGCGCCATCGTCGCCCTGCACGAGCAGGTGGGCGAGCTGGCGCGCGAGGTGGCCGAGCTGCGCCAGCAGCCGGTCTTCGTCGCGGTGCCGCGCGGGCTGACGGCCGAGCAGGTCGAGCAGGCGTTCCGCGCGATGGGCGAGAACGTCGGCGAGCCGCGGGGCGACGGCGGCGCCGATCCCGGCGCCGGGATCTAGCCCGGAACGAGCGGGACCCCGGCCACGCGGCCGGGGTCCCCGTGCGCGATGCGGCGGTGCCGCGCTACTTCGCCAGCCCCTCCTGCACCTTGTACGCCGGCCGCGCCACCCGCGGCGGCGGGTTCTTGGCCAGCTCGCCGAGCGCCCACTCGATGGCGCGCTCGAGCTGCGGGTCGCGTCCGGCCACCATCTCGCTGGGCGTGTTCTCGACCTCGATGTCCGGGTCCACGCCGTGGTTCTCGACCACCCACCGGCCGCTCACCGGGTCCCACATGCCGAAGTCCGGCAGCGTGACCACGCCGCCGTCCACCAGCGGCAGGTTGTGGCTGATGCCGACGAGGCCGCCCCAGGTGCGCATGCCGATGAGCGGGCCGATGCCGAGCTGGCGGAAGTAGTACGGGAAGGCGTCGCCGCCCGAGCCGGCGTACTGGTTGATGAGGATGCACTTCGGCCCGTCGATGGCGGTGGTCGGCGTGCGGAAGTCGGCGCCGTCGCGCGTGGACCACTTTGTCAGGGTGGTGCGGCGCAGCCGCTCGGTGAAGAAGTCGGGGATGAAGCCGCCGCCGTTGAAGCGCTCGTCCACGATGATGCCCTGCTTGTCCACCTGCGGGTAGTACTGCTTGCTGAACTCCTGGATGCCCTCGGTGGCCGTGTCGGGCACGTGGACGTAGGCGATGCGGCCGCCGGTCGCCTTCGCCACCTTCTCGCGGTTGCCCTCCACCCAGGCGGTGTAGCGGAGCCGGGCCTCGCTGCGGACCGGCTGCACCGTGTAGGTGCGCGCCTGCGGGTCGCCGGCCGAGCGGCCCACCTTGATGCGGGTCTGCTTCCCGGCGGTGCCGACGAAGGCGGCGAAGACGTTCTCCGGGGCGCGCACCGGCCGGCCGTTCACCTCCAGCAGGCAGTCGCCCTCCTCCACCCGGATGCCGGGCATGCCGAGCGGGGCCTCGACGTCCGAGTTCCAGTCGCGCGTCCGGTAGATGGTCGCGAAGCGGTACAGGCCGCTGGCGGCGTCCAGCTCGTAGTCGGCGCCGAGCAGGCCGACGTCCACGCGCGGCACCGACGGCGCGTCGCCGCCGCCGACGTACGCGTGCGAGGTGGACAGCTCGCCCTGCAGCTCGCCGAGGATGTAGTTCAGGTCGGCGCGGTGGGCGACGTGGGGGACCAGCGCGCGATAGCGCTCGCCCACGGCCTTCCAGTCGAGTCCGCCCATGGCCGGGTCGTAGTAGAAGTCGCGCTCGAGCCGCCAGGCCTCGTCGAACATCTGCCGCCACTCCCGGCGGGGATCCAGCATCGTCATGAGCTGGCCGGTGGCGAGCTTGCCGTCCCCGGACTTCTTGCCCTCGGCCACGTCCACGATGCCGTAGGTGTCGCCGGCCTTGTAGAGCAGCTTGCCGCCGTCCTTCGACAGGGCGCTGGCGGCGGCCACGCCCGAGATGACGCTCTTGACCTCGCGCTTCTCGAGGTCGAACAGCCGGACCGTGCCGGTGGGTGGCCCGTCGCTCTCCGGGTCCGCGGGATCGAGGGCGAAGAAGACGAGCTTGCCCTTGAACGCCGACAGGCCGGCATAGCGCGCGGCCGGCACGGGCAGCTCCGCCACGCGCCGGTCGATCCCGGCCAGGTCGATGCGCACCGGCTTCGGCTCCGCCGGCTTCGCCTCCTCCTTGGCGCCCTTGGCGGCCCTGGCGCCCTTGGCCCCCGGCGTGTCCTTGCCGGCGCCGTCCTCGTCCTTCTTCGCCTCGCCCGTCTCCTCGTCGCTCTGCGGCGGGACCGGCGTGAGCAGGGTGTCGCGCAGGGACAGGGCGTAGATCTTGTCCGTGGCGCTGAACTGGAAGTTCAGCTCGAAGGCGCCGAACTCCGGCTTCAGCGTGCGGCGCGAGACGAAGTAGAGGTAGTCGCCGGCGGGATCGAACGCCGGCGTGAAGTCCTCGGTCATCCCGTTCGACACGGAGGTCACCGCGCCGCCGAGCGCGTACAGGTGGAGCTGCCGGAAGTGGGCCGCGTTCTCCTTGCTGTAGGCCAGCCACTTCGAGTCGGGCGCCCAGGCGTAGTCGTGGATCTCGCCGTACTCGCACCGGTCCACCCGAGTGAGCTTCCCGCTGGCCACGTCGCACCACCACAGCGTGCAGGTCTTGTCCGAGAACGCTAGCTTCTTGGCGTCCGGCGACCAGCGCGGCGCGAAGCGGAAGGTGCCGCCGCCAGCCGTCACCTGGCGCGGCGCCGTGCGGCCGTCGCTGCCCGCCACCCACAGCTCGTACTCGCCGGTCTGGTCCGACAGGTAGGCGATCCACTTGCCGTCCGGCGACCACGCCGGGTCGCGCTCGCGCGCCCCGGGCGTGCCCACCAGCAGGCGCGGGTCGCCCTTCTCCGCCGGCACCGTGAACAGGTCGCCGCGGGCGGCGAACACGGCGCGCTTGGCCGAGGGCGACAGGTCGACGTCGGTGATCCAGCGCGAGACGTTGCGGTAGCCGGCCCGGGCGCCGGGCTTGTCGTCGGGGACCAGGACCGAGAGCTTCTGCAGCGTCTCGCCCGCCAGCTCGAGGACGTAGAGGTAGCCGCCGTTCTCGAGGACGATGGCGTCGGAGCCGAGGCTGGGCCACTTCACGTCGTACTCGTCGAAACGCGTCACCTGGCGGTGGGTCCGGGCGTCGAGGTCGTAGGCCCACAGGTTCACCGTGCGGCCGCCGCGGTCGGAGGCGTAGTAGATCGTGCGGTCGTGCCACATCGGCCACTCGTTGGGGCCGGGCCAGTCGGTGATCTTCTCCGAGACGTTGCGCCGGAAGTCGTGGGTCCAGATCTGCGGGGCGTCGCCGCCGCGGTAGCGCTTCCAGGTGCGGTTGTCGTAGGAGGGCGACACGAAGGCGATCTGCCCGCCGTCCGGCGAGAGCGAGGCGTAGCCGCCGGTCGGCAGCGGCAGCGTCTCCTCGAAGCCGCCCCGCGCCGGCACCTTGAGGAAGCGGTCGTAGCGCAGCAGGGCGGAGGCGCGGCGCGAGCGCAGCAGGATGTCCCGGCCGTCCGGGTACCACTCGGCCACCTGGTCAGGCAGGGGGTGCCAGGTGAGCCGGACGGGCTCGCCGCCCTCGACCGGCACCGTGTAGGCGTCGGTGTTCCCGTCGTACTCGGCGGTGAAGGCCACGGTCCGGCCGTCGGGGGAGAGCTTGGGGAACAGTTCCGAGCCCTCGTGCGAGGTGAGCCGCGTGGCGAGGCCGCCGGCGCGGGCGACGGTCCACAGGTCGCCGGCGTAGACGAAGACGATCCGGTCGCCCTGGATGTCGGGCTGGCGGAGCAGGCGACACTCCTCGAGCGCGACCGCCGGGACGGCAGCGGCGAGGAGGGCGATCAGGACGAAGCCGAGGACTCCAGCGGACCGACGCGTACGCATGGCGCAAGACCCTCCTGGGAACGGTGGGGGGAACGGGCCGAGGTCGCCCCATCCTCTGCCGCGAGCGTCCGCGCCACAACCCGGCGGCGACGAGCGCGGCAGGCGGGACCGTGGGCGCGACGTCGCGGACGAGTCTGCTACGTCGCGCGCCCGCACGGGGTTGCAGCCCGTCCGTCCGTCCCCCCCCGCCCGCCGCGAGCCCTCAAGCGCGACGCCGGAACGGCCGATAACGTTCTGGACCATAGGCAGATAGGGCCGTCCCAGGGAGCGGGTCGAAGCATGCGAGCCAGTGTCCGACCGGAGCACGACAGCGAGGAGGTCGTCCGCACGCCGGAGCAGGAGGCGGCGGCGCATGCGGCCGAGGTGTGGGTCAACCACCTGGCCCGCACCCTCAAGACCTGCCGGCTCTACGACGCCAACAACCCCACCGTCATCCGTTTCCGCGAGGAGCTGGCGCAGGCGCTGGCGCGCACGCTCGACGAGCACGGTCCCCTGACGCTCGAGTTCGCGTCGGACGACGTGTTCTGCCACGGGGTCTCCCTCTATCCGGCGCGCTCGCGCGACGACAACCTGGCCCTGGCCTTCTACCGCGACGGCATCCACGCCCTGACCTTCTCGCCCGGCATCGAGCCCGCCGAGGTCGAGGCCTTCCTCGACGCGACCCTGGCGGTGACCGGACAGAACGCGGGCGAGAACGACCTCGTCACCCTGCTGTGGGAGGCCCACCTGCCCGGCCTGGACGTGGACTACGTGCCGGCCGAGGGCGACGTGGGCACGGGCGATGCCGCCGAGGCGGGCGATGTCGTGCCGTGGCCGACGGCGGAGCCGTCCGGCGACGAAGCCGAGCCCGCGGACGCGCCCGTGCCACCCGACGGCGAGGAGCGCTCCGACGACTGGGCGCTCGGCGACCTCGCGGCCGAGGTGGAGGCGGGCTTCGCCGAGCTCGAGTCGCTGGCGCCGAGCGAGGTGCGGCGCTTCCTCGGCGAGTACGAAGCCGAGCACGCGGTGCCCATGGCGACCGCGACGATCGCCATCACCAGCGCGTTCCTCCACGCCGGCGCCGAGGCGGCCGACCGCGCCGAGCTGGCCCGCTTCCTGCCCCGCGTGCTGCGCCAGACCATCGCCGCCGGGTCGTGGACGGAGGCGCGGCACTGCCTGGCCCTGCTGCACAAGTGCGGGCGCCACTCCGAGTGGTCCATCGAGGGTTTCACCCAGGAGCTCTTCCAGCCCATCTCCGTGGCCGGCGTGACCGAGAAGCTGGATCAGCAGGAGCCGCCCGCGCTCGAGGAGTTCGTCGCGCTCGCCCGCGACCTGGGCGGGCCGGCGGTGGACTGGCTCAACCTCGCGCTGGCGGAGAGCCAGCAGCGGCGCACGCGGCGGGCGCTGGCCGAGGCCATCGCGGCGCTGTGCCGCGACGATCCCGAGCGGCTCGCGCCCTGGCTGGCCGACCCGCGCTGGTACGTGGTGCGCAACATCGTGCACATCCTCGGCTGGATCGGCGGCGAGCGCACGATCGGCCTGCTCGAGACGGCGATGCGGCATCCCGAGCCGCGCGTGCGGCAGGAGGTGGTGGCGGCGCTCGGCCAGGCCAGCGCCGCGCAGGCGCGGCCGCTGCTGCTCGGCATGCTCGAGGGCGCCGATCCGCGGCTGTTCTGCTCCGTGCTGCACCAGCTTGCGGTCGAGCGCGATCCGCAGACCGCCGCCGCGCTGATGAAGCACATGGTGGACCCGGAGTTCGAGCAGCGCCCGCTCGAGGTGCGCCGGGCCATCTACTCGACCCTGGCGGCCACCGGCGGCGACGAGATCCTCCAGGACCTCGAGCAGGAGCTGCACAAGGGCAATTGGTTCTCGCGCTACCAGGAGGCGCACCGCCAGGCGGTGGCGCGCTGCATCGCCCGCATCGGCACCCCGCTGGCGAAGGGCGTGCTGGAGCGGGGATCGCGCTCGAAGCGGGCGCCGGTGCGCAAGGCCTGTCTCGACGCGATGGGAGGGATGAGCCCCGATGAGTGACGGCACCCCGGCCCACGACGCGGAGTGCTTCGGCGAAGCCGACAGCTCCCGCCTGCTCGAGATCGGGCCCCAGCTGCTGGTCCGCTTCTCGGCGCTGCTGCGCACCGCGCGCACGTACGACGTCACGAACCAGGCGTTCCGCCGGCAGCTGCAGGATTTCTTCGAGGTGCTGCAGCAGGCGATGGAGGAGGAGGACGAGGTCGCCCTCGCCGCGGTGGCCGACTACTTCTACCTGAACGGCGTGCGCCTGCGGGCGAGCGCCGCGGCGCTCGCCGTCTACCACGGGCTGCTGTCGGAGTTCGAGCGCCGCGCCGTCGGCGGCGTGCGCTTCCTGCACGGCCTCACGCCGGCCGAGCTGGAGCGGTTCCTCCAGCTGTTCATGGCGGCCGAGGATCCGACGCTGGCCGCATGCCTGCCCGAGACCGTGGCCGAGGCGAGCATCGAGCACGTCCTGCTCGTCCCGGCGGGCGAGCTGGAGAAGGAGGACCTCACCCGGTCGCTGGACGAGGGCGAGGGCCGCGAGGCGGAGCGCGGCCGCGCGCGGAAGGTGTTCTGGCGCGCCGTGCTCGGCACGAAGCGCATCGTCGTGCGCGCCGCCCAGACCGGGCGGCCCGACCTGCGCCAGGCCAAGCGTCTGGTGCAGCCGGTCGTGGACAGCATCATGAAGAACGAGTACTCGATCGTCGGACTGACCGCGCTCAAGGAGCACGACGAGTACACCTACGCCCACTGCGTCAACGTCAGCGTGCTCTCGGTCAGCATGGGGCAGGCGCTGGGACTGCCGCGCCAGGCGCTCGCCGACGTCGGCGTGGCCGCCCTGCTGCACGACATCGGCAAGGTCGCGGTGCCCGGCGACGTGCTGCGCAAGCCGGCCCGCCTCACCAGCGACGAGTGGAGCTACATCCAGCGCCATCCGCTCGAGGGCGTGAAGATGATGTTCCGGATGCAGGGCCTCACCCACCTGGCGCTCGACGTCATGCGGGTGTGCCTCGAGCACCACATGAACTTCGACGTCACCGGCTACCCGGAGGTCGAGCACGAGTGGGCCCAGGCGACGATGACGCGCGTCGTGTCGGTGGCGGACTGCTTCGACGCCATGACGGCGCACCGCGCCTACCACCGCCGGGCGCGCACGCCCTTCGAGGGGCTGCAGTACCTGCTCGGCCCGGCGCGGGTGCAGTTCGACCCGGCCGTGCTGTGGTCGCTGGTGAAGACCGTGGGACTCTATCCGGCCGGCTCGATGCTCCTCACCGAGTCGAACCACGTCGTGCTGGCGGTCAGCCCGAACCCCGAGGACCTGCGCCGGCCCGTCTGCCGGGTGCTGGTGCGCCCGGACGGCACGCCGCTGCCGGAGGACGTCGAGGAGATGTGGGACCCGATGCCGCCGCACGAGGCCGTGCTGCGCGTGCTGCGGCCGGAGGAGACCACCATCGACGCGCAGGAGAAGATGGCGGCGTAGCCCGGACGTCCGAAGGGGGAACCCGCCCTCGGCGGATCCCCCCCGGATCGTGAGCCCGCTGCGCGGCCTTGGACGCTCCCCAGCTCCCACCGCGCTCGCCCGGACCCACTAGCCTCGACGGCTCGGTCGCTCAGTCGTCCCACTCCTCGTAGGCCGGCGCGTCGGCGCGGCTCCGCCCGTCCTCGACCACCGTGCCCTCGCCGTCGGCGACCCAGCCGCCGTCGTGCCAGCGCACGACGTCCACGCAGCGGCCGCTGCGCACGTCCACCACCTCGGCCGTGCGCGGGTGGCGGTGCCGCGCCAGGTGGTCCTCGTAGCGCTCGAGCGACGTGAAGGTCAGCCGGCAGTAGGGGTCGTGGTAGTCGTAGCCGCCCGCGTACGTCCGCGCGCAGGCCGGCGGCGGCGCCGTCCGCGCGTCGGCGATCACGGCGCCCAGCACCAGGCCGCCGAGGAAGCCGAAGAGCGCGCCGGCGTCGGAGTGGCGCTCGATGATGACCGGTCCGTGCCGGTGCGGGCGGCGACGGCCGGCCTCGGCGGCGGGTGCGAGCAGGCTGGTCGCCAGGGCGGCGACGAGCAGCGCGCTGATGCCGCGGTTCATGATCCGGTGTCCGTCCATCGTCTCCTCCGGGTGCGGGTCCTCGGCGTGGCCTTCGGCGGAGGCGGAGAGCACGCGACGTGCCATGGCAGAGGCGTGACACGCCCGGCGGTCGCGCAACGGCTTGGGGCGCGGGCTTCGCCGGGCCGGGGCGCGTGCCGGCGGCGCGGCTGTGGCGGCTGCGCCACAGCGGGCGCCAGTCCGCCGCGGTCGGCGCGGAAACCCGGTGCGGGCTAGGGGGCCTTCTGCCACTCCACGCGCAGGCCGGGCTCCGGGGTCACCGCCTCCAGGTTCCAGGCCCAGGCGCGCAGCGTGCCGCCGGCCGGCTCGAGCCACAGCACGCCGACGTCGGCGTGGCGGCGCGCGTAGTCGGCAGCCGCCTCGCGCCCGAGCACGCG
>JAXDBZ010000316.1:0-4091 GCA_034678345.1 Candidatus Eiseniibacteriota bacterium
AGTCTTGCCACTGGTGGGGCGGGTTTGGTTCCTTTTTGGGGGTGGTGCCCCCCGCCAGCTCCGCCGGAAACCGGTGCGAGCCCCGCGGGGCGGCTAGTAGCTCGTGAGCCTCCGGTCGTAGTCGTCCGGGAACTCCTCCATGAAGATCCGGTCGATCTCGAGGTTCACCTCGCGCAGCCGCCGGGCCTTGTCGGCGTAGGGCAGGAACGAGCTCTTGAAGCCGTTGATGACCAGCCGCTTGATCTCGTAGGGGCTCAGGCGGAACGCCCGCGCCGCCAGCAGGATCTCGTCGGTGACCGTGGTGTCCGACATCAGCCGGTTGTCGGTGTTCACGGTGACGCGCAGCCCCTGACGGAAGTACGCGCCCAGCGGGTGCTCGCGGATGTTCCGCACCGCCCCCGTCTGCAGGTTCGAGGTCAGGCACATCTCGAGCGGGATGCGGTGGTCGTTCACGTACTGCAACAGGTCCTTGTCCTCGCGCAGCAGCGTGCCGTGGCCGATGCGGTGGGCGCCGCAGTAGTGCAGCGCCTGCCCGATCGAGGCCGGCCCGAACGCCTCCCCCGCATGCACGGTCGAGTTGATGTTGTTCTTGAGGATCAGCTCGAAGGCCGCCCGGTGCGCCTTCGCCGGGTAGTCCTTCTCCTGCCCCGCCAGGTCGAAGGCCAGCACGCCGCGACCCTTGTAGGCCACCGCCAGCTCGGCCAGCGCCAGCGAGAACCGCGGGTCCATCGAGCGGATGCCGCAGATGATGACCCCGGTGGTCATGCCGTACTTGCTGCCGCCGTCGCGCAGCCCGGCGATGACCGTGTCCACGATCTCCTCGAAGACCAGCTTCCGCTTGCGGTGCAGGATCGGCGAGTAGCGGACCTCGAGGTGGCACACGTTCTCGGCCGCGGCGTCCTCGGCCAGCTCGCAGGCGACCCGGTAGAGCGCCTCCTTCTCCTGCATCACGCTCAGGGTGATGTCGAAGATGCCCAGGTAGTCGCCGAGGCTCCGCGTGCTGCGGCTCGCCTTGAGCAACCGCGTCAGCCGCGCCAGGTCCTGGGTCGGGAGCTTCACTCCCTGGGCCCGGGCCAGCTCGAGCACGGTGCGTGGCCGCAGGCAGCCGTCCAGGTGGCAGTGCAGGTCGGTCTTGGGCAGCCGGTGGATGACTCGCTGCGTGATTCGCATGGGCCTCGCGGAGGGTTCGGGTCGGGTGTGCGCGCTAGCGGCCGGAGCCGCGCTCGAGCGCCATGATCTTCTGCACCCGGCGCTCGTGACGGCCGCCGGCGAACGGGGTGGTCAGGAACAGGCGCACGAGCCGCTGGGCGAGCCCGCGGTTCACCACCCGGGCGCCGAGCGAGAGCACGTTCGCGTCGTTGTGCTCGCGGCTGTTGGTCACGGTGCGGTCGTCGTGGCAGTTGGCGCAGCGCACGCCGGCGACCTTGTTGGCCGCCATAGCCGAGCCGATCCCGGCGGCGTCCACCACGATGCCCCGCGCGCAGCGGCCGGTGGCCACCTCGCGCGCCACCGCCGCGGCGTAGTCGGGGTAGTCCACCGCATCGGTGGAGTGCGTCCCGCAGTCCCGCACCTCCCAGCCCAGCTCGTCGGCGACGTAGCGGCGGAGCACCTCCTTGAGCTCGAAGCCACCGTGGTCGGAACCGATCGCCACGCGGCGCGCCGCGGCCTCGTCGGCCTCCGCGGGACGTGGGGCCCCGGCGGAGGCGGAGCCGGGCGCGGCGCCGAGCGCGCGATCGACCGCCTCGCGGACCAGCCGGCGGACCTCGGACTCGTCGGGCTCGTGCATGGTCGGGCGAGTCTAGGGACCACCCCCGGGAGGGTCAAGCGCCGGCCCGTTCGGGGCCGGGATGCGCGCCGGGTCCGGAGCCCGTAGAATGGATGTCCGTTCCCGATCACCCCAGCCGAGGAGTGCCCGTGATCCGCATCTTCCGCCGCACCGTGCCGATGCTGTGCCTGCTGGCCCTCGTGGCGACCGCCGCGACGGCCTCCACGCCGGCGCCCCCCGCGGGCACCTGGCTCACGGACTCCACCACCGTGGACCAGTGGACGCTGCCGAACGGCCTGCGGGTCGTGGCGCGCCACGTGCCCGGAGCGCACGCCGTCTCGGTCACCTGGGGATACCGCCTGGGCATGGACGACGAGCCGGCCGACCGGCTGGGCTGGGCGTCGCTGCTGGCCGAGGTGGTCTTCACCGCTCCCGCCGGCGGGACGCCGGAGCGCACGCGCGAGGAGATGGAGAGCCTGCGGCCGCTCGGCTGGAGCCTGCGCGTGAACCGGCGCCAGACGCTGTTCACCGAGACCGCCACGCGCGCGCAGCTCCCCGGGGTCCTGCACCAGATCGCCGAGCGCATGGGCGGCGTCCGGGTGACCGAGGCCAATCTGCAGCGATCGCTGGCCACGGTGCGCGACGCCCTCGACGAGCAGAGCCGCGGCGTCGGCGACGCGGATCTCTACTGGCAGGTGCGGGAGCAGGCGCTCGGCATCGGACCGGACGAGCTCGCCCGGCGGGCCGAGGCGAAGACCCTCGCCCGGGTCGGGCCGGACGCCGTGCGCCGGGCGCTCGCCTACGCCTGCGTCCCCGCCAACGGCGTGCTCGCCTTCGCCGGCGACCTCGCCGGGCTCGATCTGCGGGCGGTGGTGGGCGCGCAGTTCGGCGGCCTGCCCGGGGGCGAGCGGCCGCCCGATCCGCGACCCGTGCGTCTCGCCGCCGGCACCGCCGTGGTCGAGCGCCCCGGCCTGACGCAGCCGGTGGCGGTGGTGGGCCTGTTCGCGCCCGAGCTGGCCGACACGATGCACGCCGATTTCTACATGACGATGCTGCTGCTGGGCTCGCAGGCCAAGGCGTTGTGGGGGCAGCCCGAGCCGCCGCTCGGGACGAGGTTCCAGTACGCGCTGCTCGACGACCCGGACTTCGTGCGCTTCTACCCGAAGCTGCGCCCCGGGGACGAGGGCGACGCGCAGAGCCCCTCGACCCGCGTGCACGCGGCGTTGTTCGACGCCCTCGCCGTGCCGGTGGAACCCGGGACCTTCGCCACCTTCCGCGACAACGTGCTCTGGCTGCTCGGCGGGCCGATGCCGGCGCGGCTGCTCGAGACCATGCGCCACGACCCGGCCGCCCTGAACCTCCTCTGCGTCACCAGCGCCTCGCGGGCCCTGTGGGGCGACGAGGAGTTCTGGAGCGCGTACCGGCGCCGCTTCGGAGCGGAGGGCTTCGCCAATCCCGGCCGCTGGAGCGACTGGCTGTCCTCCCCGCAGCTGCGGGCGAGCCTTCTGGTCGTGCCGGCACGCTGACGCGCCGCCGCGCGACGTTGACCCTCGCGCAAGGCGGATGGTAGCTTGCGGTCCCGATGGCGCGACGCATCCTCATCGGGATCGCCGGCGGATCGGGGTCCGGCAAGACCCTCGTGGCGCGGAACATCGTGCGCGATCTGGGGTCGGACCGGGTCGTCATCATCGACCAGGACTCCTACTACAAGGACCTCGAGGACATCCCCCTGCGCGACCGCGAGTCGCGCAACTTCGACCACCCCGACGCCTTCGACAACGACCTGCTCCGTGACCACCTGCGCCGCCTGCTGGCCGGCGAGCCCGTCGAGCAGCCCATCTACGACTACACCGAGCACCGCCGCCTGGCCGAGACGCGCCACATCGGCGAGCGGCTCATCATCGTGCTCGAGGGCATCCTCATCTTCACCGACGCGGAGCTGCGCGGGTTGATGGACATCAAGCTGTTCATCGACGCCGACGCCGACGTGCGCTTCATCCGGCGCCTGCGCCGCGACCTGGTCGAGCGCGGCCGCTCGGTGGACAGCATCATCCGCCAGTACGAGGAGAGCGTCCGGCCCATGCACATGCAGTTCGTCGAGCCGTCGAAGCGCTGGGCCGACGTCATCATCCCCGAGGGCGGTCACAACAAGGTCGCGATCGACCTGATGAAGACCAAGATCCGCGACCTGCTGCGCGAGCGCGGCGTCGAGGTGGCCGTCACCCGCTGAGGCGCGCGGGGACGCGAGCGGGCCGGCCCCGGACGGGGGGCCGGCCCGCGGTGTCTCGGGCCGCCGGCCTAGCGGGCCCGCGCCGTCGCCCGCCGC
>JAXDBZ010000317.1:0-13602 GCA_034678345.1 Candidatus Eiseniibacteriota bacterium
AGGTCGAGCGCCTGCTGGCGCAGCCGCAGGGGGAGGAGCCCCTGCCGCTGCGCGACCGGGCCATGCTCGAGCTGGCCTACGGCAGCGGGCTGCGCGTCTCCGAGCTGTGCGGGCTGCGGCGGGCCGACCTCGACCTCGGCGCGCGGCTCGTCACGGTCGTCGGCAAGCGCGACAAGCAGCGCGTGGTGCCGTTCGGGCGCGCCGCCGAGCGGGCGCTCCGGGCCTGGCTCGAGCGCGGGCGCGACCGGCTCGCCGTGCGGGGGCGCGCGGCCGGGCACCGGGACCACGAGCACGTCTTCACCAACGCGCGCGGCGGGCCGTTGTCGCGCGTCGGCTTCTGGACCATCCTGCGCGGGCATGCGCGCGCCGCGGGCATCGCCGCCCGCGTGCACCCGCACGCGCTGCGGCACTCGTTCGCCACGCACCTGCTGCACGGCGGCGCCGATCTGCGCGTCGTGCAGGAGCTGCTGGGACACGCGTCGGTGACCACGACGGCGATCTACACTCATCTCGACCGGGCTTACCTCCGGGAGGTGCACCGCACCTTCCACCCTCGGGCCTGAGGGACGGAATCGGAAGGAGTCATGCATGCGCGAGAAGCTGGGACGGACGGGACTGCTGGCCGTGATCACGCTGGGGACGTTGCTCGCCGGGACGGCGGTGGCGGCGCCGGTGGTGGTCCTGCCCCGGCCCGGGCAGGTGGGACTGAGCGTGGGCGGCAGCTACGGGACGCTGCTCAAGTCGGGCGAGATCGGGGAGCAGTTCGGCAGCGGCCCGGGCATGAACGTGCGCCTGCGCTATCGCGCGCGCTACGAACGGGGCTGGGGCCTCACCTTCGAGAGCCACACGCTCGACCTGCGCGACCTCGAGACGGTGGACGACTACTGGACGAGCGTGGACGACCGCTACCCGCCCGATTCGAGCGTCGCCTACAAGAAGTCCACCGTGTTCCTCTACGGCCTCGACTTCTACCAGATGTTCGGCACCCGC
Organism: Candidatus Eiseniibacteriota bacterium; assembly: GCA_034678345.1. Lineage (GTDB taxonomy): Bacteria > Eisenbacteria > RBG-16-71-46 > RBG-16-71-46 > RBG-16-71-46 > JANXPZ01. Next base: position 991 of record JAXDBZ010000317.1, read on the forward strand.
ACGCGGACCACGACGATGCTGAGCATCGGCGCGGGGCTGGCGCACCCGGCGTTCACCCTGAACGACGGCGAGACCCAGTACCCGATCAGCGACGGACCGTTCGTGGCCGCCGGCGCCGGAATCGAGCGCTTCGTCTGGCGCAGCCTCGCCTTCGACCTCGGCGCCCGCTACGCGGCCATCTTCCTCGGGGACAAGGTGAACCACGACCTGCACGCCTCGATCGGCCTCATCTACTACGCGAGCCTGTGATGGCGGTCCCCCTCGGCATCGGCTTCCACGGCGCGGCCCGCACGGTGACCGGGTCGCGCCATCGGCTGCGCTTCGGTCCGCGCTCGTGGCTGTTCGACTGCGGGCTCTACCAGGGACACCGCGACGAGGCCGACCGCATCAACCGCACCTTCGCCTTCGCCCCGGCGGAACTCGAGGGCGTCGTCCTGTCGCACGCGCACCTCGACCACAGCGGCAACCTGCCGACGATGGTGAGCCAGGGCTTCGGGGGCCCCATCCACCTGACGCCGGCCACCGCCGGCCTGGCGCGGCCGATGCTCGCCGACAGCGCGTTCCTGATGGAGCGCGACCTGGAGCACGTGAACAAGCGCCTGCGCGAGAAGCGCCAGCCGCCGCGGCGGCCGCTCTACCGGCCCGCCGACGTGGTGCCGACGCTCGAGCGCTTCACGACGCACGGCTACGGCGAGCCGTGGGAGCTGGCCGAGGGGATCACCGTCACCTTCCGGGACGCCGGACACATCCTCGGCTCGGCGCTGACGAGCTTCGAGTTCCGCGCCGGGGGCCGCACGCTGCGGTTGCTGATGAGCGGCGACCTGGGCCGCCCGCACCGGCCCATCCTGCGCGACCCCGAGGTGCCGCCCGGCCCCGACGTGCTCGTGCTGGAGAGCACCTACGGCGACCGCCGGCACGAGCCCGAGGCCGAGAACGTGGCGGCGCTGACGGACGTGGTGCGGCGCACGATCGAGCGCGGCGGCCGGGTGCTCGTACCGTCCTTCGCCGTGGGGCGCACGCAGGAGCTGGTGGCGACGCTGCACGACCTGCTGGAGAAGCGCGCGCTGCCCGACGTGCCCATCTTCGTGGACAGTCCGCTGGCGAAGGTGGCGACCGCCGTGTACCGCCAGCATCCGGAGTGCTTCGACGCCGAGACCTGGGACGACTTCACGCACAAGGGCGGGGCGCCGTTCGGCTTCTTCCGCCTGCACTACACGAGCAGCGCCGAGGAGTCGAAGGCGCTCAACGAGCGCACCGAGCCGTGCATCATCATCGCCGCCTCGGGCATGTGCGAAGGCGGGCGGATCCTCCACCACCTGCGCTTCGGCCTCGGCGACCCGCGGAACACCGTGCTGTTCGTCGGCTACCAGGCCGAGGGCACGCTCGGCCGGCGCCTCCGCGAGGGGGCCGAGGTCGTGAACCTGTTCGGCGAGCCGGCCCGGCGCCGCTGCGAGGTGGCGGCGCTGGAAGGCTTCAGCGCCCACGCCGACCAGGCCGAGATCCTCGACTGGGTCGGCCGGCTCGAGCCGGCGCCGCGGCGCATCTTCCTCGTGCACGGCGACTTGGCGGCGGCGGAGACGCTGGCGGCGAAGCTGCGCGAGCGCACCGGCGCCGTCGTCGCCATCCCCGGGCTGCAGGAGGAGGTCGAGCTGTGGACGTGAGCCAGCCCCCGCGCTACGAGGTCGGCCAGCGGCTGCGGCACCCGCAGTTCGGCGAGGGCCTGGTGGTCGAGGTCCACACCGACCGGGGCCGCGAGGTGCTCGAGGTCGTCTTCGACGGGCGGCTGCGCCGGCTCTCGGCCCAGCGCGAGTGGACCATCGTCGAGTCGGGCGCGCCGGCGCCGGCGCCGCAGCCGGGGCAGGCCGCGCCGCCGACGCGCACCTGGCACCCGCAGGGCGACCGGCTGCTCGAGCGCTGGCAGGGCGGGCGCGCCGTGACCGACGCGCGCTTCCTGCTGCACGCGCGCGCCGAGCAGTGGTCGGGCTGGGTCGGCACCGACCGGCTCATCTCCCTCGACTCGCTGCGCGGCGTCGAGCGCTTCCCGCACCAGATCGCCGCCTGCGTCCAGGTGATGCGCGACCTGAACGGCCGCGCCATCCTCGCCGACGAGGTCGGGCTGGGCAAGACCATCGAGGCCGGCATCGTCATCAAGGAGTACCTGCTGCGCGGGGCCGCCCGCACCGTGCTCGTGCTGGTGCCGGCCTCGCTGTGCGAGCAGTGGCGCGCCGAGCTCTGGGAGAAGTTCGAGCTCGACTTCGTCGTCTCGCGCGGGCCGGCCGGGCAGTGGGGCCGACATCCGCTGGTCATCTCGTCGCTGGAGACGGCGCGGCACGAGCGGCACCGGCGCCGGGTGCGCGGGGCCAACTACGACATGGTGGTGGTGGACGAGGCGCACCGGCTGCGCAACCACCTGACCCTGGGCTGGAAGTTCGTGAACGACCTGAACCCGCGCTACCTGCTGCTGTGCACCGCGACCCCGGTGCAGAACGACATGCGCGAGCTCTACAACCTGGTCACGTTGACGCGGCCCGGCACCGTCGGCACGTTCACGCAGTTCCGGCGTGACTTCCTCTCCGGCCACGACAAGCGCACGCCGCGCAACACGCCGCGCCTGCGCAACCTGCTCAAGGCGGTGATGATCCGCACGCGGCGCAGCGACACCGACCTGGTCTTCGCGCCGCGCAAGGTGGAGACGAGGTGGGTGGCGCAGACCCCGGTCGAGCGGGCGCTCTACCGGCAGGTGAGCGAGTTCGTGGCCGAGGCGGTGCACGGCGAGCACGGCGGTCCCGGCCGGCCCCACTACTTCACCCTCATGGTGCTGCAGAAGGAGATGGGCTCGTCGTGGGCGGCGGCGCGGGCGACGCTCGAGCGGCTGGCGCAGCGGCCGGACGGGCTCGACCAGCGCCGGCTGCGGCTGCTGGCCTCGCGCGCCGAGACGGCCTCGGCCTGCCCCTCCAAGGTGCGGACGCTGCAGCGGGTGCTGGCCGGGCTGGGCGGCGAGAAGGCCATCGTCTTCACCCAGTTCCGCTCCACCCAGGAGGCCATCGTCACCGCGCTGCGCGAGTCGAACGTCGAGCCCGCCGTCTTCCACGGCGAGCTGGGCTGGCGCGAGAAGGAGGAGGCCCTCGAGCACTTCCGCACCGCCGCGCCGGTGCTGGTGAGCACCGAGGCGGGGGGGGAGGGGCGCAACCTCCAGTTCTCGCGCATCGTCATCAACTACGACCTGCCGTGGAATCCGATGCGCGTCGAGCAGCGCATCGGCCGCGTGCACCGCCTCGGCCAGCGCCACCCGGTGCGGGTCGTCAACCTGGCGGCGCGCGGCACGATCGAGGCCTACGTGCTCGAGATCCTCGACCGCAAGATCCGCATGTTCGAGCTGGTGGTGGGGGAGATGGAGGAGATCCTCGGCGCCTGGCAGCCGTCCGGCTCGTTCGAGGACGAGGTGTTCCGGCGCTGGACCGAGTCCACCAACCCGCGGGTGCGCAAGCGGCGCTTCGCCGAGCTGGCGCAGCACCTGGTGGTGGCGCGGCGGATGTACCAGCAGCAGAAGGACTCCGAGGACTGGCTGTTCCCCTCCGCCGCCGACGCGAAGGAGGAGCCGTGAGCCCGGCAGTCCGGACGCGCGGGAAGGCGCGGAGTAAGGCGCGGAGCGCGGTGCCCGCCACCGGCACCGGCATGTCCCCGGCGCCGCCGCCCAGCCTGCCGCCCGAGTGGCGCGAGTTCGTCGGGCACTGGCTCGAGGCCGAGGGCTGCGCGGTGAAGCCGGCGGCCCGCGGCGACTGGGAGGTCGATCTCTCGCCCGGGCTGCGCCGGCGCTGGCGGCGCCAGCGGGTCCGGCTCGTCTTCGACCCGCTGCGCGCCACCCTGCCGCGCGGCGCCTGGTTCACCGCGCCGGGCAGCAGCGCCGGCCGGCGCATCCTCGAGGCGGCGCTGGAGGAGCCGGTGCTGGCCCGCCGCACCGCGCTGGCCCACGTGCCGGGGGTGAGCGAGGCGGGCCTGGCGGAGGTGTGCCGCGTGCGCGGACTGTCGTGGGGCCCGGCCCGGCTGGGCCCGGTGCGCTACGAGCGGCGCGTGTCGTTCCACGCGGTGGCGACCCGCTGGGGCGGGCTGCCCTGGCAGGAGCCCTGGGTCGTGCTCATCGGACCGACCGGCGACCTGATCGAGTGGCACGGCGAGCCCGACGTGCCCGAGGTGCGCTCGCGCGAGGGGCTCTACCAGATGGAGGAGGAGCTGGAGCCCGGACAGCGCGCGCGCTGGCTCGAGGTCACCCGCGCCCACTTCGAGCGGCTGCTGGAGGAGCGCGAGCAGGATTGGGAGCAGCAGATGGGCCGCCTGCGCGACGCCGAGCTGGAGCGGCTGGGGGCGTTCTTCACCGCCCGTCTCGAGGAGGAGCAGGAGCGCCTGCGCCGGCGCACCTCCGGCGGCGACGTGACCGAGCTGGAGCAGGGCGACAGCACCACGATCAAGCTGGAGTGGGACCGGCGCGCCGCCGAGGTGCGGGCGCGCTGGGCCATCCGCACCGAGGTGCGGGTCTGGGGGCTGATGGAGTGGGCCTGGCCGGTGGCGGAGCTGACGCAGGAGCTGCGCGCCGGGGCCGTGCGCGTGCGGCTGAAGGGCGCCGTGGACGTGGCGCGCGGCAGGCCCGGGCTGCCGGCCTGCCCCTCCTGCGGCAGCCCCGCCGAGCTGCTCGTGCGGGTGCGCGGCGCGGTGGCCTGCGTGCACTGCGCGCCGTGAGCGCCGCGCGGCGGGTCGCCTTGACGCTCGGGCGGGCCCGGGGCTACTGTTCCCCGTCCACCGTGACACCACCGGCCTCGTGACCGGCCGTCTGGACCACGCCGCGCCCATCCTTCGAACCGGAGGAGTGTCTTGACGTTAGAGCAGAAGGCGGCCCACCTGGAGGATCCAGGGGCCAGGCTGATCGACCGGCTGACCTCGTACTGGAACCGCTTCGGCCGGATCGCGCTCATCACCCTCGGCGTCGCCGCCGTGGTGGCGGTGGCCGCGTTCCTCGTCCAGCGTTCCCGCGCGGCCGACGAGCGGCAAGCGGCGGCGCGGCTGGCCGAGGCGAGCCTGCAGTACTGGCAGAACGCCTACGACCGTTCGCTGCAGGGCGCCCGCCAGGTGGCCGAGCAGTGGCCCGGGACCCCGAGCGGCGTGGACGCGCTGCGGCTGGCCGGCGACTCGTACTTCTGGATGGGGAACTACAAGGACGCGTCCGCGCAGTACGAGAGCTACCTCGCCAAGCGCAAGTCGGGCGTGCTGGCCGACGCGGTGCGGCGCAGCCTCGCTTACACGCTCGAGAGCAACCGGCAGCCGAAGGAGGCCGCCGCGCAGTACGAGGCGCTGGTCGGGAAGTTCGATCGTGAGTCGTCGGCCGAGTTCCTCTACGCGGCGGCGCGCTGCTACCTGGCGCTCAACCAGCCCCGGGAGGCCGAGGCCCGCCTGAAGCGTCTGGCGGACGAGTACGGCGAGACGACCTACGCGGGCCGGGCCCGCGTCGCGCAGGCGGAGCTGGCTGCCCCGGCGAACTGACGCGGCCGGCCGCCCGGGAAGGACGTCTTGAGCCAACAGCCTCCGGTCGACCTGCTCTTCCTCTGGCACCACCACCAGCCGGACTACCGCAGCCCGCGCGAGGGACGCGCCCTGCTGCCCTGGGTCCGGCTGCACGCCACCAAGGACTACCTCGACATGGCCCTGCACCTCGAGGGCCATCCCGGCGTCCACGCCACCTTCAACTTCGTTCCGTCGCTGCTCGACCAGCTGGACGAGGCCGTGGCGGGCGGCCGGGAGAGCCTCTTCGACCTGCTGGCCCGGCCGGTCGAAGGGCTGAGCGAGGCCGAGCGCGCCGTGGTGCTGGAGCGCTGCATCGCCGCCCCGCGCCATGCCCTGGAGCGCTGGCCCCGCTACCGCGCCCTCTGCCTGCGCGTCGAGCGCGCCCGCGGCACCGGCCTGAATCCGCCCACGGCGGCCGAGGTGCTGGCGCTCGAGTGCTGGTTCCTGCTGGCCTGGGTGGATCCCGTGCTGCTGCAGTCGCCCGAGGCGGTGGCGGCGGTGGCGACCGGAGGCGACTTCGTCGAGACCCACCGCGACGGACTGCTCGCCCTCTACCAGCGCCTGACCGCGCGCGTCGTCCCCGCCTACCGCGCGCTGGCCGAGCGCGGCCAGGTCGAGCTGTCGGAGTCCGCCTACTACCACCCGATCCTGCCGCTGCTCGTGGACGTGCGCTCGGCCCGCCGGGCCCGCCACGACGCGCCGCTGCCGGGCGAGCCGTTCGCCGCCCCGGAGGACGCCCGGCGCCAGCTCGAGCGCGCCTTCGCGCGGCACGAGCAGGCCTTCGGGACGCGGCCGGCGGGCATGTGGCCGCCGGAAGGCAGCGTGAGTCCCGAGGCGGTGGAGCTGGCGGTCCGCGCCGGGGCGCGCTGGCTGGCCACCGACGAGGGCGTGCTGTGGCACTCGATGCCGGTGGGGGAGCGTCACCACGGCGCCCTCTACCAGCCCTGGCGCCTGCGCACGCCCGGCGGGGAGGTGGCGCTGTTCTTCCGGGACCGCGAGCTGTCCGACCGCATCGGCTTCGTCTACCACCACTGGGACAAGGACGAGGCCGTGGCCGACTTCCTCGGCCGCGTGCGCCGCATCGCGCGCGAGCACGGCGTCGGTCCCCGCCGCCCGGTGGTGCCGGTGATCCTCGACGGCGAGAACTGCTGGGAGAACTACCCGGCCGACGGCGGCCCGTTCCTCGAGGCGCTCTACACCGCGCTCGAGGCGGCCCCGGACATCCGCACCGTCACGCCCGCCGAGGTGCTGGCCGACGCGCCGCCCACCGCCGAGCTGACGACGCTCCACTCGGGCTCGTGGATCGACGCCGACTTCCACATCTGGATCGGGCATCCCGAGAAGAACCGCGCCTGGGAGCTGCTGGCGCGGGCGCGCCGGGCACTGCTCGAGGCGAACAAGATGCCGGAGGACTGCCCCGGCGCCTGGGAGGCGCTGTTCGCCGCCGAGGGCTCGGACTGGTTCTGGTGGTTCGGCGAGGACCACTACACGGCCGACAAGGGCGTGTTCGACCGGCTCTTCCGCGAGCACCTGCAGGCGGTCTACGAGCGGGCCGGGCTGCGCGCGCCCACCTGGCTGCAGGTGGCGGTGGCGCGCTTCACGCGGCGGCCCGATCTCGCTTCGCAGCCGCTCGGCTTCGTGCACCCGTCCATCGACGGGCGGCCCACGCACTTCTACGAGTGGTACGCCGCCGGGCGGCACTCGCTCGGCGCCGGCGGCGGCTCGATGCACCGCGACGCCGGCATGGGCCGGGACCTCTTCTTCGGCTACGACGCCGAGACCTTCTACCTGCGGCTCGACTTCGTCTCCCACGAGCCGCCCGGGGCGGACTACGACCTGCTGCTCGACTTCCTCGCCCCGCATCCGGTGCGCGTGCTCATCCAGGGCCTCGAGCCGGGAGCGCGGCCCATCGTCTGCCGCGGCGAGGACGGGGTGCTCGTCTCCATGCCGGGCGGCGAGTGCCGCATCGGCAGCGTGATCGAGCTGGGGCTGCCGTTCGCCAGCCTGGGTTTCCAGGCCGGCGACAACGTGGACCTGCTGGTGCAGCTCATGCAGGGCGGCGAGCCGGTCGAGAGCCTGCCGGCCGCGGATCTCGTGCGCTTCGCCGTGCCCGACGCCTCCTACCACGCCTCGATGTGGAGCGCGTGAAGCGGGCGAGCCGGGCCCTCAGGCCACCCAGACGGTCCTGACGTTCACGAATTCCCGCAGGCCGAAGGCCGCCAGCTCGCGTCCGTAGCCCGAGGCCTTCACCCCGCCGAAGGGCAGGCGCGGGTCGGACCTCACGCCCTCGTTGACGAACACCGCGCCGGCCTCGAGGCGCGCGGCCAGCGCGCGGCCCCGCTCAGGATCACCCGTCCAGATGCTGCCGCCGAGGCCGAAGCGAGAGTGGTTCGCGAGTTCGAGCGCGTGTTCCGCGTCGCGCGCGCGCGTCACCGGGGCCACCGGGCCGAAGGTCTCCTCGTCGAAGGCGGCCATGCCGGGCGTCACCCCGGTCAGCACGGTGGGAGGGAACCAGCAGCCCGGGCCCTCCCGCCGCGCACCGCCGAGGCGCAACACGGCGCCGGCGCCGACGCTGCGGCGCACCTGGTCCTCCAGCTCGTCCACGAGGTCGGGCCGGGCGAGCGGGCCGAGCTGCGTCGCGCGGTCCATGGGATCGCCCATGCGCAGGGCGGCCATGCGGGCGATGAACGCCTCCTCGAAGTCGTCCGCGACCTTCTCCTCGACGAGGAAGCGCTTGGCGGCGATGCAGGACTGGCCGTTGTTGATGGTGCGGGCGATGGCCGCGATGGCCGCGACGCGCGTCACGTCGGCGTCGGCGAGCACGACGAAGGCGTCGGAGCCGCCCAGCTCGAGCACGGTCTTCTTGAGCGCCGCGCCGGCCAGCGCCGCCACCTGCCGGCCCGCCGTCTCGCTGCCGGTCAGGGAGACGGCGCGCACCGCCGGGTGGGCGACGACCTCGCCGACCTGGCGGGCGGGGATCATGAGGGTGGCGAAGGCGCCGGGCGGGAAGCCGGCGCGCTCGAAGGTCTGCTCGAGCGCGAGCGCGCAGCCGGGGACGTTCGAGGCGTGCTTGAGCACGACGGTGTTCCCGGCGGCCAGCGCGGGCACGGCGCAGCGGATGACCTGCCAGAACGGGAAGTTCCAGGGCATCACGGCGAGAACGACCCCGAGCGGGTCGAAGCGCACGTGGCTGTCGGCGGCCTCGGTGGCCACGGGCTCGGGCTCGAGCAACCCCCCGGCGTGGTCGGCGAACCAGTCGCAGGTCAGGGCGCACTTGGCCACCTCGGCCTCGGCCTGCGCGATGGGCTTGCCCATCTCGGTGACCATGAGGACGGCATGCTCGGCCGCGTCGGCCCGCAGCCTGGCTCCCAGGGCCCGCAGGAGGGCGGTACGCTCGGGCATCGGGCGGCGGCTCCAGGACGGGAAGGCGGCGGCCGCGGCGTCGAGCCTCAGAGCCAGGTCGTCCTCGTCGTGCTCCGGGTACTCGCGGATCAACTCATCGGTGGCGGGATTGATGGAGCGCATGGCGGTCTCCCGGGACATCCGAAGCGGGGGGCGATTCCCGGGGCTGAGGACTACCACAGCCGGGCCGCGGAGGCCCCTGGAAGGCCGAGAGGGGCCGAGATGGTGGCCCGGCAGGCCTGTCGCGAAGCCGGGGGAAGGTCCGACCGTTATGTCGCATAAGAGATATTATGTTAAGTAAGACCCATGGGCCAGCAGCCCTGTCCAGGCACCCGGCCGCCGCGGTCGGCTCCCACCGCCCCGCCGGCTTCTCCCCCGGCGGTCACGCTTCCCAGAATGGCTACGCCGGTCCGACGACCAGGTTGAGCAGCTTGTCGGGCACGTGGATCACCTTCCTGATCGTCTGGCCCTCCAGGTGCCGCCGGACGCGCTCGTCCGCCCGGGCGGCGGCCAGGGCGTCGTCCTTCGAGGTCCCGCGGGCGACCTCCACGGTGCCGCGCAGCTTCCCGTTGACCTGGACCGCCAGGGTGACCGTGTCCTCGACGCACAGGGCCGGGTCCCACGCGGGCCACGGCGCCCGGGCCAGGCTCTCGCCGTGCCCGAGGCGGTGCCACAACTCCTCGGCGATGTGCGGCGCGAAGGGCGCAAGGACCAGAACCAGGGTCTCGACGCCCGCGCGCGGGCGTCGCTCGAGCCGGGTCAGCTCGTTCGTGAACACCATCATCTGCGAGACGGCGGTGTTGAACTTGAGGGCCTCGATGTCCTCGGTGACCTTCCTGACCGTCTGGTGCATCAGCCGTGCCGTGGCGGCCTCGGGCTCCTGCGCGACGACGGCAGGGCTCGGGGAGCCGTCCTCCTCGACCACCAGGCGCCAGACCCGGTCGAGGAAGCGCGTGACGCCCTCCACCCCCTTGGTGCTCCACGGCTTCATCGCCTCGAGCGGCCCCATGAACATCTCGTAGAGGCGGAGCGCGTCGGCGCCGTAGCGGTCGATCACGTCGTCCGGGTTCACCACGTTGCCGTGCGGGTTCTCGGGCGTGGCCGTGCGCTTGGACATCTTCTGGTTGTCCTCGCCGAGGATGATGCCCTGGTGCACCAGCCTCGGGAACGGCTCGACCGTGCTCACCACGCCGATGTCGTAGAGCACCTTGTGCCAGAAGCGCGCATAGAGCAGGTGCAGCACGGCGTGCTCGGCCCCGCCGATGTAGAGGTCCACCGGCATCCAGTAGCGCTCCTTCGCCGGGTCCACGAGCGCGTCGGGGTTCCCCGGGTCGAGGAAGCGCAGGTAGTACCAGCACGAGCCCGCCCACTGGGGCATCGTGTTCGTCTCGCGCAGGGCGGGCCTTCCCGTGGCCGGGTCGGCGGTCTCCACCCAGTCGGTCAGGCCGGTGAGCGGGCTCTGCGGGCTCTCCCCCGTCCCCTTCGGTCGGAAGTCCTTGGTCTCGGGCAGGCGCACCGGCAGCATCTGCTCGGGCAGCGCCCGCGGCTCGCCGTCCACCCAGACCACGGGGAACGGCTCGCCCCAGTAGCGCTGGCGCGAGAAGAGCCAGTCGCGCAGCTTGTAGTTCACGGCCTTCCGCCCCTTGCCGGTGCGCTCGAGCCAGTCGGTCATCCTGCCGATGGCGTCGTCGGGCTTCAGGCCGTCGAGCGAGAAGGTCCCGTCCGGCGTGTGGGAGTTGACCATCGTGCCCCGCTCGATCTCGACGAAGGCCTCCTTCGCGATGTCGCCGCCGGTCACGACCTCGACGATGGGCAGGTCGAAGGCGCGGGCGAACTCCCAGTCGCGCTGATCGTGCCCCGGCACCGCCATGATGGCGCCGGTGCCGTAGCCCATCATCACGTAGTCGGCGATCCAGACGGGCAGCCGCTCGCCGTTCACCGGATTGACCGCGTACGAGCCGGTGAAGACGCCGGTCTTCTCGCGGTCCGTCTCCGCCCGTTGCAGGTCGCTCTTGCGCGCCGCCTGTTCGCGATAGGCCTCGACCGCCGCCCGGCGCTCCGACGTCGTCAGCGCCCCGACCAGCGGGTGCTCCGGCGCCAGCACCATGTACGTGGCGCCGAAGAGCGTGTCGGGGCGCGTGGTGAAGATGCGCAGGTTGCCGGTCATGCCCCCGAGCGGGAAATCCACGTCGGCGCCGACCGAGCGGCCGATCCAGTTCTTCTGCATCTCGAGCGTGCTGGCCGGCCAGTCCACCAGCTTCAGGTCCTCGAGCAGCCGGTCGGCGTAAGCGGTGATCCTGAGCACCCACTGGCGCATCGGGCGGCGCACCACGTCGAAGCCGCCGACCTCGCTCTTGCCGTCCACGACCTCCTCGTTCGCCAGCACCGTGCCCAGCTCGGGGCACCAGTTCACCGGCACCTCGGCGACGTAGGCCAGGCCGCGCTCGAAGAGCTTGAGGAAGATCCACTGCGTCCAGCGGTAGTAGTCCGGGTCGGTGGTGTCCACCTCGCGCTCCCAGTCGTACGAGAGCCCGATGCGTTTCATCTGCCGGCGGAAGTTGGCGATGTTCTGGGCCGTGGTGATGGCCGGGTGGACGCCGGTCTTGATGGCGTACTGCTCGGCGGGCAGGCCGAAAGCGTCCCAGCCGGTGGGGTGCATGACGTTGAAGCCGCGCATGCGCTTGTAGCGCGAGACGATGTCGGTGGCGGTGTAACCCTCGGCGTGCCCGACGTGCAGGCCCGCCCCGGAGGGGTACGGATACATGTCGAGGCAGTAGTACTTGGGCCGGGCGCAGGGCTCCTCGGCCCGGAAGGACCGGTGCTCCTCCCAGTAGGCCTGCCAGCGCGGCTCGACCTCGGCGAACGGATAGTGGTGGCTCATGGTCGTCCAGGGTCCCGGAGAATGGGCGATGCGTCAGGATGCCGCAGAGTACGGCATGGCGCGGCGCGAGTCACGCGTCGCGCCCCCGCGCCTCAGTCGGCGCAGACCGTCCGGGTGGCCTGCTCGAGCACCGCCACGACGTCGGCGCGGCCGCTCTTCCAGGCCGCCTCGGCGCGGTACAGGGCGTCGAGGGCCGCTGCCAGCCGCTTCGCCGGGCGCCGCCGGGCCAGCGCGGCGCTGAGCGGCGGATTGCGCGACCAGCCGCCGAGCGCGCCACCCACCAGGTTCGAGAGCGAGAAGAGCACCGCCCCCTCCCCCGCCCCGGCGGCGAGCAGGCGCGAGAGTGCGCGCCCCGCCTCGCGGGGCCGCCCCAGCGCCACCGCCGATAGGTAGGCCGGCAGGTCGGCGCCCACCACCGGCGCGAGCAGCGCGGCGGCGTCCGCGGGGGTCACCCGCCGGCGCCCGCGGGAATCGCCCGGGGCGACGGCGTCGAGCTTCTCGAGCTCGTTGAAGAAGGTGAGCGGGTCGCCCTCACAGGCGTCGGCCACCGCCTCGATCGTACCCGGGGCGATGTCGAGGTCGCTGCCGGCCAGGCGCGCGGCGCCCCACCGCAGCAGACCGGCCCGGTCGGGCGGCTCGGCGACCCAGCGCAGGCCGGCCGCGGCCCGGAGCGGCTCGAGGCTCTTGCGCGGCGTGTCGGCCTCCGACTCGTGCAGCACCAGGCACGAGCCTCCCGCCGGCGTAGCCAGTCCGGCCGCCAGGGCGGCGATCTTCTT
>JAXDBZ010000318.1:0-19878 GCA_034678345.1 Candidatus Eiseniibacteriota bacterium
CCAGCAGCTCCCACGGCCACGCTCGCTCCGCCGTCCCCGCTCCGCTCGCTCTTCCTCGCCGGGCTCCCGCCGGCCCGGGCTTCGCCCGGCTGCGGGCGGACTCGCGGGAGCTGCTGGTCCGGGCCCCCGTCTCCGTCCTGGGATGCCGGGGGGGCGAGCCATGAAGCGTAGCCTGACGCCGCGGGCGATCACCGTGCTCGTGCTGCTGTTCTTCTACCTGCCGGTGTTCGTGCTGGTGCTCAACTCGTTCAACGCCTCGCGCTTCGGCGGCGAGTGGACCGGGTTCACCTTCGCCTGGTACCGGCGGCTGTGGCACGCCGGCGAGATCTGGCACGCCCTCGGCAACACGCTGGGCATCGCCCTGGCGGCGACGGTGATCTCGAGCCTGCTCGGCACCACCGCGGCGCTGGCGCTCGACCGCTACCGCAGCCGCCTGCAGGGCGCGCACTACCTGCTGGTCTACGCGCCGCTCGTGGTGCCCGAGATCCTCATGGGCATGAGCCTGCTGCTGTTCTTCGTCGCCGTGGGGCTGCACCTCGGCTACCTGACCATCGTCCTGTCGCACGTCACCTTCTGCGTCAGCTATGTGGCGATGGTCGTGCTCGGCCGGCTGCAGGACTTCGACTGGGGCCTGGTGGAGGCGGCCCGTGACCTGGGCGCCGACTCCTGGACCACCGTCCGCCGGGTGCTGCTGCCGCTGCTGGCCCCCGGCATCGCCGCCGGAGCGCTGCTGGCGTTCACGCTCTCGGTGGACGACTTCGTCATCACCTTCTTCGTGGCCGGCCCGGGGACGACCACGCTGCCGCTGCGGATCTACAGCATGATCAAGCACGGCTCGCCGCCGCTCATCAACGCCCTGTCCACGCTGCTGCTCGCTCTCACCGTGACCACCGTCTGGCTCAGCCAGCGGCTGCTGGAGGAGAAACCATGAACCGCGGACTCGTCGGAGCGCTTGCGGTGCTGGCCGTGGCGGGCCTGGCCACCGGCTGCGCCCGGCCCGGCGCCCGGACCCTGCACGTCTACACCTGGGCCGACTACATCGCTCCGGAGGTGGTGCAGCGCTTCGAGCAGGAGAACCGGTGCAAGGTCGTCATCGACACGTTCGACTCGAACGAGGCGATGTACGCCAAGCTCAAGGCCGGGGCCTCGGGCTACGACATCGTCACCCCGTCGAGCTACTTCGTGGCGATCATGGCGCAGCAGGGCATGCTGCTCGACCTCGACCACGCCCGGCTGCCGAATCTGGCGAACGTGGACCCGGGCTATCTGAAGATTGCGCTCGACCCGGAGATGAAGCACAGCGTGCCGTACATGCTCACGAACACCGGCCTGGCCTACCTCGAGGGCAAGGTGAAGGACGTCGAGCCCACCTGGGCGGTGTTCGACCGTGCCGACCTCAAGGGCCGGATGACGATGCTGAACGACATGCGCGAGACCATCGGCGCCGCGCTCAAGTTCCTGGGCTACAGCCTGAACACCACGGACGACGCCGAGCTGGCGCAGGCCCGCGACGTCGTCATCCGCTGGAAGCACAACCTCGCCAAGTTCGAGAACGAGCAGTACAAGAGCGGCATCGCCTCGGGCGAGTTCCTGCTGGTCCACGGCTACAGCGGCGACCTGCTCTCGGCGCAGACGGAGAACCCCGAGGTGACGTTCGTGGCACCGCGGGAGGGGCTGTCGGTCTCCTGCGACGACCTGGTGATCCTCAAGGGCGCGGCGGCGACCGACCTGGCCTACCGCTTCATCGACTTCCTGCACGACCCCGACGTGGCGGTGGCGAACAGCCAGGCGATCATGTACCTGTGTCCCAACACCGGCGCGTTCGCCAGGCTGCCGGCGTCGTTCATGGACAACCCGGCGGTGAAGCTCGACCCGGCGGTGCAGGCGAAGTGCGAAGTGATCCGCGACCTCGGCCCGGACAACGCGAAGTACGCGAAGATCTGGGACGAGATCAAGGCCGCTCGATGACGGAGGGGAACATGAGGGAAGGACGCTCAGGCCGGCCGCTCGCGTGGCTGGCGATCGGGTGCGCCGTGCTCGCCCTGGCGGCCGGCATGGCGTGGGCGCAGGACGAGGAGGCGGCGGGGGTGCCGGCGGGGCTGTCGTACGGGGTGGAGTTCACCGCCTCGTACCACCACGCGAACCACCCCTACTTCGGCGCCGACTGGGGCATCACCCAGGATCCCGACCGGAAGAACTACTCGTGGGGCGAGGGTCTCAGCCGGCTGCGGTTCCACTACGGCCTGCCGCAGGGCCTGTGGGTCAGCGCCGGCGCCGTGGTCATGTCCACCTTCGCCACCGACTACTTCGGCACCGACGGCGTCGCCGACGGGCGCGTGGACCAACTCGCCGTCGGCGTCACGGACCTCGGCGGGGGCGGGCTGAACCTGACGGCCGGCCGGCAGGACATCCAGGTGGGCGACGGGTTCGTCATCGGCGACGGCTACTACGACACGAAGGCCACGCTGTGGAACATCCCGCTCAACTTCTACGACGGCGTCAAGGCCGACTGGGGGCTGGGGCCCTGGCACGCGCTGGCCTTTGCGGCGCGGCTGTCGCCGTCCTTCGGCTCCGAGGGGGCCACAGTCAAGGGCGTCCTCGGCGGCGCCGAGCTGGCCTGGAGCGCGGGGGAGGACCGCACCCTGGCGCTGGCCTGGTTCCAGCGCGAGGACGACGGCACCATGGACCTCGACGCCCGCGCGGTGTCGGTGCGCGGCGCGCTGGGCTGCGGCGGCGCGCGGCTGGCCGGGGAACTCGTGCAGCAGTACGGCGAGCTGGGCACGACCGACCTCGCCGGCCGCGGCGGGCACCTGGGCGCGACCTGGACGTTCGCCCTGCCGGGCGAGCCCTACGCACAGGTGCAGTACCTGCAGTTCTCGGGCGACGACCCCTCGACGAGCGAGGACGAGGCCTACCAGACGTGGCAGTTCCGCTGGAACGACTGGTCGCAGTGGTACGCAGCCGACCTGGTCGGTTCCACGCTGCTGACGAACAGCGACACGCGCGTCTGGAAGCTCGAGCTGGGCTGGTCGCCGTGCGAGAAGGGCTCGCTGCGCCTGCTGCTGCACCGGCTCGACCTCGACAGCGGGGCGAGCTGGGGCGGGCTGCCGGAGGGGGTCGGCCGCGGCTTCGCCGACGAGGTGGACCTGGTCATCGACCGCGAGCTGAACGAGAACTGGAGCGCCTGGCTGATGGGCGGCTACGCGCGGCCGCGGGAGGCGGCGGAGGAGCTGGTGGGCACCGCCGCGAGCGGGCAGGTCTTCGCCAGCATCACCTATTCCTTCGAGGGCGTGGGCTTCGGCGGCGGCGGCTGCGACGACTGAGCCGGCCGGGCCACCGGGCGGCCGCGGGGCGACCCGCGGCCGCCTTTCGCGTCAGTGTCCGAGCAGGGTGAGCACGATCTCGAAGGCGATCAGCAGGATGATGATCACCTCGAGCATCTCGGAGCGGCGCGCCTGCGACTCCGTCTCGAGCATGCCGTAGCTGTCGCGCAGGATGGCCAGCTTGCGGTCGATGCCCCGCCGCCAGGTGGCGCCGCGGAAGACCTCCAGCGCCGCCGCGTAGATGCGCGCGAGGAAGACGTCGTCCGTGATCTTGAGCGCGTTTTCCGCCCGCTCGACCAGCTCGGTGACGTCGGCGATCCGCGTGTGCAGATCGGCGAGCAGCCGGCTGAAGCGGTGCCCGAGCAGGTGGAAGCCCCGCCGCGCCTCGGCCACCCGCGTGGTGATCTCGGGGATCTCGGCGTCGAGCATGGCGTCGTCGAAGCGCAGCTCGAGCAGCTGCGCGTTGGCGAACTCCAGCACGTACTGGACGTCGGTGTCCTCGACCACCGGCTCGACCACCAGCGCCGCGTTCCAGGTGAGCACCGCCAGGTCGTCCTCGAAGTAGGAGAAGCGCGGCGACAGCAGGTCGCGCCGGGTGGCGGCGGCGAGCGGGCGCGCCTCGCCCACCAGCAGCCGGGCGATGTCCTCGTCGCGCAGGGCATCGGCGGGCAGGCGTGCCCCGGCGGCGTCGGCGAGTCGGTTCACGCGGAAGACGACGTAGTCCTCGGTCACCGGCGCCTCGCCGCGGCGCTCGATGGCCGGCGCGATGCGCCCGAGCAGCCGCTCGCGCACCCGGGCGAAGACCTCCGCCCACTCCGGCGCGACGGCGACCGCCGTGCCCAGCGCCACGAACCCGCTCCACGGCAGGTCGGGCGGGGCCACCAGCCGGCCGCGCAGCGAGACCACGCCGAAGTCGAAGACGCGGGCGGCGAACTCGACCTCGCGCGGGGCGCCCGCGATCGTCACGGTCTCGCAGCCGAGGCTCACGCTCACCGGCGGGTTGGGGATGTGGATGGCCTGCGCCCCACCGCGCACCAGGCGCGGCCGCTCCGGGGCGCTGCCGGCCAGCAGCCCCGCCACGCGGTCGAGGTGGATCTCGTAGCCGACGTCGTAGAGGCGGTAGACGATGGCCACGCCGTCCACGCGGGGTTCGCCCGCGGGCGCGGCGGGGCCGTCGAAGGGCTCGAGGTGCCGGCTCATGCGCGGAGCATAGCCCAGCCCCGGGGCCGGCGTGGTAGGGTGTGCGGCACCGGGCCCGCCGGGCCCGGCAACGCCAAGCCCCGCACCGACCTGGAGCCCGCGATGAACGAACGACTGAAGGCCGACGAGCTGATCGCCCTCATCCGGCGCGTCTTCGCCGTCACGCCCGCCGACCGCCGCGTCGGCATCCTCGTGGACCTGCCCGACGCGCGCACGCCCGACCGGCCCGAATGGCGCGAGCGCCGCGAGATGGCGGCCGGCTGGGCGGACGAGTTGCGGGCGCGGCGCGACGCGCTGGGCATGGAGGTGAGCCTCGTCGCGTACCCGAACGTCGGCACGAACAACGGCGACCTGCCGGCGAAGGTGTGGCTGGTGGAGCGACCGCCGGCGGGCGCCGAGGGTCTCGACCCGGCGGCTGGCGTGCCGCTCGAGGAGGTGCTCGGCTCGCACTCCGTGCTGCTCGCCCCGACCCAGTTCTCGGCCACCGCGCCGCTCAAGCTGCTGGGCAGGCGCTTCGGCTTCCGCGCCGCCACCATGCCCGGCTTCACCGCCGGGATGATCCCGGCGCTGCGGCTCGACTACGGCGAGGTGCGCCGGCGCGTGGCCATCATGAAGGGCCTGCTCGACCGCGCCGTCGAGGCGCGCTTCCTCTTCGTCGTGGACGGGAGGCAGGAGCACGAGCTGCTCCTCGACCTGCGCCATCGCACCGCGCACGCCTCCGACGGCATCCTCGACCAGCCGGGCACCGCCGGGAACCTGCCCTCCGGCGAGGCCTACATCGTGCCCTACGAGGGCGAGGTGGCGGGCGAGCCGAGCCGCTCGGCGGGAACGCTGCCGGTGCAGTTCGGCGACGAGGTCGTGCGCTTCGGCATCGAGCGCAACGTCGCCGTGCGGGCCGAGGGCGAGGGGGCCGCGGCCCTCGAGCAGGCGCGCTGGCTCGCCGCCGAGCCGGCCTACGGCAACCTCGCCGAGCTGGGCCTCGGCGTGCTGGCGGAGTTGGGGGTCGAGCCGTGCGGCGAGATCCTGCTCGACGAGAAGCTCGGGCTGCACATCGCCTTCGGGCGCAGCGACCACTTCGGCGGGCAGGTGGGCGCGGCGCGCTTCTCGAAGCCCGAGGCGGTGGTGCACATCGACCGCATCTACCTGCCCGGGCTGCAGCCGCGCGTCCTGCCAAAGCGCGTGGACCTCGTGGACGCCGACGGTCGCGTCACGGAGTTGATGCGCGACGGCGCCTACGTGGGCGGCATCGTCTAGCCCCGGCCGCCATGTTCGAGTCGTTCCGCCACCGCGACTTCCGCCTGTTCTGGGCCGGCTCGCTGGTCAGCAACGTCGGCACCTGGATGCAGATGTACGCGCTCAGCATCGTGGTGTTCAGCTTCCGCCGCTCGTCGTTCGACCTCGGGCTGGTCGGTTTCCTGAGCGGCATCCCCACGCTCTTCCTCGCCCTGCCGGCCGGCGCCATCGCCGACCGGGTGGACCGTCGCCGCATGCTGGTCGTCATCCAGTGCGTGCTCCTGGTGGAGGCGGCCGCGCTCGGCCTGCTGTACAACTCCGGGCGGCTCGGTCCCCACGATCCCATCGTCTCGCTGGTCTGGGTCTGCTCGCTCGGCCTGGTCGTCGGCGTGTTCATGGCGTTCCAGGCCCCGTCCTTCCAGTCGCTCATGCCCGACCTCGTGCCGCGCGATCTGCTCATGAACGGCATCGCCCTCACCTCGGCGCAGTTCCAGGCCTCGCGCCTGCTCGGGCCGCTGCTCGCGGCCGCCCTCACGCTCGCCGGCGCCGGCATGGGCGAGGTCTTCTTCGTGAACTCGGCCAGCTTCCTGTTCGTGATCGCCGCGCTGCTGGCGATGCGCACCCACGGCCACCACGCGCCGGAGGCGGTCGCCCCGGCCGGCGCCGGGAGCGAGGGCCCCTGGCGTCAGCTCACCGCCGGCGTGCGCTGCGCGCGGGACGACCGCGCGGTCGGCCTGCTCGTGCTCACCACCGCGTTCGCCGTGCTGTTCGGTTTTCCCTACATGGTGCTGCTGCCCGCGGTGGTCAGCGCCGCCCTCGGGCACACCGGGGCCGAGCTGTCGCGCCAGGTGGCATACGTCATGGCGGCGAACGGGCTGGGTGCCGTCGCCGGCGCCCTGGTGGTGGCCGCGCTGCCCGCCGGCGTGCGGCGCGAGCGCATCATCCCCCTGGCGCTGGTCGCGCTGGGCGTGCTGCTCGCCGCCTTCGGCCTGGCGCGCTGGCTGTGGCTGCTGCTGATCCTCTCGGCGCTGGCGGGTGGGGCGCTGCTCGCCGTCACCTCGCTGGTCAACACCTCGATGCAGGTGGCGGCGCCGCGCGGCCTGCGCGGCCGCATCATGGCCCTCTACGTGCTGGCCTTCATGGGCATGATGCCCATCGCCAGCATCCTCGCCGGCGCGGTCGGGCAGGCCGCCGGCCCCACGAGCGCGGTGTGGATCCTCGCCCTGCCGCTGCTGGCCTGGGGGTTGCTGCTCATCGGCCGGCCCGCCCTGCTGCGGACCGGCGCGCCGCCCGCCGCGGAGGACCCGTCCCGGCCCGCCGCCTGAACGTCTGCGGTACCATGTCACGAAACCCGCCCTCCGCGACATAGGGGGATGTAGCCCGGGTCCCGCAGGCGCCTGGAGCCCCCGGCGCCGGCCCGTGGCAGCAGACGGAGGAGGGAAGAGGAATGGACCCGGCAACCGTGGAAGTCACCGCGCCGAAGCGCCCCGGGCTCGTCTCGGTGGACAGCAGGACCTACCCGCTGGAGTCCGTGCGGCTCGAGGGCCGCGCCGAGGGCGGCATCGCCCTCTCCCGGCTCGTCCAGCGCTTCCGGAACCCCCACGACGAGGCGCTCGAGGTCGTCTACACCCTGCCCCTGCCGGCCGACGGGGCGGTGCTCGGCTACGTCGTGCGGATCGGCGAGAAGGTCGTCCGCGGCGAGATCGAGCCGCGCGAGAAGGCCGAGGCCGACTACCGCCGGGCGCTCTACGAGGGGCGCACCGCCGGGCTGCTCGAGCAGGAGCGGGCCGACACCTTCACGCAACGCCTGGGCAACGTGCCGGGGAAGACCGACGTGGAGGTCAGCATCGAGGTGCTGCAGCCGCTCGCGTTCCTCGCCGGCCTGGACGGCGAGGCGCCGCGGTGGGAGTACCGCTTCCCGACCGTGGTCGGGGTGCGCTACGAGGGCGCGCCGGGACGCGTGGGCGACGCGGAGAAGCTGGACGCGGACCGCGACGCGACGGGCGGCATCCCCACGCGCGTCGAGCTGGGGATGCTGATCGCGGACGCCACCGCCACGGCGGCCGGCGTCGTCGCGCACGGCCACGAGCTCGTGTGCGAGGCCGGCCTCGACGGCACACTCGTGCGCTTCGCCGAAGCGCAGCGGCTCGATCGCGACATCGCCCTGCGCTGGAGCGCCTGCACGGGCGAGGTGGGCGTGCGCCTCGTCGAGGGCAGGGGCCTCGCGGGCGATGACGGGCGCTACGGTCTCCTGACCATCGTGCCGCCGGCCGCGCCGAAGGCCGCGTTCCGCCGTGACGTCACCGTGCTGATCGACGCCAGCGGCTCGATGAGCGGTGAGCCGCTGCGGTTGGCCGGGCGGGTCGTGGGCGAGCTGCTGCGCGGCCTCGAGCCGGGCGACCGCTTCGAGATCCTGTCGTTCGCGAGCGACGTGCGCAAGCTCACGAGCGGCCTGGTGGACTTCGACGAGAAGAGCCTGGCCGCGGCCCTGGCGGCGCTGAGCGGTCTGCGGGCCGGCGGCGGCACGGAGATGCTCCGCGCCGTGGACGAAGCGCTGCGGTCGCTGCGCGACGACGCCCAGCGGCAGGTCGTACTGGTGACGGACGGCTACATCGGCTTCGAGGGCGAGGTCGTCGGACGGGTCGCCCGGCGGACCCAGCGGGGCGTGCGCCTGCACGCCGTGGGGATCGGCGCGGTCCCGAACCGCACGCTCCTCCACGGCATCGCGCGCGCCGGGCGTGGCGTCGAGCTGTGGGCGGGCGACGAGACGACCGCGGACGCTGCGGCGAAGCGGCTGGACGCGGCTACGACGCGGCCGGTGCTGACCGACCTGGTCGTGGAGGGCGGTGCGGTCGAGTTGTGCCCGACAGGCGCGATCCTCGACGTCTTCGCCGGTCGGCCGCTCGTCGTCCCCGTCGAGATGAGTGTCGCGGGCGGAAGGGTCGTGGTGACGGGCAGGCTGGCCGGGGTCGGGGAGCAATGGCAGACGACGCTCGACGTGCCGGCGGCGGGAGCGACCGGCGGCCCGGTCTCGACGCCGCTGCCCATCGGGGCCCTCTTCGGCCGCGAGGTCGTGACGGACCTGGAAGCCGAGCTGTTCGGGCATCCGCGCCCGGACGATCTGCTGCAGCGCATCGAGCAGGTCGCCCTGCGGCACCGCATCGTCAGCCGGCGCACCAGCCTGGTGGCCATCGCCGAGGAGCCCTCGGTGGACCCGAAGCTGCCCAGGCGGCGCGAGCGACTGGCGGTCGAGCTGCCGGCGGGCGTCTCGGCCGCGGGCGTGGGGCTGGTGCCGGGCTACCCCGCGGTGTTCAGCGCCGATCTCATGGAGATGGCCCGGCCGAGCATGGCGAGGTGGGCCAGCGGGTCCAGGATGCTGTGGGCGGAGCGGCCGTCGGTCGCTGACGGGTCGGAGGAGGTCGCCCGGGGTACGCCGGCACCGCCCACGGGACCCGTCGTGCCCTGGGAGGAGGTCCACGTCCGGTGCGTGAACGCCGTGCGCGAGCCCGACGACACGCTGGTCGTGGAGTTCGAGGTGCCCTTCGACGGCCTGCTCCTGCCGGACGACGCGGTGTACGTCGTGGCCGGAGGTGGGTTCTTCGACAAGGCGCGGGTGGTGCGGGAGCTCGGCAGTCCAACCGGGCCGCACGCCAGCGGCATGATCGTGCGGCTCGCACTGCGTCTCGAGACCGAGCCGGCCTGGCCCCCCGCGGGCGCGGTCGCGCTGCGCTGGTCCGCCGAGCGGCCGGGCGGCGAGCCCGCGCGCGCCCGGCTGGTGCTGGACGTCCGGTTGCCGCCGGTCGCGGGGGAGACGCCGAAATCGTGACCGATCTCGACCGGGCGTTCGCCCGTGCCCGCCTGGGTGACGAAGGCGGGTTCGCCGAGTGGGTGGGGCGCGTCGAGCGCCCCATCCGCGCGAGCCTCCGGCCCTACGCGCGCGCCGTGGACGTCGAGGGCGTGGTCCAGGAGACGCTGATGCGCATGTGGGTGCTGGCCCGCGACGCCAGCCGGGAGCTGAGCGGCGAGGACGCCTCCCTGCGCTTCGCCATCGGCATGGCGCGCAACCTCGCCCGCAACGAAGCGCGGCGCTACGGGCGCGAGGTGCACCTGCCGGCCGGGGACCCGCCGGAGCCCGCGTGGACGGATCCGCCGGCCGACCCCCTGCTGCGCCGCGCCATCCTGGAGTGCCTCGAGCAGCTGGCCGGGCAGCCGCGGCGCGCGCTGGAGATCGTGCTGCGGTTCGGGCACCGGGCCAATCGGGCGCTCTCCCAGACGCTCGGCATGACCTCGAACACCTTCCTGCAGAACGTCGCCCGGGCGCGCAAGCAGGTCGCCGCCTGCCTCGAGGGCAAGGGGCTGGACCTGCGGGAGATCCTGTCATGAGCGAGCGTCAGAACGACCTGCTGGTCGAGAGCTGCGTGACCGCGTTCCGGGAGCGCGATGCCGAGGGCCGCTTCGTGCCGCCCGCCGCGTGGTGGGACCTGCCGCCCGAGGCGCTCGACGAGCTGTACGAGCGCCAGGCGCTGGCGCGCGAGCTGGAGCGGGCGCTCGACCCGCGGGGGCTGAGCGGGACGGCGCGGGTGGTGCTGGAGCGGATCGGCGGCTGAGCGGAGCCTAACGGCCCGCCAGCCCGCGCAGGCGCTCGAGCAGCTTCACCGTGGCCCAGGTGTCCAGCTCGCAGTAGCGCAGGAGCGATTCGCGCAGTCGCGCCTTCTCCGCCGCGTCCAGCGTCTCGCCGTGCAGCAGCAGCCGCTCCAGCGCGCGCGTGGCCGCGTCGCCCTCGGCGATATCCATCCCCTCGTAACTCAGGCCATCCACCAGCGCCGGCAGGACGACCTTCAGGCTGAAGCCGCCGCCGAAGTCGGGGTGGTAGACGTGGTCCCGCACCACCGGCAGCAGGTCCACGAGGCGCGCGGCAACGCCTTCGAGCGCCCGGGCCGTCTTCCCGCCCAGGGTGGCACCCAGCTCGCGCAGGCGGGCCTTCTCGAAGCCGGCGTTGTAGGCGACGACCGCCTTCGCCCCGGCGCAGGCCGCGATGACCGCCTCGGCGATGGCCGGCCGCGGGTCGCCCGGGCCGTCGGCGAGCCAGAAGACGTGCACGTGGTCGCCGTCGCGCCCGAGCCGGTGGCAGCTGAACTGGACGGGGATGCTGTCGTACGGGTGGCAGCCGTCCCACACCGGGACTGCCGGGTTGATGGTCTCGAAGTCGAGGAACGCCAGCGGCGGCGTGAACGGCGCGAGCGCGGCGGCCAGGCCCGGCTCGACCACCATCCTCCCGGTGCGCAGGGCGCGCCGTTGCCGCTCGGCCGTCGCGTTGAAGCTCAGGCTCGCCGGCAGCTCGGCGATGGAGTGCCAGCCCTGCGCCTTCAGCTCCCACGCCTTCTGTCCGATGCGGTAGAGCGTCGTGACGTGGTCGTCGGGCACGCCCTTCCAGCAGCGCGACTGGAACGGGCACTCGTACGGGGTCGAGCAGTGCGGGCCGATCGGCACCTCGGGCAGCGGTCCCTCGAGCATGCGCAGCAGCGTGCGCACCTGTCCCGGGACCTCGGGCAGCAGGGCGGCGACCTCGCTCGTGACGTCGGTGCGGCCGAAGAGGTCGCGTAGGTCGGGATAGGTGCAGGCGCGGTTCAGGTGCATGATCTCGGCGCTGCGCACCTCGA
This sequence comes from Candidatus Eiseniibacteriota bacterium, assembly GCA_034678345.1. Classification (GTDB taxonomy): domain Bacteria; phylum Eisenbacteria; class RBG-16-71-46; order RBG-16-71-46; family RBG-16-71-46; genus JANXPZ01. Next base: position 11,417 of record JAXDBZ010000318.1, read on the forward strand.
GCCCCGCGCGCCCCAGCACGTGCGCCTGCACCGCCGCGTCGGGCAGGTGCTCGGGCTTGGCGCTGGTTGAGGACTTCACCTCGATGAGGCCGTGCCCGCCGCGCAGGCGCTCGAGGATGTCCACCGCCACGAAGACGCGCTCCGCCGAGAAGGAGGCCTCGTAGATCACCGGCGCCTTCGCCGCCAGCGCGGCGGCGGTGGCCTCGACCTTCCCCCGGAACTGGTCGTAGGGGAGATCGATGAGCGTGCCGCCCGGCACGTAGGTGCGGGCCAGCGCGCCGATGCGCGTGCCCCGGTCGAAGATGGCCTGCGTGCCGGGGTCGGGCACCAGCTCGGGGGCGTCGGGCTCGTGCACGCGCCACCACAGCTGGCGGTGGCACTGCAGCCCGGCGGTGTAGCGGGACTTGGACAGACGGTAGTTCAGGCTCACGCGCGGCCTCCGGGGGGCGGGAGCGGTGAATGTAACGGGTCCGGAGCTGTGCGGGAAGACGCCCGGCCCCTCACCCCCTCGTCTGCCGCCCGGTCGCCTTCAGCTCCCGCCCGCCTTCCGAGCCCCAGAGGCCGGCGCGCGAGGCCCGGGCCTCCCGCTCGTAGGCGCGGAACCGCTCCATGTAGCGGAACGGGTGGCGCAGGTAGGCGAACCCGAAACCGCGGCGGACGATCTCGGCGTTCAGCATCGAGCCGTCCTCGGTGTACACGTAGGCGAGCGTGCGACCGTACCTGTCGCGGCGCGTCTGGTCGTACTCCAGTCGCACCCGGCGCCCGGCGGCCTGCCCGCGCGTGAACGCGGTCGCCTGACGGGCGAGCTGCCGCACCTCGGCCCGGACGTCGTCCTTCTCGGGCGTGTCCACCCCGATCAGGCGCACGTGCTCGTCGCCGTCGAGGACGATCGTGTCGCCATCGAGGACGCGCTCGCAGGTGCGCCAGGCGGCACGGGAGGCGTCCGGCTCGGCGGCGGCGGCCGGCGGACGCGTGACCTGGGAGTCGGGCGGGGCGCCGGCCGGCGCGTGGCCGGTCGGCGAGGAGCGGAGGAGGATCGCGGCAGCCACGCCGGCGGCGATGACCAGGGCCAGCCCGAGCGGCCGGCGCCACGGAGCGCGGGGCCGCGAGGTGGACCGCCGCACGTCCCTAGCCGATCACGCTCACGCGCCGCACCAGGTTCAGCGCCGGCCCGCGCAGGCGCACGAAGTAGAGCCCCGGGCCGGCCCCGGCGGCACCCGGCCGCCAGGTCACGCTGCCCGGGCCGCTCACGCCGTCGGCCAGCCGGGCCACGCGCGCGCCGCGCACGTCGAACACCTCCACGCTCAACGGGCCCGTGCCGGCGAAGCGCACGGTCAGCACGTCGCGGCAGGGCGAGGGTCCGGCAGCGAGCTGCACGAGCGAGCCGGGCTCCCACGGCACCTCGGCGCTCGAGCCGGGCACGGTCGGGCGCCCGGCGTCCTGCCAGGCGCTGTAGACGAGCGAGGCGGTCAACACGGTGGCGGTGTCGAGGCGCGCCTGGGTGAAGCCGCGCGTCAGGTCCCAAAGCGTGGCGTAGTAGGTCGAGTTGTAGCTGCCGCCGGCGGCGTCGAGCGCGGCGAAATCCGCCGCGAGCAGGGGCGCGACGTTGGCCCACGACGCGCCGATGACGTCGAACGCGGCCTCCACGGCGTCGGCGTGGTAGGTCACGCTCATCGCCGGGGTGCTGAGCTGCCCCACGTACGTCCCGAGCATCGTGCTCTCGTAGCGCGAGTGGATGCCGTTCTGGCCGGTATCGTACCCGTTGTAGTTCACGGTGCAGTGCAGCGGCTGGTTGGCGTCGCCCACGTAGTGGCACAGGTCGGCGATGGTGAGCGCCGCCGCGCTCCACGACTGCGCCTGGAACTGCGCGGTGAGCGCGGCCGTGGTCTCGCCGATGGCCCACGGCAGCACGCCGAGGTCCGTCACCACCGATGCGCCGTACTGGGCCTCGAGCGTGGCGCGGTCGTGCGAGAGCGTGCCGGCGAGGAACCCGGGGTACCAGTCGATGTCGATGTAGTGCTTCTCGGCCTCGCCCGGCGTGTAGGACTTGCGCGTGTCGGGGTCGTTCACGTGGTCGTACACGGTGCTGTCGTACAGGCGCAGGCCGTCGACGTACGCGGGCAGGTGCTGCGAGTAGCGGGCGGCGATGTAGCGGTGGCCGACGGAGCCCCAGGTCCAGGCCGTCGCCGGCAGCAGCAGGCCGAGCAGGGCGACGACGGCGACCAGCTGGCGGTTCGCGGTGCGCTTCGTGGGGGTCAAGGCAGCCTCCTGGCGCGCTCCTGCGCGCGGGCGAGCGGGTCGTGTGTCATCGGGCCGCCCCTAGCGTATCATGCCCGCCCGGCCGGGGCGGAACCGGCTGAGCCCGCCGCGCATCCGAAAACGAGATCCTGCCGTACCCCGCACACACCGGCCCCTGCCCCGGACCAACCCAGAGAGGACCCCCATGGAGATGACGATCACCTTCCCGGGCGGCGCCCGCGTGGACGCCCAGTTCGGCCCCTTCACCGTGCCCACGGACCAGCCGCCCGAGGGCGGCGGCGAGGGTTCGGCGGCCACGCCCTTCGCGACCTTCCTCGCATCGATCGGCACCTGCGCTGGCATCTACGTGCTCGGCTTCTGCCGCCAGCGGGGGCTCCCCACCGAGGCCATCCGCCTGACGCAGCGCGTGGAGAGGGACCCGGCGACCGGCCTCATCGGACGCATCGCCATCGACATCCACGTGCCGCCCGACTTCCCCGAGAAGTACCACGCCGCCCTGGTGCGCGCGGCCGACCAGTGCGCGGTCAAGAAGCACCTCGAGCGCCCGCCGGCGTTCGAGGTCCGCACCGTGGCGGGGGCCTAGGGCGTGCGGCGCGGCCGCCCGGGCACGCGGCATGCGCAGCGTCCGAGCTGCCACGCCTGCGCCACGTGCATCGGGTCCGCCTGCGCCGCCATGGTTCCATTTTCCGGCGACCCCTCCTACAATGACCCGTTCGCTAGGAGACGGGGTCCCGACGGGGGTTCGACCATGACCGAACAGTTCCACCGGCCTGCCACGGTCCGCGAGGCGGTCGGTCTCAAGCGGCGTTACGGGGCGCGCGCGGCTTGGCTGGCCGGCGGTACCTGGCTCAACTCGACCGAATCGGGCGGTCCGCCCCAGCACGTCGTCCACCTGGCCGGCCTGGGCCTGGACCGCGTCGCCGTGCGTCCGGGCCGCGTCGAGATCGGCGCCCTCTGCCGGCTGCAGCGCCTGATCGAGGACCGGCGCGTGCCGGCGCCGCTGCGCGCCGCGCTGACGCAGGTGGTGAGCCGCAACCTGCGCGAGATGGCGACGCTGGGCGGGCACATCGGCGCCCGCTATGCGCACAGCGACGTGCTGCCCATGCTGCTGGCGCTCGAGGTCGTGCTCGAGGTGGCGGGGCCGGGCCGGGCGCGGCGCGTCCCCCTGGCGGAGTGGCTGGGCGCGAAGCCGGCCGGGCTCATCACCAGGGTGCTGGTGCCGCGGCCGAAGCCGGACCGCGTGGCCGCCTGCCGCGCGTTCCGCGTCTCGGGCAACGCCCGCTCGCTGGTCAGCGCCGCGGTCGTGGTCACCGCCGGGCGCGGCGTGCTCCGGCGCCCGCGGGTGGCGCTGGGCGGCGTGGCCCGCACGGCGGTGCGGCTGGTGCGGCTGGAGCGGGCACTGGACGGCAGGCCGATGCCGCCGCTCGACGAGCTGCAGGCGCTGGCCTCGCGGACCGTGCGCCCTGCCGACTCGTTCGAGGGCGGCGCCGACTTCCGCCGCTACGAGGCGGGGGCCGTCGTGGCGCTGGCCTTCCGCGATGCGCTGGCCGGGAAGGGGGCGCGGCGATGAGGATCTCGGTCAAGGTCAACGGCGTGCCGCGCACCTTCGAGGTGCGCCCCGACGAGCGGGTGCGCAACCTGCTCCGGCGCGAGAACATCCTCTCGGTGCGCAACGGCTGCGACGGGCAGGGCTCGTGCGGCGCCTGCACCATCCTGCTCGACGGCCGCCCGGTGAACTCCTGCCTGCTGCTGGCGCCGCAGGTGGACGGGCACGAGATCCACACGGTCGAGCACCTGAGCCGCGACCGCACGCTCTCGGCCATCCAGACGGCGTTCCTCGACGTCGGCGCGGTGCAGTGCGGCTACTGCACGCCGCCCTTCCTGCTCGCCACCGAGGCGCTGCTCGAGCGCCACCCCGAGCCGACGCGGGCGCAGATCGTGGACGCGTTCTCGAGCCTGTTCTGCCGCTGCACCGGCTACGAGCAGATGTTCGCGGCGGTCGAGCTGGCGGCGAAGCGCCTGCGCGACCCGGCGCACGCGGCGCCGAAGGGCCCGGAGTTCCGCGCCGACCTGCGGCTGGTGGGCAAGCCGGCGCGCAAGGTGGACGGGGCGCGGCTGGTGCGGGTCGAGAAGGCCTACGTCGAGGACATGATCGTGCCCGGCACCTGCCACCTGCGGCTGCTGGGCTCGCCCCACGCCCACGCCTACATCCGGCGCATCGACACGCGCAAGGCCGAGGCGATGCCGGGCGTGGTGCTGGTCATCACCCACGAGAACTGCCCGGACGTCTGGTACAACGCCGCCGGGCAGGGCTTCCCCGAGCCTTCGCCGTACGACCGCCGCATGTTCGCGCGCAAGGTGCTGCACGTCGGCGACCGCGTGGCGGCGGTGGTGGCGGAGTCACCGGCCATCGCCGAGGCGGCGCTGGCGAGGATCGCGGTGGACTACGAGGTGCTGCCGCCGGTGCTGAGCATCGAGGCGGCGTCGGCCCCGGGGGCGCCGGTGCTGCACAACGCCGTGGTCGAGTACGCCAAGGGGGCGCCGCCGGACCTCGACAACTCCGGCGCCGACCCGCGCGACGGCAGGGTGCTCTATCAGTTCTCCATCGGCGGCGACCCGCGCCGCAACCTCGCCGCCAGCGTGGCCGACGGCATCGGCGACGTGGCGAAGGGCTTCGCCGAGGCCGACGTGACCGTCGAGCGCGAGTACGAGACCTCGCAGGTGCAGTGCACGCCGCGCGAGCCGCACGTGGCGTTCACCCGCGTCGAGGGCGACCGACTCGTCGTCCACGCCTCGACCCAGGTGCCCTGGCACGTGCGGCGCATCGTCGCGCGGGTGCTGGGCATCAACGAGAGCCGGGTGCGGGTGATCAAGGAGCGCATCGGCGGCGGCTACGGCTCGAAGCAGGACCTGGTGGTCGAGGAAGTGGCGGCCTTCGCCACCTGGAAGACGGGCCGGCCGGTGCTGTGGCGGCTGACCCGCGAGGAGGAGTTCACCGCCTCGCGCACCCGCCACCCGATGAAGATCGGCGTCAGGCTCGGGGCGAAGCGCGACGGCACGCTCACCGCCATCGAGATGAAGGTGCGCGCCAACACCGGCCCCTACGGGGCGCACGCGCTCACCGTGCCGATGAACTCGTGCTCGAAGAGCCTGCCGCTCGTGCCCTGCGACAACGTGCGCTTCGAGGTGCAGAGCTGGTACACGAACATCCCGCCGGCCGGCGCCTACCAGGGCTACGGCGCGCCGCAGGGCTCCTACGCCATGCAGCTGGCCTGCGCCGAGCTGGCCGACGCGCTGGGCATGGACCTGCTCGCCTTCCTCGAGAAGAACCGGGTGCGCGAGGGCACGCGGCTCGAGATCCTCAAGTGCCTGGGCGAGGGCCGCGAGGCCACGGCGCAGACGGTGGTCTCCTGCGGGCTGGGCCCGGCGCTCGAGCAGGGCGCACGGCTCATCGGTTGGGGCGCGAAGCCGGCGGCCGACGACCCCGACGTGCGCATCGGCCACGGCGTGGCCATCATCCAGCAGGGCTCCGGGTTGCCGGGCATCGACTCGGCCAACGCCACGGTGGCGCTGCTCAACGACGGCACCTTCGTGCTGCGCAGCGGCGGCACCGACCTCGGCACCGGACTCGACACGCTGGTGGTCAAGCTGGTGGCCGAGTGCCTGGGCACCGAGATCGGCGACGTGGCGCTCATCGCCGCCGACACCGACGTCACGCCCTACGACGACGGCGCCTACGCCTCGAGCGGCACGTTCTTCTCCGGCAACGCGGCGCTGAACGCGGCGCGGGCGCTCAAGGACAAGCTCATCGCCGTGGCCGCCGAGATCCTCGGCGAGCCGGCCGAGCGGCTGTCGGTGGCGCACCCGTCGCAGGTCGTGGGCGGGGCGCGGCCGGTGAGCTACCTCGAGATCTCGCGCCACACCGTGACCGGCACGGGCGAGGGGCCGCTCAGCGCCTCCGCCTGCTTCACCACCGACGTGGCGGCGTTCCCCTACGGGGCGCACTTCTGCCAGGTGGCGGTGAACACGCGCACCGGCGCGGTCGAGGTGCAGAAGTACTTCGCCCTGCAGGACTGCGGCACGCCCATCAACCCCGAGCTGTCGCTCGGGCAGATGTACGGCGGCGTGCTCAAGACCATCGGCCACTCGCTGTTCGAGGGGCTCATCCTCGACGCGCAGGGGCACTGCCTGAACGCCAACTTCCTCGACTACCGCATCCCGATGATCCGCGACCTGCCGGGTGAGTTCCGCGCCGTGCTGGTGCAGACGGACGACCCGTTCGGGCCCTACGGCGGCAAGTCGGTCTCGGAGATCTCCTGCAACGGCGCCGCGCCGGCCATCGCCGCGGCCATCCACGACGCGACCGGGGTGTGGATGCGCAGCTGGCCGTTCACGCCGGAGAAGATCCTGCGCGGACTGGGCCGCATCGGCGGGGTCGAGAGGTGAGCGCGCCCCGCTTCACGCTGGTCCGCGCCGAGTTCGTGCTACCGCTGGCCGCTCCCGATCGCGGCGCGCGCATCCAGGACGGCTACCTGCTCACCGAGGACGACACCATCCGCGAGGTGGGGCCGTGGACGGGCGGGACCTGGGCGCGCCTCCGCGAGAGTTGCGGCGCGGCGCTGAGCGTCTGGGGCGCGGACGGCCCGCCGGGGAACGCGGCGTCCGAGCCGCCGCGGCAGCGCGCCGTGCTCCTGCCCGCCTTCGTCAAGGCGCACGGGCACGATCACGAGCAGCCCCTCATCGGCATCGCCAAGGACGAGCCGCTCACCGCCTGGCTCGACCACGCGGTGAACCCCTTCACCCGTTTCCTGAACGCCGAGCGCGAGCGGCTGACGCGGGAGATGGGCGCCTCGCCGCACCTGATCACCTACCGGTTGGCGCGGCTGGTGGACATCCACTACGGCATCACCACGAGCATGGTGCACCACTGCAACTTCAACAAGTTCCACGTGCGCGAGCTGGCCGAGGCCAACGAGGCGGCGGGGACGACCATGATCGTGGCCATCGGCGGCCAGGACCGGAACTACGTGGCCGAGGCGCTGGACGAGCCGGAGCAGGCGATCGCCCGCCTCGACGCGGCGCTGGACATCCCGGGTCTCGAGCGCACGAGCTTCTGCCCGGGGCCCGATCAGTTCTTCTCGAACAGCCGCGCCATGCTGGTGCCGCTCAAGCGCTGGGCGCGCGAGCACGGCACGCTGTTCCACATCCACAGCGCCGAGGAGCCGAAGACCACGGCGTGGTTCACCGCCGAGGTCGAGCCGGGGCTGAGCGAGGTCGAGTTCGCCGAGTCGCTCGGCATCCTCGACGGCGACACGGTGCTGGCGCACCAGGTGAACTGCGGCCCGCGCGACGTCGAGATCCTGGCGCGCACCGGGACGAAGGTGGTGCACAACCCGCTCGCCAACACCATCCTCGGCTCGGGCATGCCGCCGGTGATCGAGATGATGGCGGCCGGCGTGCCGGTGGCCATCTCCACGGACGGCTCGGGCTCGGCCGACAACCAGAACATCCTCGGCGCGGCGCGACTGGCCTCGCAGTACCAGAAGGCGCGGCGCCAGGACGCCACCGTGCTGCCGGCGCGGCAGCTGCTCGAGATGATCACCAGCGTGCCGGCCTCGTTCCTGCGGCAGCCCCAGGGCGAGCTGGCGCCGGGGAAGCGCGCCGACTGGATTCTCGTCGGCCTCGACCGGCCGAACCTGGTGCCGACGCGGCTCGACAACGTGATGGAGAACCTCATCTGGGCGGTCGACGGCAGCGAGGTGGACGCGGTGGTCTCGCGCGGGCGCGTGCTCAAGCAGGACGGGCGCGTGCTGCCCTTCGCCGACGGCACGCGGCCCGGCGACGTCCTCGCCGGGGCGCAGTGGCTCTCCGAGCTGTTCGCCGAGTACCGGCGCACCGCGCCCGAGCTGAAGGGCACCGGCGCGCACCGGTAGGCCCGTGCACCTCACCGCCATCCTGCTCGCCGCGGGCTCCTCGCGCCGCTTCGGCGCGCCCAAGCTGCTCGCGCTCTGGCGCGGCCGGGCCCTGTGGGAGCACGCGCTGGGGGCGCTGGCCGCGGCCCCCGAGGTGGCGGAGACGCTCGTGGTCGTGGCGCCCGGCTTCCCCGCGCCCCCGCCCGCGCCCCGTCGCCGCGCGGTCGTGAACCCGGAGCACGCCGAGGGCATGGGCGCCTCGTTGCGCGCCGGGGTGCGCGCCGCGACGCC
>JAXDBZ010000319.1:0-3971 GCA_034678345.1 Candidatus Eiseniibacteriota bacterium
GGCCCATCTGGACGCCGCCGTCGTGGCGCAGCCTGGTCAGCGCCTTCGGCAACGTGACGACCAACGCCGGCTTCAGCCGGACCAGCTCCTACAGCCGCCTCACCGGCACGCCCAGCTTCGCCTATCTGTTCGGCCTCTCGAGCCGGCTCGACACGCTGCGCACGGCCCCGCAGTACGGCAACAGCGCGAACGTGACGAGCAGCTGGCACTCGTCGGCCCGGTCGCGCGTGCGGCTTCCGTTCGGCAGCCTGGCCAACTCCCGCTTCGAGCTGACCGAGCGGGTGGTCGAGACGAACGCCGTCCGCACCCAGGCGCGCACCGTCCGCTTCCCGGACTTCGACGTCGAGTACGGCCGCGTGCCCAGCGTGCTGCGGCTCGACCGCCTCTTCACCAGCCCGCAGCTGCGCACGGCCTACAGCCGCTCGACGATGACCGAGTACGCGAACAGCAGCCGCTCGCCCACCGGCCGGTCGGTGACCAGCAGCTGGCGCCCCCTGCTCGGCCTGAGCGGCAGCCTGAAGGGGGGCACGCGGGCGGAGCTGAAGGTCGAACGGCGCGTCACCGAGACCGAGAACCTGCTTTCCGGCCACTCGGTCACCACCGACCGCCTGACCACGAGCAACTTCAGCGTCACCCGCTCCTATTCGAAGGGGCAGAAGGTCAACGTGCTGGGCAAGGCGAAGACGATGTCCACCACCGTGAGCCTGGGCCTCACCGGCCAGTACGAGTACCACCGGGGCGAGACCGTCACGTACGCCGACGACTCGCGCCGGCACCCGCTGGCGACGAAGTACCCGGCCGAGGACGACCGGCTGTCGCTCAACGGCACCGGCTCCTACTCGTTCAGCACCAACGTCACCGGCAACCTGTCCCTCGGCTACGGCCAGAGCAGCAACCGCGTGACCAAGATCAAGAGCCGGAACGTGCGCGTCGAGCTGCGCGCCCAGTTCACCTTCTGATGGACCGCGCCCTCCGCCTCCTGCTCCTCGCCGCCGCGCTCACGGCACCGGCGGCCTGCGCCGGCCGTCACGAGCCCCCGGTGGACGGCGAGCGGGCCCAGGCCCGCGTCGTGCACCAGGTCGCCGCCGGGCCGCGGGTGCCCGGGACCGAGGCGCACGCCCGCATCCTCGGCTGGTTGGAGGCCGAGCTGACGCGCCTGGGCGGGCGGGTCGAGCGGCAGGACTTCACCGACTCGACGCTCGGCCGCCCCCTCGTGCTCACGAACCTGATCGCCCGCTTCGGTCCAGGACCGGGAGGGCGCGCCTCCGGCCCCGCCGACATCGTGCTGTGCGCGCACTGGGACAGCCGGGCCTGGGCGGACGAGGATCCCGATCCGGTCCGGGCGCGTCAGCCGGTGCCGGGCGCCAACGACGGAGCCTCGGGCGTCGCCGTGCTGCTCGAGGTCGCCGAGGCGATGAGCCGGCGGCCGCCGCGGGTGGCCGTGGACCTGGTCTTCTTCGACGGCGAGGACCAGGGGGCCCGCGGCGCTCCGGAACAGTTCTGCCAGGGCTCGCGGCACTACGCCGCGAGCCTGGCCGGGAAGCCGAAGCCGCGCGCCGCCTTCCTGTTCGACATGGTGGGGGACCGTGACCTGCGCATCCACCCCGAGGTCCAGTCGGCGGAGCGCGCGGCGAACCTGGTGGCGCTGGTGCTCGAGGGCGCGCGCGCCACCGGTGCGACCGCGTTCCACAGCGAACCCCGCCACGTCATCACCGACGACCACGTCCCTCTGCTCGAGGCGGGCGTGCCGGCCGTGGACATCATCGACTTCGACTACCCGGCCTGGCACACCCACCGCGACCTGCCGGACCAGACCTCGGCGGCGAGCCTCGCCCAGGTCGCCCGCGTCGCCGTCTGGCTGGTTTACCGCTCGCCCCTGGCCCGCCCGGTCCGCTGAAGGCCACGGCGGCCCGCCGGCCCGCCGGCCGCGGCCAAGCCGCTGCCCCGTGGCGCTTTGGGTGGCGCCGCGACCGGCCCGGCCGATCCCGGCCGGCCACTCGCGGCCGCGCGGGTCGAAACCGCACTTGCCGATTGCCCGGGCGTCGGTTATGGTCCGCCCAAGGAGTGGGCGGCGGTGCGACCACTCCGTTTTTTGTCCTTGTCCGGAGCGAAGTTGGAAGTCCGAGAAGAAGTCCGACAGCTGGCCTCGTCGCTGGCCGACGAGGCGGGCTTCGAGTTGGTGGATGTCGAGCTGGTCGTCCAGGGCCGGCAGCGCGTAGTGCGCGTGCTGCTGGACAAGCCGGGCGGGCTGACGGTGGGGGACTGCGCCTCCTTCAGCCGCGCGCTGGCCGACCGCCTCGACATGAACCAGACGGTGGCGGGCAGCTACCGGCTCGAGGTCAGCTCGCCGGGGATGGATCGTCCGCTGACGAACCTGCCGGCGGTGGCGCGCTTCGCCGGCCGCCGGGTGGCGCTCGTCAGCGTGGCGCCCCGGGACGGCCGGCGGCACTTCGACGGCACGCTGCTGGGGCCCGCGGGGGAGACCTGCGGGGTGCGGACCGAGGACGGGACGGAGCACTGGTTCGACTGGTCGGAGGTGAAGTCGGTCCGGCTGGCCGTGGATCCGTGGGAGGAGGTGCGGGGCGCGCGCGGCAGGGGCGCGTCCGCGTCCGGGTCCGCGTCCCGGCATGAGCACGGAGGGTCTCGATGAACCACGAAATCCTGGATGCGCTGAGCCAGATCACGCGCGAGAAGAGCGTGGATCGGGCCATGCTCATCGAGACGCTCGAGGTCGGCCTGGCCAGCGCCGTGCGGCGCAAGTACGGCGCCACCGCGGACGTCGTGGTCAAGTTCTCGAACGAGAGCGGGGCCCTCTCGGTGGCGCTGCGCAAGACGGTGGTCGAGGTGGTGGAGGACGCGGCGCTGCAGCTCACCGTGGAGGAGGCCCGCGTGTTCCCGCAGGGCCGCAGCGCCAGGGTGGGCGACGTCCTCGTCTTCCCGCTGCGGGTCGAGGAGTTCGGCCGCAACGCCATCCAGACGGCGAAGCAGGTGCTCATCCAGCGGGTGCGCGAGGCCGAACGCGAGCGCGTCTTCAAGGAGTACGCGGACAAGATCGGGGTGCTGGTGCGCGGCGTGGTCCAGCAGGTGGACCGCGGCAACGTGATCGTCAAGCTCGACCACTCCGAGGGCTTCCTGCCGGCGCGCGAGCAGATCCCGCGCTCCTACCACCGCCAGAACGACTACGTGCGCGCCGTGGTGATCAACGTGGACCGCTCGGCCAAGGGCCCGCAGGTCATCCTGTCACGCACGCACCCGGACTTCCTGCGCCGCCTGTTCGAGGCCGAGGTCCCGGAGATCGCCGACGCCATCGTCGAGATCAAGGCGGTGGCGCGCGAGGCCGGGGCGCGCTCGAAGATCTCGGTCTACTCGACCGATCCGCGCGTGGACGCCGTCGGCTCCTGCGTGGGCCTCAAGGGCTCGCGCGTGCAGAGCATCGTGCGCGAGCTGGGTGGCGAGCGCATCGACATCGTGCCGTGGTCGCAGGACCCGACGGTGTTCGTGTCGCGCGCCCTCTCGCCGGCACGGGTCATGGACGTGCGGGTGGTCGAGGCCGAGAAGCGCATGGTCGTCATCGTGGCCGACGACCAGCTCTCCCTGGCCATCGGCAAGGGCGGTCAGAACGCGCGGCTGGCGGCGCGCCTCACCGGCTGGAAGATCGACCTGGTGGCCAAGAGCGAGGAGAAGAAGCGCCAGGACCTGGAGCGGGCGAGCCGCGTCGAGGTCGAGAAGCTCTCCTTGGGCGAGGCGACCACGCAGAAGCTCATCTCGGCCGGCATCGAGACCGTGCAGGAGCTGGAGCGCGCGCCGCTCGAGAAGCTGACCGAGATCCCCGGCATCGGCGAGAAGACGGCGGAGAAGCTGCTGACCGCGGCCCGCGAATACCTGGCCGCGAACCCCGTGGTGCCGCCGGGGGCGGCCCCCGGCGAGCTCGAGTTCACGCCGGAGATGGAGGCGGCCCCCGAGGCGACGCC